>NZ_JBYSVW010000005.1:0-364414 GCF_058986625.1 Pseudomonas sp. GW821-FHT07G06
AGCTCAGCTGGGAGAGCGTCTGCCTTACAAGCAGAATGTCGGCGGTTCGATCCCGTCATCACCCACCATTCGTTTCAAGCGTTTCGCGCAGCGGTAGTTCAGTCGGTTAGAATACCGGCCTGTCACGCCGGGGGTCGCGGGTTCGAGTCCCGTCCGCTGCGCCATATTCGGTAACCTGGAACACTGAACGCCAGGTCACCACAGAAAGCCCGCCTTGTGCGGGCTTTTTGCTGTCTGGCATTTGTCCAGTCCTCAAAGCGATCCCGGGATCGCTTTTTTTGTGTCTGCCCGGTTATTGCTCGGCGTTGCGGCTGTGCCGGTAGTCGCTGACAGCTTCATAGACGGCCTTGCGCAGGCGATTGATGCCGCCGATGGGGCGGTGTGCCTCGATACCGAACCAGGGATTGAATGACTGGTTGTCGCATTGCAGGTTCAGTGCCGGTGTATCGAAGTCCTGCGCCGGCACCCTGATCTGCGCCACCGTCTCGAAGGGCGCATCGCTTTCGCGCCATTCAATGCTGGTGTCTTCAATCGGCATGTACTTGTTGGCGTCCTGTCGCTGGATTTGCAAGACGAAACACGCGGGTACCCGGTCGGTCGACAACTGTTGATTCAGCGCATTGCGCAGGAAGTTCGGCAACTTGCGGTTTTGCTCCGGCAGGTTGTAGGCCGGGCAACTGCCCGGATCGGGCATGACCCGGAACTTCGCATTGGCCTCACCGAATTTGTAGGGTGAAACCGAAAAGTACGTCGTCCGGGTTGGGCTCGATGGCGCAGGGGACAATGTCGCCAGGGCAATGAACAGGTGGCGAACCTGCCACGAACGCGGATCCCACCCCGGAAAGAACGCCATCATCTTTTTACCCTCGGCCTGGGCAGCGACGTTCTGACGGTATTCGGCCACGTTACTTACAAAGAAGTTCGGATGGCTGAACATCACAAAGTCCTGTTCGCTTCGCCCCGGCTGATCGCTCAATAGTTGTTTGCCCGCAACATCGAACAGCTTGATCGCCATGCCCCGGGCATCGCGGATGCTGTCGAACTGCGGGTAGGCATTGCCATTGGACAGGCGCATCGTCGCTTGCCAGGTTTTGCCCGGCTCGCTGAACACGCCCTGGCGCAATTCGCTGGTCAGTTCCGGCAACACCTGGACTTCGGCTTTGACGCAGCCGTGGGCCTTGGCGTGGGCATCGCGCAGGTAGCGGGTGCTTTCACGGTGCTGATCGACGATGCGCACGGCGGTCTGGATGATCTCCCGGGTCATCGCGGCTTCATCGTCCGCAATCGACTCCTGCGCCGAGACCGGTCCGCGCTGCTGCCAGGCAAACCAGGCGGTGGCCAGTGCCCAGCCAAGCACGCCGAGAACCAGCAGCCACAGCACCAGCTTGCCGAGGAAGGCGCCCAGGCGCAGCCAGAGTGTAATCAGCATGAGAGCGTCCTTTTGGCTGAGGCTGTGGTCATGGCAATTGCGCTTCCAGCGGGCCGCCCAGCACTTTCAGATATTCCAGCAGTGCCCAACGCTCCTGCGGCTGCAGCCAGCGGCCGATCACGCCATTGCCGAGTTTGCCGGCACGGAATTCATGACCACTGTTGTGGTTTCCGGTGATTCGCGTGTCGAACAGAAAACCATTGGTAAAGGCTTCGGTGCGGTAACCCAGGTGTCCCGGGTCATATTCGAAAGTGCCTTTGTAGAACGTGGTTGCACGCTCATCCTGAGGCGACAGCAATTGATAAATGCTCGGTACCGAACCGTTGTGCAGAAACGGCGCTGTCGCCCATACACCCGCCAACGGCCGGGCCTTGTACGAACGTAGTTCGCGCACACCGATTGGCAGGCCGAAGCCGTCCATTTCCGGGCGCTCGGCGGGGGTGACATTGGCGTCCTGATAGGCGCGGTCGCGGACAAATGCAGTGACATAGGCCAGCCCCGTGGCCACGGACATCTTGCTCAGGTCCAGTGGTTCGTCGGGTTTTGGCTCTACATCAAGTTTTTCCAGTTCTACCTGCTTCCATTGCAGCGCCGTCAGGTCGAAGCGATGGTCGGCGATGTTGTTGGCCGCGCCCGGGTCTGTACCGATGACATCCACCGGGAGCATTTTCAAGTGCTGAACGTATCGTCCCTCGCCCTGGGTGGTTCGCGGTACATGACAGCCCGCGCAGTTTTCCGCGAACAGGGTGCGCCCCTTGGCGGCCAGCGGCTTGTCGATCGCACCCAGCAGGTCTTCCGGCCAGGCCGGCGGCGAGAGTCGTTGCAGGGTTTCTTCGATCAGGTGCAGGTCGCGCACACGGACACTGGAGGGATAGCGGGCATCGCCCATCAGTGGCTGGCCGTTCTGGTCGAAGAAGCTCAGCGTGGCACCAACGCCCAACGCCTCGCCGATGTTGCGGGCCATCGGTTGTTTCGCCGAGCCGTTCCACTGCACCCATTCGAACGTCCACATGTCCCACAACTGCGGATAATCGACCGGAGCATTGGCCACGCGGTAGTTGTCGGGGGAAATTGCGTCACCGAAGCTGGCGTTGGCAATGCGCCCGAAGGCATCGGTGCGGCCCGGGCCTTCCTCGGTTGGATAGAGCCCGCGATGGGTATCGTTCCAGGCCACTTTGAGGAATGTATCGAGTGAAGTCTTGAATTCTTTGCGCAGTTGTTTGTGTCGCGTCTCGTAGTCCTGGCCCAGTACGTTGCGTGCGAAACGTTCGAATTTCCACGGGTTGTAGTAGGTCGAGACCAGGCTGGCGACCAGCGCTTGTCCGAAGCTGCCCCCTTTGAGCGTAGGAACGCTGGACGGCAGGACATGCTGCGCCGAACCGCCGTCGATACGCACGGCTTGCCCCTTGAATCGCAGTTCGCCGGTGTGGCAGGCCGCACAGGTGATGTCCAGAAACACATCCGGGCTGCCGGCATTCTGATGCCGGGTAAAGCCAGCGGGGAGGTTACCGGGGTTGTTCGGTGACGGTTTCTGGCCGGGGTCTACCAGAAAGCCGAAGCGCGCGAGGTACTCAGGGGTAGCAAAGCGTTGCTGCGAGAAGGGCAGTTCGAGGGCGGTGAACCAGTCATAGCGCAAGCCTTTGACCTGGGTGCCCTGGGGGGTAAAGTAATAAGCCTCTCGGTCGACGGCGCTCCATTGCTCCAGGTAATGCACCTGTTGAGCAGGTGACCAGGCCGGCAGTTTCGGGTTGGCGACGTAATAAAGAATCACGGCCAGGGCCAGCCCGAGCAGGACTGCGATGAGAACCAGCAAGCGTAGGAAGAGGCGCAAGATAAACATCCTTGTCGAATTATCATGCTGTTATGCCCGAGTGCCCAAGGTGCGGCAAGAGGCCATTACGCCAGATTGCAGGTTCAGGAATCAGCCTCTGTCGGAACAAGATGAAAGAAGCTTCATCATCCGAATTGTGAAAAGCGTTTAAACACCTGAACTTATCAATTGTTTCCGGCTCTCATGCCGGTAGCCATTGGTCGTGGCGGCCTGATAAGCTCGCGGCTTTACTCGATTGCCCTTTAGGCGCATGAACAAGGAAATAGCATGAAACAGCATCGGTTGGCGGCGGCGGTGGCCCTGGTTGGCCTGGTACTCGCGGGTTGTGATTCGCAGACCAGCGTAGAGCTGAAAACTCCGGCGCAAAAAGCTTCCTATGGCATTGGCCTGAACATGGGCAAGAGCCTGGCTCAGGAAGGCATGGATGACCTGGATTCCAAAGCTGTAGCCCAGGGCATCGAAGACGCCGTCGGCAAGAAAGAGCAGAAGCTCAAGGACGAAGAACTGGTTGAAGCGTTCGCCGCACTGCAAAAACGTGCCGAAGAACGCATGGCCAAGATGAGCGAAGAGTCGGCCGCTGCCGGCAAGAAATTCCTCGAGGAAAACGGCAAGAAAGCCGGCGTGACGACCACCGCTTCGGGCTTGCAGTACGAAGTCGTGCAGAAAGCCGATGGCCCTCAGCCAAAGCCGACTGATGTAGTGACCGTTCACTACACCGGCAAGCTGACCAACGGCACCGTATTCGACAGCTCCGTCGAGCGCGGCAGCCCGATCGATCTGCCGGTCAGCGGTGTGATCCCGGGTTGGGTCGAAGGCCTGCAACTGATGCACGTTGGCGAGAAGTACAAGCTGTACATCCCTGCTGACCTGGCTTACGGCGCTCAAAGCCCGAGCCCGGCGATTCCAGCCAACTCGGTGCTGGTATTCGACCTGGAACTGCTGGCCATCAAGGACCCGGCAAAAGAAGACGCCGCTGCCAAGTAACCAGCGCCTGCTTCGACAACAACGCCTCGCTCATGCGGGGCGTTGTTGCATCTGGCGTTCGGCAGGGGTAAACAAAACGAACAGACGCTCTAGGCCGGAGTCTTAGGCATAGTAGTGTAGGCGGTAGACGCACAAGGCCGCCAAGTCAATGAAATTATGGGTTTTTTTTGATGAGTAAAAAACGCCCGATCTGAACGCAGGCCTTGTAAGACGGGGCTTGCAGCGATGAAAAGCAGCTCTGTTCACAAGGTTATCCACAATTTGTGTGGATAACATTTCAACGGGAGGAATGATGAAAGCACCCTGGAATTTCGCTCGTTTCCTGCCACTGGCCGGACGTCTGCTGGCACGCGGTCGATTGCCGACCCTGTTGTTCGCGGTCGCCAGTAAAGGCGCAAGCCAGGGCAATCGACTGGGCAAGATCAAGGACGACCTGAAGCTGTTGCAGGCACTCTGCCTGGCCTACTGGCGTGGCGAGTATCGAGCCATCAGCCCCAAGGCGCTGCTTTCGGTTGTCGCGGGCCTGATGTATTTCCTCAGCCCGGTGGATGCGATCCCGGATTTCATTCCGCTGTTCGGCATGTTCGATGACATCGCAGTCCTGGCGTGGTTGATGAAAGTACTCGACGACGAGCTCAATGCCTTCCGCGCCTGGCGCAAACGGCAGGTCCCGGAGAAGCTCGCGGTGGTTGAGCGCCTGCCCGATACCCCCGAGCAACTTCAACTGCAAGGCCCGAAAAAACGCTGAGTCGATTTCGACGAGTTCATAGATTGATGCCCCCCGCGACCTTGGCCGCTGTTAGGATTACACTTCTAGGGAAAAGTGCCGACTCGCTAAGTGTTGTTGTCCTACGGGGTAGTGATGGATATTCAGATAATTACACGCGAAGGCGAGCCCGAGTATGCGGTTCTGCCATGGGCTCAATATCAGGCGTTATTGAAAGCAGCGGGCATCAAGGAGCAAGCGTCGCCTCAAGCCACGAAGTCTCAGGCGGCGACACCAGACGCGATTCTTCCGGGTCTGGATCAACTACGCAGTTTGCGCGAGGGGAAGGGCATCGCCATCGAGGCGCTGGCCCGCACGGTAGGCATCAGCCCGTCTTACCTGGCCATGATCGAAAGTGGCGAGCGTCTGCCCGACGCCGCGATTCGTCGCAGCCTGGCTTGGGAATTGACGGTGCCAGGGTGGAGGGATGAATCGTGAGTGTACGCATCAGTCGTCAACACTGGGACGGATTGCTGGGCGAACTGGATCAGGCGCGACGCCAGCGCCATCTGTTGACGTATCGGGCATTGCTGGAGCGTTTGCAGCTGCCGACTCCGGCCATGCAGACCCTGACGGCAGCCCTTGAGCATCTGGCGGCTCTGGACGCCAAGGCGGAGCAGCCCTTGCGCAGTTCGCTGGTGATCAGCCAGGGCGCCAGCCGTTTGCCGCGCACCGGATTCTTTGAGTGTGTCGAACGTCTCGGGCGGTTTTCCGGGCCGTCGGACGGCGTTGCCGCCGCGTCCTGGCACGCTTCGGAAGTGGTGCGGGTGTTCGAGTACGAATACCCGGAATCGGCCGAGGCCTGAATGTTTTTGCAACTCAAGGCGCGAGCCGGGTACTGGCTCGCGCGTCGGTTGTTTCACTGGTCGTGGTTTGTTCGCCAGCCGCAGGGCTGGCGCTGGCTCGAAGGCCAGTTTGCACGCATGGCCAACCTGGGCGACGTCGGCGCCCAGAGCTTCTATGGGCACATCCTGACGTTTCGCGGTGTCGGCCTCGGTGCTCGTGAGGAGGGCGTGCGTTTGTTGCGCTTGGCGGCGTTGGCGGGCGATGGCAAGGCGGCGTATCAAGTGGGCGTGATCTGTTTGGCCGGGACGGCGAGCAAGGCTCCGGATCCGCTTGAGGCGGCGCGGTTTTGGGAGATTGCGGCGAAGGCCGGGCATCCGTTGGCGTCGATCAAGTTGCAAGAGTTGGCGTCTCGCGAGTCTGGCCTATAACCCTGGGCCTGTCTGCAAGGCGGTCTGTCTTTTGTTGACTGTGTACATATCCGTTTCTTCGGTAACGGCGGCTTATGGTTTCGCCCTTACGGCGAGTCCCTTTTGTCAAACGACACAAAAGGAACCAAAAAGTCTCGCCCCTTACGTACGGCCCCTCGCTGAGGCTCGGGGTACCTTCGCTGCGGTATTCATCCGGGGGCATTGCCCTCCGGTCGGCTTCGCTTCGACCTACATGCAATGAGTTCGACTGCGTCGAACGGCGCTGCGCGCCCATCCCCGGATGAACACCTCCGCTCAGCCTGCCGAGGGGGCGGGTAGATCAAGAGCTGCAGGCGAGCTAACGCTCGGCCTGTTGAGTGGTGAAGAGCGCTTGTTTACGCAGATCTGCTTTTGCTCTTCTGTGGGAGCGAGCCTGCTCGCGAAAGCGTCCTGTCAATCACCGTTGCCCCATCAGGCAAGCACCTTCTCGTTCCTGCACAACCAGGCTATCAATCACATGCACGCTATAGCCCTGCACATTCTTCGCATGGTGCTTGGCTTGTGACGCCATTTCCGCCAGCTGGCTCGCATCGAGTTGTCCACAGGCCTGTGGATGAAGATGCACCACGCCGATCGACAGCGACAACAGCGCAAACTCCTGCCGCACGCCCTGGCGATTCGGTGCGATGAAGCAGCCGGCCTCCAGGTGCTCGCTGCGGTAGAAGCGTCGGCATTGGCTCTGGAAGTCGTCGAGCAACTGGTTCAAACGTTTGCGCCAGTCTTCCGGGCCGAGCACCAGCAGGAAATCATCACCGCCGATGTGGCCGACGAAGTCGCGGGACGGGTCGATGCGGTCGTTCAGGCATTGCGCCAGGCACAGCAGGACTTCGTCGCCGCGGCCATAGCCGTAGATGTCGTTGAAAGGTTTGAAGCTGTCGATGTCCACGTAGCAGATCACCGATTCCCGTTGCTGTTGCAGCAACCGCGTCAGGCATTGCTGGATCGGCACGTTGCCCGGGAGCAACGTCAGCGGGTTGGCGTAGCGGGCTTGCTGGATCTTCAGTTCGGTAATCAGTTTGAGCACGTCTATCACGCGGCCCAGCCCGAGATAGCCGCCATTGAGGGTGATGATGAAATCTTCTTCGATGCGCTGGCGGGCACGGCCTGTGATCAGGCGGCTGACTTGTTGCAGCGACTGACTCAGCTCGACGGCGAGGAAGTCATCGTTCATCAGGCGGCTGATGGGTTTGCGGGCGAACAGATCGGTGGCAAAGGGCTTGAGCAGGGCATCGGAGAGCGAATGCCGATGGACGATACCGCAAGGCTGACCCTGTGCATCCAGGACCGCCAGCGAGTTCAGGTTGGCCTGGCGGCGAAAGGCTTCGAGCACCGTGGCGGTCGGGGTGTCCCGGTTTACGGCGGGTTGCTCGTTGAGCAGTGCGCTGAGGTCGCTGCCGTCTTCGCTCAATACAACACTGGTGCTGTCCTGGCGGGGCATCATTGCCCGGGCATCCCGTGGCGCGTGTTCCTGGGGGCGGCAGAGCAGATAGCCCTGGACCAGATCCACGCCCATCTCGGTCAGTACCGTGAGTTCTTCCGGTAACTCGATACCTTCGGCAATGACTTGCGCCCGCGAGGCCTTGGCGATTTGCAGGATCGAGCCGACGAACTCGCGCTTGAGCGCATCCTGATGAATGCCATCAATGAAATGCCGGTCGATTTTCACGTAGTCCGGCCGCAGTTCAGACCACAAGCGCAAACTTGAATAACCCGCCCCCAGATCATCCAGCGCAATCGAAAATCCCATCGCCCGATAGTGATGCAGGGCAGTTTGCAACAGCTGGAAGTCATCCGTCGGCGTCTGTTCCGTGAGTTCGATGACCACCTGACTCGGCGGAATGCCGAAATCCTGCAGCAATTGCAGGGTGCGTCCCGGTTGATGGGCCGCTTCGAGCAGGGATTCCGGGGATACGTTGAGGAACAACAGGCCGGGCAGTTGTTGTTCATTGAAACGTCGGCAAGCGCTTTCGCGGCAGGCAATTTCCAGCTCGCTCAAACGACCGGCCTGACGGGCGACGGCGAACAGGGCGACAGGGGAGTGCAGAGGGCTGTTGGACGGGCCGCGACTGAGGGCTTCGTAGCCGAGAATGCGCCGCTCAGAGAGGCTGATGATCGGTTGGAACAAACTGTGCAAACCGCCTTGAGTCAGGACCGAGCTCAATGCACTCAGCTGTTCGGTTGTGGTCATGGCGATCTCTGGCGATAAAAAAAGGACTGGCGTGGTCCCTTTCGACAAGGAGCACGCCAGTCCCGTATTTCACGACAGAATGATGACTGTTTGATGACGCCCTGGAGGGCGTTAGCATTAAATTGCCATCAGCTGTTTGTTAACATTCAGTGCTTCGCCACTGCCGTGTTGAGTTTCAGGTAGTCCAGCAGAATCCGCCCGGTTTCACTCAGGTAGGCATCGTCTTCCGGTTTGGTCTTGTCGTCCTCGGCCGCGATGGCATCTTCGTCTTCTTTCTTCAGCTCTTTGAGCGGTTCTTCGCCCTTGGCCTTGCGACGGATGTTTTCCATGGTCAGCTGTTTGGCTTCGATGTCGGCGTGCTGGGCACGACGCTCGGCCTCATTGAGGCTGACGGTTTTTTCGGCCATCAGTTTCTGCGCCAGGGCCAGCTTGTCGCGGATGAACACGAACTCCGCATCCTTGGCCGTACGCATGTCATGCTCGGACTTGAGCTGCGAAATGTACGGCTTGAACGGATCCAGCGCCGGCTTGATCGCCGCCTTGATGGTGTCCCACGGCATGGCTTCGGGCAGGGCGCTTTCGCCGATTTCCTTGGTGTCGATGATCGACGGGTAATCGATGTCCGGCAAGACGCCCTGATGCTGGGTACTCTGTCCGGAAACCCGGTAGAACTTGGCCAGGGTCAGTTTCAGTTCGCCATGGTTGAGTGGCTGGATGGTCTGCACGGTACCTTTGCCGAAGGTCTGGCCGCCGATGATCAGTGCGCGGTGGTAGTCCTGCATGGCGCCGGCAAAAATCTCCGAAGCCGAGGCGGACAGGCGGTTGACCAGCAACGCCATCGGGCCTTTGTAGAACGCGCCCGGGTTTTCATCTTCCAGCACGTCAACACGGCCATCGGCGTTACGCACGAGTACGGTCGGGCCTTTGTCGATGAACAGGCTGGTCAGCTCGGTGGCTTCCTGCAAGGAGCCGCCGCCGTTGTTGCGCAGGTCGATGACCACGCCGTCGACTTTCTCTTTCTGCAGTTCGGTCAGCAGTTTCTTGACGTCGCGGGTGGTGCTCTTGTAATCCGGGTCGCCGGCACGGAAGGCCTTGAAGTCCAGATAGAACGCCGGGATCTCGATGACACCGAGCTTGTAGTCCTTGCCGTCCTGCTTCAGGTTCAAGACCGATTTCTTCACGGCCTGGTCTTCGAGCTTCACCGCTTCACGGGTGATCGGCACGATCTTGGTGGTCTGGTCGTTCGGCGCATTGCTGGCCGGGATCACTTCCAGGCGTACCACGGTGCCTTTCGGACCACGGATCAGCTTGACCACTTCATCCAGGCGCCAGCCCACCACGTCGACCATTTCCTTGTTGCCCTGGGCAACGCCGATGATCTTGTCGGCCGGTGCAACCTGCTTGGTCTTGTCCGCCGGACCTGCCGGCACCAGGCGCACGACTTTCACCTGGTCGTTATCGCTCTGCAACACGGCGCCGATGCCCTCGAGGGACAGGCTCATGTTGATGTCGAAGTTCTCCGCGTTATCCGGCGACAGATAGTTGGTGTGCGGGTCGTAGGACATGGCGAAGGTATTGATGTACGCCTGGAAGATGTCTTCCGCGCGGGTCTGGTCCAGGCGCGCCAACTGGTTCTTGTAGCGCTTGGTCAGGGTTTCCTGGATCTGCTTGGAATCCTTGCCGGCGATCTTCTGGCGCAGGACCTCGTCCTTGACGCGTTTGCGCCACAGGTCGTCGAGTTCCGCGGTGGATTTGAGCCATGGGGCGTCCTTGCGGTCGATCAGCAAGGTTTCCTTGGTGGTGAAGTCGATCTTGTCGACGCCCTTGTTCAGTTCGGCAAGGGCAAAGTCCAGACGCGCCTTCACGCGGTCCAGGTAGCGCTTGTAGATGGTGAACCCGGCGTTCAGGTCGCCGCTCTTGAGGAAGTCGTCGAACTGCGTCTTCCACTTGTCGAATTCGGCAATGTCGCTGGCCATGAAATAGCTGCGCGATGGATCCAGCAGCTTGAGGTAGCTGTCGTAGATGATCACCGAGCGCGCGTCATCGAGTGGCGGCTTGCTGTAGTGGTGGCGTTTGAGCAATTCCACCACGTTCAGACTGGCGATCACTTCGTCACGATCGGGCTGAAGCTTGTCCCAGCTATTGGCTGCGAATGTATTGCTCGACATCGGCAGCAAGCCGATACCGATGAATAAGGCGAGGGCAGTGCTGGGGAACAGATGCTTCATGCTGATTCGACGCGGGGACAATTGATAACGCATATTAGGCCGTCTTTGAAGTCGCCGGCTCTTTGGGAGCCGGTCGCATAATGCAAAAAGCCCGGCGCTATAGCTTCGGGCTCAGTCCAGACTCACTATGGAGGCACTGTGAAAGCATTGCAAGGCGTTGACGGTCAAGTGGTATGGGTTGATGAACCCGGTCCTGCATGCGATGTAGGGCAAGTTCGTATTCGAGTGGCGGCAGCGGGCCTCAATCGTGCCGATTTGTTGCAGAAAGCCGGTCTTTATCCGCCACCGCCAGGGGCCAGCCAGGTGCTCGGTCTAGAGTGCTCGGGGGTCATCAGCGAGGTTGGCGCCGGCTCCTCCTGGCAGGTGGGCGATCGGGTTTGCGCCTTGCTGGCCGGGGGCGGGATGGCCGAAGAGGTGGTTGTCGACGGGCGGCATGTGCTGCCGGTTCCCGACGGAATGTCACTGGTCGAAGCGGCGGCATTGCCTGAAGTTTATGCAACAGTCTGGCTGAATTTGTTTCAACTGGCTGCGCTCAAGCCGGGACAGAAAGTTTTGCTGCACGCCGGAGCAAGTGGCATTGGTTCAGCGGCCATTCAGCTGTGCAAGGCCTTCGGTAACCCGTGCTGGGTCAGCGTCGGCTCTGCCGAGCGACTGGCGTACTGCGAAGCGCTGGGTGCCCAGGGCGGCGTGGTGCGTAACGGTGATCTGGAGAGCTTGCGGGATCTGGGGCCGTTCGACGTGATTCTCGACCCGGTGGGTGGCAGTTACGCGGCATTGAACTTGAAGTTGCTGGCTCAGGATGGTCGCTGGGTGTTGATCGGTCTGATGGGCGGGCGCGAGGCCAAGCTGGATCTGGCCCAGGTGCTGGCCAAGCGCGTGCAGTTGCTGGGCTCGACCCTGCGCAGCCGGGATGATCAGTTCAAGGCAGATCTGTTCAGCGATCTGGGCCTGCACGTGTGGCCATTGTTCGCCGAGGGGCGCTTGAGTGCGCAACTTGCCAGGACCTTTGCGATCAAGGATGCCGAAGCAGCGTTTGCAGAACTGGCGAGTAATAACGTGGCGGGGAAGGTGGTGTTGGTGATTGACGAGAGCCTGAACTGACAACGAGAAACCTGTGGGAGCGAGCTTGCTCGCGATTAGCGGAGTGTCAGTTGATATTAATGCAACTGACTCGCCGCCATCGCGAGCAAGCTCGCTCCCACAGGGGGCCGGATTATTTCCAGAGGTGGATGGGCCACCCGGCCTTTTCGGCCTGCTCGCGCAACACCGGATCCGGGTTGACCACGTGGGGGAAATCCACCTTCAGCAACAGCGGCAGGTCATTGCGCGAGTCGGAATAGAAACTCGCGCCTTCGAGGTTTTCCTCTTCCGCATCCAGCCACTCCAGCAAGCGGGTGATCTTGCCTTCGCGGTAGGTCAGGGTGCCCACGGTATGACCGGTGTAAACGCCCTGAGCCACTTCCAGCTCGATGCCCAGAATCTCGTCGATCCCCAGGCGTTCGGCGATGGGGCCGACCAGGTGGGTGCCCGAGGCCGAGATCACCAGAATCCGGTCGCCGGCCTTGCGATGCGCTGCGATGGCCTTGGTGGCGTCACTGAATATGATCGGCTCGATGTAGTCTTCCACCCAGGGGCCAACCAGATGCTCGACCTCTTGTGGCGTGCGGCCGATCATCGGCTCCAGGCTGAAGGTCATGAAGTCTTCCATGCGCAATTTGCCGTGGCTGTAGGCGTCCATCAGCTCGTTGTTCTGTCGCATGAACGACTCGGGGTCGACCCAGCCCAGGCGACCCATCTGCTCGCTCCAAAGGGTGGCGCAGTCGCCGTGGATCAGGGTTTCGTCCAGATCAAAAATTGCCAGGGCCATCGGGTTCTCTCTGAGAACAGTTGCAAGCTGCAAGCTGCAAGCTGCAAGCTGCAAGAATTAGATTTAGGTGGTCAGCAGTCTACAACTTGAAGCTTGCAGCTTGAAACTTGCAGCTGCCTTCAAGCTACCTCACACAGGGCCGTCGGATCGATGGAAAGCGCCAGGCGCTGACCATCGGGATGCAAGTCGGCCGCCGAGCGGTTCAGCACATCCACCACCAGTTCCACGCCCCGGGCTTCGACCCGGTAGCGGATTACATTGCCCAACAGGCTGTGGCTGCGCACCTGCGCGTCCAGTTCACCGTTGAGGCTCAGTTCGATGGCTTCCGGGCGAATGGCGATGCGCTTGTTGATCGGCCGCTGCAGCAGCTTCGAGGCGCTGTCGGCGTCGAGCAGGTTGTAGTTGCCGATGAAACCGGCAGCGAACACATCCACGGGCGCAGTGTAGAGGGTTTCGGCGTCGCCGCTTTGTACGATTTTTCCCTGATTCATCAGGAAAATCCGGTCAGACATGGTCAGGGCTTCTTCCTGGTCGTGTGTGACGAAAATCGTGGTCAGGCCCAGTTCGCGCTGGATCTGACGGATCTGTTCGCGCAGGTGCTTGCGAATGCGCGCATCCAGCGCCGACAGCGGTTCGTCCAGCAGCAACAGGCGTGGCCGGGTCACCAGTGAGCGGGCGAGGGCGACGCGCTGGCATTGGCCACCGGACAGCTGATGGGGATAGCGTGCGGCGAAGTCCTGCAACTCCACCAGTTTCAGTACTTCGGCGACGCGTTTCTGGCTGTCATCGGCATTGACCTTTTGCATGCGCAGACCAAAGGCGACGTTTTGCTCCACGGTCATGTTGGGGAACAGCGCATAGCTCTGGAACACCATGCCGATCCCGCGTTTTTGAGGGCTCACCGGCACGATATCGGCACCATCGAGCAGGATTTTGCCGCCATCCACCGAAGTCAGGCCGGCGATGCAGCGCAGCAGGGTGGATTTGCCGCAACCGGACGGGCCGAGCAGGGTGACGAACTCACCTTTCTGGATTTCGCAATTGATGTCGCTGAACACCGTGGTGCCGGCGAAGCTTTTCTGAAGATGTTGGACGCTGACATAGCTCATTCGCTTTTGTCCCTGTTCAAGATATTGGCAATCCAGGTCAGAACCAGCACAAAGAAGAAGTAGGAAATCACCAGCGCACTGGTGAAATGACCGCTGCTGTTGCGCATGTTGTTGAGGTAGACCTGCAGGGTTTCGTAGCGGGTGCCGACGAGGATGTTGGCGAACACGAACTCACCGAACAGGAACGAGAACGACAGCAGCAGCGCCACCATCAGGCCCTTGCGCAGGTTTGGCAGCACCACCAGGATGGCGGCTTGCCAGGTGCTGGCGCCGAGCAACTGGGCGGCGTCCATCAGGTCGCGCAGGTTGATCGCTTGCAGGTTGTTGGTGATCGCCCGGTACATGAACGGCAGCGCCACGGTGAAGTAGCAACCGATCAGGATCCAGGGTGTACCGACCATGGCGAACGGTCCGGAACCATAGAGTTGCAGCAGCCCCACCGACGACACCACCGGTGGCACGGCGAAGGGCAGCAGGATCAGGATGTTCATCAGCGCATCGAGTTTCGGGAAGTGGTAATGCACCACGAACAGCAACGGCAGGATCAGCACCACGGAAAGAATCAGTGAACCGACGCAGACCAGCAGCGATTGCCCGAACGCATGCAGGAAGCGCGGATCGCTCCACAGCTGGATGTACCACTTGAGGGTGAAACCGCTGGGCAGAATGGTTGCCGACCAACTGCTGGCGATCGAGTAGACCAGCGTGCCGGCCAGCGGCAACAGCAGGATGGCAAACAACAGGTAAACCACGACGCGGTGGTAGACACCGACGGGCCCCAGTTCAGCGCGAGACATGGTAGCTCCTCTTCAACAGCAACTGATGCACAATGGTCACCAGGGTCATCAAGGCCACCAGCACCACGGCCAGGGCGCTGGCCAGGTTCGGGTCCAGGGAAATGTCACCGGACACCATCGCCGCGATACGGATCGGCAGCACGTTGAAGTTGCCGGTGGTCAGGGCGTACACCGTGGCGTAGGCGCCGAGGGCGTTGGCCAGCAGGATCACGAAGGTGCCCAGCAGTGCCGGCGTCAACACCGGCAATCCGATGTGTCGCCAGTACTGCCAACCGTCGGCGCCGAGTAGCGCGGCGGACTCACGCCAGTCTTCGCGCAGCGCATCGAAGGCCGGGTACAGCAGCAGCACGCCGAGGGGAATCTGGAAGTAGGTGTAGAGAATGATCAGCCCGGTTTTCGAATACAGGTTGAAATCCTGAATGATCCCGGCCTGCTTGAGCATGATGGTGAAGCTGCCGTTGAAGCCGAGCAAAATGATGAACGCGAAGGCCAGGGGCACGCCGGCAAAGTTGCTGGTCATGTTGGCGAAGGCGTTGACGAAGTTGCGCAGTTTCGAATCGACCCGGCGCAGGGAGTAGGCGCCCAGTATCGCGATGATGATCCCGAACACGCTGGACCAGAAGCTGATCTCAAGGCTGTACTGGATCGCTTGCAGGTAAAACTTCGAACTGAAGATTTTGCTGAAGTTGGCCAGGCCCCAGCCGAATTCTTCCGATTGCAGGCTGTTGATCATCACCCAGGTCAGCGGTGCGATCTCGAACACGATGAAGAACAGTGCGAACGGGACCAGGCATAAGGCTGCCAGCCATTTACTGCGGGTCATGGCATTCACTTGAGCAGCTCCCGGCAGACCGGTTTGTCGTGGGGCGCGCCCAGCAACTCGCAGACGGTGCCGCAGATCTCGGTCTGTTTCGGCGCTGCGCCGGCGTCGAAGCTGAATGCGTCACCGAGAACGAACAACGGCACCTCGCGTTCTTCCGGCAGCAGGCCGTTGTGGGAGCGGTCGTTGTTCATGCCGTGGTCGGCGGTGACCAGCACCTGATAACCGGCATCGAGCCAGCCTTGCAGGTAGTCGGCCAGGATGATGTCGGCCGAGCGTGCGCTGTTGCGGTACTGCGGGGTGTCGAGGCCGTGCTTGTGCCCGGCGTCGTCGATGTTCATCGGGTGGATCAGCAGGAAGTGCGGCGCATGGCGCTGGCGCAGGCTTTCGGCGTCGGCGAACAGGTGCGAATCGGGGTAGTGGTCGTTCCAGTAGAAATGCCCATGCTGGATCGGCAGTTGCGGGTCATCGGTGTGACGGTCCCGTGCCGCCACGAAGGGCGAACGGTTGTACAGCTCGCTGACCCAGTGATAGGCAGCCGCCGCGGTGACAAGACCTGCGTCGGTGGCGTAGTGATAGATGCTGCGCTGGTTGGACAGGCGCGAAACGTTGTTGTGGACGATACCGCTGTCGATGGGCGCAACGCCGGTCAGGATGCATTCGTACAGCGGGCGGGACAGGGCCGGCAACTCGCACTCCAGTTTGTAGAGTGCCGCACGTCCTGCACCGACGTACGCCTGCAGGTGCCCCATGGCGTGACGGGCGACCTCGTAGTTGAGGCCGTCGAGCACCACAAGGATGACGTTGTGCTTCATAGGGGCGATGACTCCAGAATCAAAACTGAACGGTGTAGGAGCTGCCGCAGGCTGCGATCTTTTGATCTCGAAAAAGCACAATCAAACGATCGCAGCCTGCGGCAGCTCCTACGGATGCAGCATTACTGCATATTGATAATGACTTCTTCCTGCCACTTCTGAGGAAGGGCCTTGGAGGTCTTTTCCCACGCATCCGCGTCTTTGATCGGCGTCACTTTCTTGTACTGCTCGTTAGGCAGCAGCTTGGCCTTCACGTCGGCCGGCAGTGTGATGTGCTCGGCACGGATCGGACGGGCGTTGCCCTTGGCCAGGTTGATCTGGCCGGCGTCGCTGAAGATGTATTCGCGGGTCAGCTTGGCGGCGTTCGGGTTTTTCGCGTACTTGTTGATGATGGTGGTGTAACCGGAAATCACCGAGCCGTCGGACGGAATCAGCACCACGTAGTCATCCGGGTTGGCCATCTTGGCCTTGTAGCTCAGGCCGTTGAAGTCCCAGACCACGCCGACTTCGATTTCGCCTTTTTCCATGGTGGCAATCGTCGGGTTGGACATCGACAGGCGACCTTGCTTGGCGATGTCGGCGAACAGCAGCAGGGCAGGCTGCAGGTTTTTCTCGTCGCCACCGTTGGCCAGTGCCGCGGCCAGTACGCCGTTGGCTGCCTGGGCCGCTGTGCTCACGTCACCGATGGACACCTTGTATTTGCCGCTCTTGAGGTCAGCCCATTTGGTCGGGGCTTCGGAGCCGTGCAGCAACTTCTTGTTGACGATGAAAGCGATGGTGCCGGTGTAGGCCAATGCCCAGTTGCCGTCCTTGTCCTTGGCCCAGGCTGGCACCTGATCCCAGGTGGAAGGCTTGTAAGGCTGGACCACGCCCTGCTTGACCGCGATCGGGCCGAAGGCTGCACCGACGTCGCCGATGTCGGCGCTGGCGTTGTCTTTTTCCGCGGCGAACTTGGCGATCTCCTGGGCCGAGCTCATGTCGGTGTCGATGTGCTTGAGGCCGTATTTGTCGCTCAGGTCTTTCCAGGTGCCGGCCCAGTTGGCCCAGTCATCGGGCATGCCGACGCTGTTGACGGCGCCTTCCGCTTTCGCAGCGGCTTCCAGGGTTTTCAAATCATCGGCCGCCATGGCGGCGGTGCACATTGCGATGGTCGAGCCTAACAGTGATGCCAGGAAAAGCTTTTTCATTCCGAAGCTCCTTGGGTCGTGTTCAACGCTGCGATTGCGGTTTGTGTTGGTCTAGGTCAGCAATACCTGAGCCAATTTAAGGGGGCTGGATGACACTTTGATGTCGCTCGTCGCCCTGGAGGACTTTTTGTTCAGCGGTATCGCGACTGGCCTGATAAGCGTAGACCATGGTCAACGCCCCGGCTGGCAAGGGACTTGGCCGATGAATTGCAGGTTTTTGAGTTCGCGGAATGGCGACCGTTGGGCAGCTTTGTCACATCTTGGTCATCTACGCTGCCTACGCTTGCAGACTATTGAATGAGCCGGTTTGCGCGGCGGTTCTGCCCTGAATTGGTGCTGGTCTAGTCCAGATAGGAAACATTGATGCGTGACGAGGCAACAAAAGCGGTAACAGCCATCGGCCAGGTGCTTCAGGAGCAGATCGACCACGGCCTGTTGGCTCCGGGCAGCAAATTGCCGGCCGAGCGCAAGCTCAGTGAGTTGTTCGGCACCACGCGGATCACTTTGCGTGAGGCGTTGTTGCAGTTGGAGTCGCAGGGGCAGATTTATCGCGAGGAGCGTCGCGGCTGGTTCGTCTCACCGCCACGCCTGGCGTACAACCTGATGCAGCGCAGCCACTTTCACGCGATGGTCAGTGCCCAGGGGCGGGTACCTTCCACCGAGGTGATTTCGGCACGATTGCAACCGGCGTCGGCGGCCGTTTGTGCCTGGCTGCAATTGCCGGCGCTGTCGAGCGTGATCCAGATATGTCGCTCTCGGCGGATCGACGGGCGGCTGGTGCTGTATGTGGAGCACTATCTGAACCCGCAATACTTTCCGGGAATCCTCGATTTCGATTTGAATCAGTCGATCACCGAGTTGTATGCGCGGCATTACGATCTGCACTATGGGCGGGTGCGCTTCGAGATTGTGCCCACGGCGTTGTCGGTGGATGCGGCAGCTCCTACAAGGGTTGCTCCGGGGAGCCGGTGGCGGCGGTGACCTGAATGCTCATCCGCGGTGTCGCCAGGTCCAGTCCGGCTTCATCCATGTGCCGCTTGAGTGACAGGTTGAACGCTCGCGACACTTCCCATTGCTTGATCGGCGCGGTCTTGAAGCGGGCGCGCAGGATCGCGTTGCCCGACTCGAAACTTTCCACTCCCTGGAACTCCAGCGGCGACCAGATGTTGCGTCGCTGCAACGGATCGGTGCGCATTTTCTGGCCGACTTCGCGCATCAGTTTGATGGCGTTGTCGATGTCCATGTTGGCCGGCACCGCGACCCGGAAGATCGCGTAGCCGAATTCCCGGGAGTAGTTCTTGATGCTTTTGATTTCACTGAACGGAATAGTGTGGACGATGCCGTCGATGTCCCGCAGGCGCACGGTGCGGATGGTCAGGCCTTCGACCGTGCCGAGGTGGCCGCCGACATCCACGTAGTCGTCGATGGCCAGGGAGTCTTCGATGATGATGAACAGCCCGGTAATCAGGTCGGCTACCAGCGATTGCGCACCAAAGCCGATGGCCAGACCGATCACACCGGCACCGGCCAGCAGGGGCGTGACGTTCATGCCCATGTTCGCCAGGGCAACGATCAGCGCGACGATGAAAATGGCCACGAACAGCACGTTGCGAATCAGCGGCATCATCGTCTGCGCGCGGGCATTGGCCAGGCCTTTGCGCGAGCGGGTCAGTGCGTGGTGCACGGCAGTGTCGCTGAGAATCCAGATCAACCAGGCGAACAGCAGTGTGCCAGCGAGGCTGAACAGCTTGACGCTGACTTCGTGGCCGTCGCCTTCTGTAAAGCGGATCAACGACATGCCCCAGACCCGCAGACCGAGCTCGATAAAGGCCAGCCACACCAACAGGTGGAGGATGGTGTAGAAGAAGTTTTTCAGTCGCTCCGAATACACGGCGTAACGCCGGATGCCGCGCTGGGGCTTGAGGGCGTGGCGGCGTACCAGGCCGTTGATGACCATGCACAACACCAGCAACACGGTGCAGATCAGCGACTGGCGCAGGGCCGTGCTGGTGTCGCCGGCGGAAATGAACGTCGCGAACAGGGAAATGGCCACCAGCACCAGCGCCGGCACGTACCAGAAGGTGCCGAGAATCGACAGGGTGTCGTTGAGGGCGCGGCGGGTCAGGCGTCGGGACAGCGGCTGGTTGCGGATCAGGTGGGCGATCGGGCGGCGGAAACGCAAGATGAACCGGGCCGTGGACAAGGCTGCCAGGACGTTGGCAATCGTGGCCGCCGTATGGGCCAGATGGCTGCCGAGGCTGTCGACCAGTTTTGGGTCGCTCAGCGCTTCGCCAAACGCGGCGAAGCTGCCGATCAGCCACAGCGGTCGAAACGCCTGGTGCCGCAGAATGTACAAGGCGCGGTGGCGGTGTGGGCCGTCGAGCAGGGAAAAGGCAATCACGCAGATGGCCGAGAAGCAGGTGCCGACGACCAACGCATAGGCCAGCACCATGGCCAGGCTTTTGCCCAGGGACGAGGGCAGGGCATAGCTCATGTAGATCGTGATCACCAGGGCGATCAGCCATGGCCCGAGCTTGCGCAAGGCAAAGCGCAACATGTCCAGGGCGCGGGGGTGTTGCGGCAGTTCTTCAGTCAGGCCGAAACGCATGCGCACGCGGTGGCTGATCCAGATCAGCGCGGCGGCCAGCAGGCTCCAAACCATCAGGATCATGGCGAACGCAAAGAGCATCGGCAGCCATTCATTGGCCGGAAGCGCCAGCGCCATCAACTCTTCCTGGGCCTGGTCGAACTCGCTGGACCAGCGTGTGAGCGGACTGTCGTCGCCGGAAAATTTCTTTTCGATCGTGGCCAGGGTTCCGCCAATCAAGCCCAGCACACCTTCTTCGGTAGTCGGCTGGGCCTGTTTGGTGGTGTCACGCAGCCTTTTCAGATCGGCCAGCAGCTTGGAGCGTTGCTGATCGTTTTCCAGTGACTTGATCACTTCGTCCAGGGACTGCCCCAGCGGTTCCTGCGCTTCGGGCTGCGCCTTGGCCTGGCCGCCGAGCAAGCTCGGCAGGCCGGCCGCCTGGGCAGGAGCCACTGGCAGCAGCATCAGGCAGACAAGGAAAAAATACGGAAGGGCAAAAAGACGAGCGAACACTAGGCGGTCAACCTCGCAGGGAGCGGATCGACCGAGTGTACGAGCCCGTCAAAATCAATGCGAGCCAAGGGCGATGAATTATTCGTTGAGTTTGGCGAGGATCTTGATCACCACGGTCGCGAGGATGGTCAGCATGCCGATCCACATGGCGAACACACCGGCATTTTTGTCGCGAAAGTTGAAGCCAACGGCCAGCAGGAGCATCCCGGCAAGAATCGGGATCAGCATGGCGTGAAAGGTGGACATCGAAATCATGGAGACAGCCTTGTCGAAGGGATACTTGAAGTCTAGGCCGCTTTTGAAGCGGCCGAATTGATGTGCGTGTGTAGGAGCTGCTGCAGGCTGCGATCTTTTGATCTTGTTTTTAAAAAAGCAAAATCAAAAGATCGCAGCCTGCGGCAGCTCCTACAGGGTTTACGGCAACTCGCGGCAGGCGTAGAACGCACTCAGTACCTTGACCAGGTGCGCCAGGTCGTGGCTGCCGCACAGTTCGCGGATCGAGTGCATGGCGAACGTCGGCAGGCCGATGTCCACGGTGCGCACGCCCAGGTGACTGGCGGTGATCGGGCCGATGGTCGAGCCGCAGCCCATGTCGCTGCGCACCACGAAGCTTTGCACCGGCACTTCTTCAGCCATGCACAGATGACGGAAGAACCCGGCAGTTTCGCTGTTGGTGGCGTAGCGCTGGTTGCTGTTGACCTTGATCACCGGGCCGGCGTTGAGTTTCGGGCCGTGGTTGGCATCGTGCTTGTCGGCGTAGTTCGGATGCACGCCGTGGGCGTTATCAGCCGAAACCAGCAGGGATTTCTGAATGGTGCGTACGAATTCATCACCTTCAGGCAGCAGGCGACGCAGGGTTTGCTCGAGCATCGGGCCGTCGGCACCGCAGGCCGAGCAGGAACCGACTTCTTCGTGGTCGTTGCAGACCAGCACGCAGGTTTCGTCGGTGTCGGCCGTCAGCAGCGCTTGCAAGCCGGCGTAGCACGACAGCAGGTTGTCCAGGCGCGCACCGGCGATGAAGTCGCCATGCAGGCCAATGACCGCAGCGCTTTGGGTGTCGTAGAAACTCAGCTCGTAATCGAGCACCACGTCGGCATTCAGACCGTGTTCGCGGGCCAGTTGGTCGGTGAGCACTGCGCGGAAGTCCACACGCTCGTCGCCGGCAAATTGCGCGAGGATCGGCGGCAGTTCGGTCTGGGCGTTGATGGCCCAGCCCATGTTGGCTTCTCGGTTGAGGTGAATCGCCAGGTTCGGAATGATCGCGACCGGGGCCTTGAAGTCGATCAACTGGCTCTCGACCTTGCCATCACGCCGGAAGGTCACACGGCCGGCCAGGGACAGGTCGCGGTCGAACCACGGTGCCAGCAGTGCGCCGCCATAGACTTCGACACCCAACTGCCAGAAACCCTGGCGTTGCAGTTCCGGTTGCGGCTTGACGCGCAGACACGGACTGTCGGTGTGGGCGCCGACCAGGCGAATACCGCCGTGCAGCGGCGAATGGCGGCCCATTTTGATCGCGACAATCGAAGAGTCATTGCGGGTGACGTAATAGCGACCGTTGGATTCGGTATTCCACGGCTCGCGCTCGTCGAGGCGTTGATAGCCCGCCGCTTCCAGGCGCTGAACAAGGCTGGCGGTGGCATGGAACGGGGTAGGGGAGGCCTTGAGGAAATCGATCAGGCCTTGGTTCAACTCTTCGCGCATAAAGTAGCTCCAGACAGCAGTGGCGCCAGTTTAACGTATTGGTCAGGGAATTGGCGGTGGTGTGCGGGTGGAGTGGCGCGCCCCCTGTAGGAGCGAGCTTGCTCGCGATGGTCGTCAACGATAACGCGGGAAGTCTGGCGCCCCGCGGCGTTCTTGGGATCATCGCGAGCAAGCTCGCTCCTACAGGGTTTGCTTTCGCTTAGAACGGTGCCGGGCACTCGAAACGCAGGCGCTCGCCGGTCTGGGGATGGGTGAAGGTCAGCATGCTCGCGTGCAGGCACAGGCGTGGCCAGGCCGCCAGCGCCTGCTCATGGGCATAGAGCCCGTCACCCAGCAGCGGATGACCGATCGACAGCATGTGTACGCGCAACTGGTGGGAGCGGCCGGTGATCGGTGTCAGCTCAACGCGGCACCAGTCGCCGCAACGCTCCAGCACGCGCCAGAAGGTCAGCGCATGTTTGCCGAACTCATGGTCGACCACATGCCGCGGTTTGGTCGGCGGGTCGTAGCGCAAGGGCAGGTCGATGCTGCCGCTGTCCAGTTCCGGCTGACCCCAGCACAGGGCGGTGTAGGCCTTTTCGGTTTCGCGGTCGTGAAATTGCCGGGACAGCTCGCGATGGGTATCCGGGTCGCGGGCCAGCAGGATGATGCCGGACGTTTCCCAGTCCAGCCGATGGACGATTCGCGCTTCCGGGTAGCCGTTTTCCTGCAGGCGGGTAATCAGGCAGTCCTTGTTGTCATCGGCCCGGCCAGGGACGGAGAGCAACAGGGTCGGTTTGTTCACCACCAGTACGGCAGCGTCCTGATGGATGATGTGGATGTTGGACAACGGCATTAAAACAGCCTCGTAACAAACGCCAACGGCGGCTCAGACCTCTCGTTCCCCGTAGGAGCTGCCGCAGGCTGCGATCTTTTGATTTTGCATTTCAAAAACAAGATCAAAAGATCGCAGCCTGCGGCAGCTCCTACAAAGGCCCGAGGGGCCTGAGCCGCCGTGGCTCCTGGCGGATCGACTCAGCGATCAGGCAGGGTGATGTTGAGTTCCAGAATCGAGCAGCTGCCCTGGCTTTCCAGTGCGACGTGCACGTCATCGGACCCGATATTGACGTACTTGCGGATCACCTCGACCAGTTCCTTCTGCAAGGCCGGCAGGTAGTCCGGGGTGCTGCGTTGGCCGCGTTCGTGCGCCACGATGATCTGTAGACGCTCTTTCGCTACCGACGCGGTGCTTTGCTTTTTGTTGGCACGAAAGAAGTCAAAAAGGTTCATTGCTTAGTTGCCTCCAAACAGGCGCTCGAAGAATCCCTTCTTCTGTACATCAAGGAATCGATGATCCACGGTCTTGCCCAGCAGGCGGTCAACGGTATCGCTGTAGGCCTGACCGGCATCGCTCTGGTCGTCGAGAATCACCGGAACACCCTGGTTGGATGCCTTGAGCACCGCCTGGGATTCAGGGATCACGCCGAGCAGGGTCACCGAAAGGATTTCCTTGACGTCTTCTACGCCGAGCATTTCGCCTTTGCTCACACGCTCCGGGTGATAACGGGTAATCAGCAGGTGTTCCTTGATCGGGTCTTCGCCGCGTTCGGCACGACGGGACTTGCTGGCCAGCAGGCCGAGCATGCGGTCGGAGTCACGTACAGAGGAGACTTCCGGGTTGGTCACGACGATCGCTTCATCGGCGAAGTACATGGCCAGGTGGGCGCCTTTCTCGATGCCCGCCGGGGAATCGCAGACCACGAACTCAAAGTCTTCCTTGAGTTGCATCAGGACTTTTTCCACGCCTTCGACGGTCAGAGCGTCTTTGTCGCGGGTCTGGCTGGCGGCCAGCACGTAGAGGTTTTCCAGGCGCTTGTCTTTGATCAGGGCCTGTTGCAGGTTGGCTTCGCCGTTGACCACGTTGACGAAGTCATACACCACGCGGCGCTCGCAACCCATGATCAGGTCGAGGTTACGCAAGCCCACGTCGAAGTCGACGATCACTGTTTTGTGGCCGCGCAGAGCGAGGCCGGTACCGATAGCGGCGCTGGTGGTGGTCTTACCCACACCACCCTTGCCGGATGTAACCACGAGAATCTTGGCCAAGGTGTTTCACCCCTAAGGAAAAAGGACTTTTCAGCCCCTGAAAAACATCTCCTGAAAAACTACTGCAGTCGGACAGCCTTGGCTGGAATCCGGTTTTGAGCGGCGCTTACCCCCGGTAAACACTGCTTTCGGCCTTTTTCCTACTTCGTTTGAGCCGTTTTCGCTACGTTTTAGAGATGCTTGGAAAATGCGGCAGTATCCGTTAAAGCCGAATGATGTTCAACACGTCGCCGGACAGGCTGACCTGCACACCCGAACCCCACAGAGGATCGCGGCGCAGATCTTCGGAAACCTTGTAATGTCCGGCAATGGAAATCAGTTCAGCGCTCATTTGCTGACAGAAAATCCGCGCCTTGGTGTCGCCCTTGACGCCGGCCAACACGCGACCACGCATCGGGCCGTATACATGGATGTTGCCATCGGCGAGAAGTTCCGCCCCCGGGCTGACCGAGGAGATCACCACCAGATCGCTGCCCTGGGCATAAATCTGCTGGCCACCGCGTACTGGCGACGTGATGATTTTTGTCGGTTTGATGGTCGGCTCGGGCGGTTTTTCCGGTTTTTTCTTCGGTTCGCCTTCGGTCAGGTCCAGTGGACGCTCCCGGGCACCGGACGGTGGCAGCACCGGCAGGTCGACCGCAATGGCGGCGGCAATGTCTTCGATGCGGCTGGCGCGGATCGCCAGGGTGCGCAGGCCATGCTGGCGGCACACGCGCATCAGGCCGGGCAGATCGACGGCGCCTTCGTTGGCCGGGAGTTTGTCCAGGGCCAGTACCAGCGGCGCGTTGCTGAAGAAGTTGGGCGCCTGGGCGACCTTGGCGGCCAGTTGCCGATCAAGGCTTTCGAGGTCGTTACGGGCCAGTTCCAGCACCGTAATGGCCAGCATGCTGCCCTTCAACTGGAACACGGGATCTTGGTCTAGCGGTTCGGTTTGGCTCATGGTCGGCATACAACGACTTGTCACTAAAAGTGCCGAGACTTATAACGAGAACGCCCGCAGGCCGCAAGCCGGGTCGAACGATGTAGAATGCGCGGCCATTGTCATTCCGGAAGCATTAATGGACCGCCCGCGTTTTCGAAAAGCATTTCTATCTCCACGTTTCTGGCCGCTGTGGTGTGGCCTGGGGCTGTTGTGGCTGATCGTCCAGTTGCCGTATCCGGCACTGCTGTGGATCGGCCGCGTCCTGGGTTCATTGATGTATCGCGTGGCCGGCGACAGACGGCGCATTGCCAAGCGCAACCTGGAACTGTGTTTTCCGGAAAAAACCGCCGCCGAACGCAAACGCCTGCTCAAGGAAAACTTCGCCTCCACCGGTATCGCGTTTTTTGAAATGGCGATGAGCTGGTGGTGGTCGCGCAAGCGCCTGGCGAGTCTCGCTCACGTTGAAGGGCTGGAGTATCTGCAGCAGGCCCAGCGCGAAGGCAAGGGCGTGATCCTGATGGCGCTGCACTTCACCACGCTGGAAATCGGCGCGGCGTTGCTCGGTCAGCAGCACACCATCGACGGCATGTACCGCGAGCACAAGAATCCGCTGTTCGACTACATCCAGCGCCAGGGCCGCGAGCGGCACAATCTCGACTCGCTGGCGATAGAGCGTGAAGACGTGCGCGGCATGCTCAAATTGCTGCGCTCGGGCCGCGCGATCTGGTACGCGCCGGATCAGGACTACGGCGCCAAGCAAAGCATCTTCGTGCCGCTGTTCGGCATTCAGGCGGCGACCGTCACCGCCACGAGCAAGTTTGCGCGGCTGGGCAAGGCGCTGGTGGTGCCGTTCACCCAGGAGCGTCTGGCGGACGGCAGCGGTTATCGCCTGGTGATCCATGCGCCGCTCGAAGGCTTCCCCGGTGAAACCGAGGAAGAAGACTGCATTCGCATCAACCTATGGATCGAAGGCGTCCTGCGCCAATATCCCGAGCAATACCTGTGGGCCCACCGCCGCTTCAAGAGCCGTCCACCGGGCGAGCCGAAGCTGTACGCCAAACGCCGTTGAACCCCGACCCCCTGTAGGAGCGAGCCTGCTCGCGATGGACTGGAGAGCGCCACGGGGCGTCAGGTTACCCGCGTTATCGTTGACGTCCATCGCGAGCAGGCTCGCTCCTACAAGGCAACGTCATCCCATCAAGCACCATGGAGAGTTGTGCATGAGTCCAGCTGAACCGGTTACAGGGCTGATTCTTTCCGGCGGCGGGGCTCGGGCGGCTTATCAGGTCGGGGTGCTGGCGGCGATTGCCGAATTGCTGCCGCCGGGGGCGAGCAATCCGTTTCCCGTGATCGTCGGCACCTCCGCGGGCGCGATCAACGCCGTCAGCCTCGCCAGCGGGGCAATGGACTTTCGTCATGCCATCCAACGCCTGACGGCCTTCTGGCAGGGCTTTCGCAGCCCTCTGGTATTGCGCAGCGACTGGCCAGGGGTCATCCGCCAGGCCAGTCGTTTTGTCAGCCACAGTTTGCTCGGCATCGGCTCCCAGGTTCCGGTGGCGCTGCTCAACAGTTCGCCGCTGCGGGATCTGCTCAACGACAAGCTGCATATGGGCGGTATCGCCGAAGCGATCGCACAGAAGCAATTGCAAGCGGTGGCGGTCACGGCGTTCGGCTATGAGTCCGGCCAGGCCGTCACTTTCTATCAGGGCGGCGGCAAGATCGATGCCTGGTTGCGCCATCGACGCATCGGCGTTCCCACCCGACTGTCGGTTGAACACTTGCTCGCCAGTTCGGCGATTCCGCTGCTGTTCGCCCCGGTGAAAATCGGTGAAGAGTATTTCGGTGATGGCGCGGTGCGTCAGTCGGCGCCGATCAGCCCGGCGCTGCATCTGGGCGCCAGTCGGGTGCTGGTGGTGGGCGTCAGCGGCAACCCCCGCGGTATCGACCCGCAACAACCCTTGCAGCGCAGCTACACCGGGCAGCAGCCAACCCTGGCGCAGATCGGCGGGCACATGCTCAACAGTACGTTCATTGACAGCCTGGAAAGTGACATCGAGCTGTTGCAGCGCCTGAACCAGTTCAGTCACCTGATGCCTGACGGCACACCGACCCGCGCATTGGGCGTGGCGCCGGTGGACGTGCTGGTGATTTCACCGAGCCAGCCGATCGACGAGATTGCCGCGCGACATCGTCAGGAGTTGCCGCCGGCATTGCGCCTGTTTTTACGCGGACCGGGCGCGACCAGGACCAGCGGGGCAGGGGTGCTGAGCTACCTGCTGTTCGAGGCGGGGTACTGCAGCGAGTTGATCGAGCTTGGGCGGCGCGATGCACTGGCCAAGCGCGGGGAGTTGTGCCGGTTTCTGGGACTCTCGGTGGCTGAGGCCGTTTGAACTGTCAGATCTGACAGTAGCTGTGCTCAAGTTTTTCCATCAGATTGAAGCCCTCAGGCAGAGGGTTCGAAGATGGCGGCTGCACAATGGATTGATGCTCACACACCGAGCCTGTCGGTGGTGGATTCGCGCAGTTTGGCTGTGCGAAATGTCGCCTATTGCCGTCATCCGCGGAACCCGTCCATTGAGACTCGCATCACCCGCAATCACTTTGGCGCTGCCGGACGGCTGGTGGCTTCCTGGGACCCGCGATTGTGGGGCACCGCGCCAAAACCGAACCTCGTGACGACGCACAACCTGCAAAATCAGCCTCTGCTGGTGGACAGCGTCGATGCGGGTTGGCAGCTGAGTTTGCTGGATCAGGCCGGTATGGCGCGATCGTTCTGGGACGGTCGCGGGAGCCAGCGGCACACTGAGTACGATGAGTTTCTGCGTCCGACGATCGTGACGGAGCAGATGAAGGATGAGATGTCGCGCGTGTCCGAGCGTTTTGCTTACGGCAGTGCGGGAGACGAGTCTGCTTTCCATAACCAATGTGGCCAACTGATTCGCCATGACCATCCGGCTGGCCGGCACAGCCTTTGCGAATATGGCGTGGGTGGTTTGCTTCTGGCGGAAGAAACCCGCTTCATGCTCGATCTGCCCCTGCCGGATTGGTCGTCCGAATCCGCCGATGCGCGCCTGGAGGGCGAGGCTTTCAGGACGGTTCAACAGTATGGGCCTTCAGGGGAAATGCTCTGCCAGACAGACGCCAGGGAAAACCTGCGTATCTTCGCTTACAACCTGTCTGGCGAGTTGCGGGAAACCCGACTGAGGTTGGCTGGCGCTTCCGGCCCTCCTCAAGTACTGGTGGGTGACATCCGATATGACGCCCTTGGCAAGGTTGAAAGTGAGCTTGCGGCAAATGGTGTCCTGACTACAGCCCGGTACGCGGCTGAAGATGGACGGCTGGCCGGATTGCTCTCTTGCGATGCCCGAGGCGTGGCGCTTCAGCACCTCGAATATGCCTACGATCCGGTCGGCAATATCTCAAGTGTCGAAGACAAGGTGGCGTTGACGCGCTATTTCAATCATCAGCGGATCGACCCGTTCAATCGCTATCGCTATGACAGCTTGTATCAACTGGTTGAAGCCACTGGCCGGGAAGTCAGCCAGCCCGGTCATGGTCCCGCATTACCTGCCTGGCAAACCACACCGCTGGACCCCAACCAGTTGCGCAATTACACGCAATCCTTCAACTACGACGCCGCCGGCAATCTGCAGACCCGTCACCATAGCGGTGCGCAAACGTTTGAGATGTTTACCTCGACCGCCAGCAATCGTAGCGTTGCGGAGGAAGGCAATCTGGCGGATGGCTTCGATGCCAATGGCAATCAGCGGGAACTGTTGCGCGGCCAGGCAATGAGTTGGGACATTCGCAATCAATTGAGTCGCGTGACGATGGTGCGGCGTGAGGATGGGCCCGACGATACCGAGTGTTATTTCTACGACAGTCCAGGGCATCGACTGAGAAAGGTCCGACTCACAGAGACGGCTCGTCGCACACTGCGTGCTGAAGTTCGTTACTTGCCGGGGCTGGAAATCCATCGGGATACGGCTACCGGCGAAGAGCGGCATGTGCTTAGTGTCGAGACGGGGCTTAGCCGTGTGCGGGCCTTGCATTGGGTCGAGAAGTTGCCCAAGGGCGTACGCAATGATCAACTGCGTTTTTGCCTGAGTGACCATCTGAACTCGTGCACGCTGGAACTGGATGAGCAGGGAGCGTTGCTGAGTCGGGAGGTTTATTACCCGTTTGGCGGGACGGCGTTGTGGGCGGGTGTCAGCGAGACCGAGGCTGAATACAAGACGGTTCGTTACTCGGGTAAAGAGCGGGATGCGACCGGGCTTTGTTGTTATGGGTATCGGTATTACGCACCGTGGTTGCAGCGGTGGGTGAGTGCGGATCCTGCTTTGGTTGCCAATAGTCTTAATTTTTTTAGTTATGTTTTGAATAACCCACTGGCGCTCAAGGATTTGTATGGGTTAGTGGGGGAGGATTTTAACGATCTACTTCTTCAGAATGATCATGAAAACTTAAGGGCGACTATAGGTAAGGCTGTTGTTGTGCGGCAGCAGGCTGTGCTGTTGGATTTTAACTTGGCGGACGATGTGCATAAGCGTACCTATCTGGAGGCTTATACGTTTGAATCAGGACCTTTTGTTAACGACTATTTAAGAACAGGTAAGCAAAGAAATTACCCGGAAGGGTACTTTCATAAAGAGGCTCGCATAGCCAGCGACAATGCGAGTCGTGTATTTGACTTGGCCAATATAGTAGGCGTGCTTCCTCACACCGGTGCTGTAACACTCTATAGGGGTGGGTCAGGGAGTCGTGGTACGTCGGGAGCTTTTTTTCGACAAGGTCGTTTAGGTACCGGAGATGTGTTGATCAATACCGATTTTGCTTCATTTACAGAAAACCCCATCGTTGCCGCCGAGTTCGCGGGATTTCGCTCAGGTGATGAAGGTCGCAGGTTTGACGAGACCTCTGTAATTTTTGAAATCGATCATCATTTTAGCCCCAAGCCTTTGGCACCAATATCCTTAAGGAGTGGTTACCCATTCTTTGAGTCTGAGTCACTGGCAAATCCCGGTGCGGCGTTTGAAATTATATCGGTAAACCTGACGGATATTTTACTGGACGGGCAGGAACAGAATTATGTGAAGGTGTCCATGTGTGAGGTAAGCCCTCCCAAGATAGCGGTTGGTAATGGAGTATTTGGGTCGGCTATTGTTTTACCTGACAATGTCTTTGATATGCGCACGGGCGAGCCTATAGATTTCGATGGTTTTGAGCAGCGCTTGGGGCAGGCATCCAAGCAGATTTTAAATGTCTATTACTAATGAAGGAAGTTGTGAAAATATCTGCCCGATATAATGACTATCGGGCGATATCTATTTAAAGGTTTTTTATCAGAAGTGAACCTTGACCAGGAAGCTGGTCACGCTCTGATCCGTCTTGAAGCCCTGACTGTCTTCAATCCCGTACTTGTTTTTCCAGTAATCATACTCGACACCCACGTACAGCTGCTTTTCGCCAAGGTTCAGCGCTTTGCCCAGGTCGTACTTGACCTGCGGATTGAAGTGCAGGTTGGCGTGGTATTCGCCTTTGCTGTTGACATCGTTGTCGACGACCCAGTCCATGAAGCCGTCGATCAGCACGTCCGAGTCACCCACCGGGATGGTGTAGGACCAGACCGGCGAGACCTGCCAGATATTGTCGCCCGGGCGGTCGCCTTCGGTGTGACGGTTGTAGAAGTTCAACTGGAAGTAGTCGAAGCCCGGGATGGCCAGGTCGAAGCCAGGGCCGATCAGGTAGGACTCGGTGTCGTCTTCACCGAACTCGTAGGTCATGGCCAGCAGGACGTCCTTGATCGGGCCTAACTCGAACTTCTGGTCGAAGATCTTGTTGAACGACAGGCGCGGGCTGAGCTCGCCATAGTGGGTGTTTTCACCCGCGAAGTGGTCTTCCTTGCCGTTGTAGAAGATCTTGTCGATGAAGAAGAAGTTGTCGCCGTACTTCCAGCCATCGGCGTGTTCGAAGGTCACCGTCTGCTGGATGCGCGGGTTGACCTGGAAGTCCTTGCCATACAGGTAGGTCAGGCTGTTGGTCTGCCACTGCAGCAAATCGCCGGCCATGGCCTGGCCCCCGGCCAGCATCGATCCCGCCAGCATCAGGCTAGTGCACGTACGTTTCATTCGGTTGCTCCCAAAAAGTAGGTGGTTCCACGTTATTTTTTTAAGGTCGGCGCTCTGGTGTGGCGCCTGTTTCCGTAGCGGTAAAAAATGATCCAGTCGGTCAGCTTTGGTGCTGATAGCAAGAGCTGAGCCAAGGCTTTCGAAAAGCAAAAAAACTCCCGCTCGACGGCTCAAAAGCGGTCGATTGAGAGGGGTTTTGGAGTGCCTTGGTGCCTGCCAGCGCCGGGATAAGTTGGCCTGCTGGTCAGGTTTTACATCCGGGCTTTTTTTTAAACCGGATTCGGGCGGCCGCGGAGAATACTGACTCCTCGGCCAGGTCTCAAGTGCTCCGCAACGGCGCACCGACGACAGGTTTGGCGCACGGTTGCGGGGCAGCATCAGAAATGCACCTTCACCAGCAGGCTGGTGGTGTTTTCATTGGTGTCGAATTTGCCGCTGTTTTCGATGCCGTATTTGTCTTTCCAGTAGCTGTATTCAGCGCCGACGTACACCTGTTTCTCCCGCCAGCCCAGGGCCTTGCCCAGGTCGTACTTGATCTGCGGGTTGAAGTGCAGGTTGGCGTGATAGGTGCCATGGGCGTTCTGGTCGTTATCCACTACCCAGTCGATGTAGCCGTCGATCAACAGGTTCGAGTTGCCCAATGGCAGGGTGAAGGACCAGGCCGGCGTGATCTGCCAGACATCGTCGCCGGGACGCGAGCCTTCGGTCTGGCGGTAATAGACGTTCAAGGTGAAAAAATTGAAGCCCGGTACCGCGAGGTCGAATCCGGGGCCGATCAGGTAGGCCTCGGTGTCGTCTTCGCCGTTCTCGTAGGTCATGGCCAGCAGCACGTCCTTGATCGGGCCAAACTCGAAGCGACGGTCGAGGATCTTGCCCAGGGAGAGGCGCGGGCTGAACTCGCCGTAGTAAGCGTGGACGCCCTTGTTCCGGTCTTTCTCGCCGTTGTAGTAGGTGCTGTCGATGAACATGAAGTTATCGCCGTACTTCCAGCGATCGGCGTGTTCGAAGGTAATCGTCTGCTGGATCGACGGGTTGACCGCGAAATCCTTGCCGTACAGATAGCTCAGGCTGTTGGTCTGCCACAGCAGTAAATCGCCGGCCATGGCTTGACTCGCGGCCAGCAGGCCAGCACCCAACAGCAGGTTGGTTTGTGTCCGAATCATCTGTTGCTCCCTCTTGTTTTTATTTTTAAGGCGCATGTAGCTCTCCTGTGGGAGCGGGCTTGCTCGCGAAAGCGGTGCATCAGTCAACGATGATGTTGAGGCTGATGGCCCCTTCGCGGGCAAGCCCGCTCCCACAGGTTTTGTGGCTTTCGTCTGTTAATGCGTGTGTGCGTGACAGTCGTTGATGGCCGCGCGTTCGGCGCCGCCAAGGATGTTGAACAGCAGGTTCAGCGTCAGCGCGCTGAGGGTGGCCATGGCGATGCCGCTGTGGGTGATCGGGCTCATCCACACGGGCAGGTGGGCGAAAAACTCCGGACGTACCACCGGGATGAGGCCCATGCCGATGCTCACCGCCACCAGCAACTGGTTGCGACGGTCACCGATGTCGGCTTCCTGGAGAATCTTGATCCCGGTGGCGGCGACCATGCCGAACATCGCAATCGCTGCGCCGCCCAGGACTGCCGGAGGGATCGAGGCCACCAAGAACGCGGCCTTGGGCAGCAGGCTCAGGACGATCAGCAAACCGCCGGCGACGATGGTCACGGAGCGGCAGCGCACACCGGTCATCTGCACCAGGCCGATGTTCTGGGCAAAGGAGGAGTGGGTGAAGGTGTTGAAGAACCCGGCGAAGAACGAGGCGCCGGCATCGCACAGCAAACCGCGACGCAGCATCCGTGGGCAGACTTCCTGGCCGGTGATCTTGCCCAGCGCAAGAAACATCCCGGTGGACTCGACGAAAATGATCACCACCACCAGGCACATCGACAGGATCGGTGCGAGTTCGAATTTCGGCATGCCGAAGTGCAGCGGCGTAACGAATTGCAGCCATGGCGCCTGCGCCATGCCGCTGAGGTCGACCATGCCGAGCAGGCCGCAGAGCACGTAGCCCAGGCACATGCCGATCAGCACGGAAATGTTGACCCAGAAGCCGCGCATGAAACGGTGCACCAACAGGATGGTGCCCAGCACCAGGGCGGCGATGGCCAGGTAGATCGGCGAGCCGAATTGAGCGGCGCTGGCACCGCCACCGGCCCAGTTCACGGCCACGGGGAACAGCGACAAACCGATCGAGGTGATGACCGTGCCGGTCACCAGCGGCGGGAAGAAACGTACGACCTTGGACATGAACGGCGCGATGAGCATGCCGAAGAAACCGGCGGCGATGGTCGCGCCGAAGATCCCCTGCAGGCCGATACCGGGCATGCCGGCCATGGCGACCATGCTGCCGACGGCGGCGAAACTGGCGCCCATCATCACCGGCATGCGAATGCCCATGGGGCCGATGCCGAGGGACTGGACGATGGTGGCGATACCCGCCACCAGCAGGTCGGCGTTGATCAGGAAGGCGATTTCTTCACGACTCAGGCCAGCGGCCTGTCCGATGATCAGCGGCACCGCGATGGCGCCACCGTACATCAGCAGAACATGTTGCAAACCGACCAGGATCAGTTGCAAGAGGGGCAAACGCTGAATGGCGGGTGCGTCGGGGATGCGCGCTGCGGATAGCTCGGACATGCAACACCTCGGATCTTTTTTATTCTTGTGATTTACAGCCGCAACGCTGCCGGCAGCTGTATTCGAATCAGGTTGGCCGCTTTGCGGCCATTCGCGGGCAGGCCCGCTCCCACAGGATCTGTGTTGCCTGTGTGGGAGCGAGCCTGCTCGCGAAGCTTTTAACGATTAATTGGTCTGGGCTCCCTGCACAATCCAGGCACCGATCAGGTCACGTTCCTGCTGGGTCATCTGGGTGATGTTGCCCAGTGGCATGATCTGGCTGGTGACGGCTTGCGCCTGGATCCGCGGTGCGTTCTGGCGGATCTGCTCGGGGGTGTCGAACATCACACCGGCAGGGGCCGCACTGAACAGCGGGCTGGTGGGCTTGGCCGAATGGCAAACCGCGCAACGTTCCTGAATCACGCTGTGCACTTTGTCAAAGGCAGGGCCGGCGTTGGACGCTTGCACCGGAGCGGCGGCTGGCGCTTCTGCAGGTTTGGCTTCAGCGGGTTTCAAACCACCGCCCACTGCGGTTTCCGGCAGCGGCTGGTATTCGATCTTCGCGGGTGCCTTGGCCACTTCCGGGCTGTTCAGCGGCGCAGGGCCGGTGACGTAAGCCAGGCTGATCATGCCGACGGCTGCGACTGGAAGCGTCCAGGCAAACTTGTGGCTGTCGTGACGGGTGTTGAAGTAGTGACGCACCAACACCGCCAGTACCGCGATCCCGGCCAGGATCAACCAGTTGTACTGGCTGCCGTAGGTGCTCGGGAAGTGGTTGCTGATCATGATGAACAGCACCGGCAAGGTGAAGTAGTTGTTGTGACGCGAACGCAGCAGGCCTTTGGCCGGCAGGGCCGGATCCGGCGTGCGGTTCTCGGCGATCGCCGCCACCAGTGCGCGCTGTGCCGGCATGATGATGCGGAACACGTTGCCGACCATGATGGTGCCGATGATCGCGCCGACGTGCAGGTACGCACCGCGACCGCTGAACACTTTGCTGAAGCCATAGGCCGCGCCGATGATCAGCACGAACAGGATGAAGCCAAGCAGGGCAGGGCGTTTGCCCAGGGCCGAGTCGCACAGGAAGGAGTAGACGAACCAGCCGATGAACAGCGAGCCGATACCGATGGCCACGCCTTCAGGACCGCTCAGGGTGCTGCCCGGAGCCAGCAGGTAGAGCGTCGGGTTGGAGTAGAACACCACGCACAGCAGCGCGATCCCCGACATCCAGGTGAAGTAGGCTTCCCATTTGAACCAGTGCAGGTTGTCCGGCATGGTCGGTGGAGCCAGCTTGTATTTTTCCAGGTGGTAGATACCGCCGCCGTGGATCGCCCACAAATCGCCGGCCAGGCCGGTTCTCGGGTTGACCCGGTTGAGGTTGTTTTCCAGCCAGACGAAATAGAACGACGCGCCGATCCAGGCCACGCCAGTAATCATGTGAACCCAGCGCACGCTCAGGTTCAGCCATTCCAACAGATGTGCTTCCACAGTCTTTACCTCTCGCCTGTCACTCTGTTGTCGAGTGATCAGACCTTCTCTTATTGGTGGGGGGCGAGGATCAAACGCTCATCCTCTTTGAAAAAATGCTCATCGCAGTTATTGCCTGTGCCACTGCGATCAACCACCAGGAAGTCATCCCGCTTTTCGATCGTCAGCACCGGGTGGTGCCAGACGCCGCGATGGTAATTAATGCCCTGCCTGCCGTTGGTGACGAAGGCGCGGACCAAGCCTGATACAGGTTCATCGCCAAGTGGCGCGACCACGATCAGAAAGGGGTTGCCGAGCAGCGGAATGAAAGCCTGGCTGCCCAGCGGATGGCGCTCCAGCATGCTGACGGTCAGCGGCATGTCCTGCGCGTCGGCGCGGAAAATGCTGATGATCGCGTTGTCCTCTGGCTTGGCGGTTTCGACCGTCGCCAGTTTATGGAAGCGCATGGTCGAACCGTTGTTGATCATGAAGTGATCGCTGCCGTCGGTTTCGATCACGTCACCGAAAGGGGCGAAGGCTTCTTTGGTCAGCGGTTCAATCGTCAGTGTGCGCATGCTGTTCTTCTTATCCAAAATTCGTTATCGATTCACCGTGCCCCTGTAGGAGCTGGCGAAGCCTGCGATCTTTTGACTTTGCTTTTTAAGATCAAAAGATCGCAGCCTGCGGCAGCTCCTACAGGCTCAGCATTACTTCGCGACCTTGCCCAAAACGCGCAGGCGGCTCACACCACCATCCGGGAACACGTTCAGGCGGATGTGGGTGATCGGACCCAGTGCCTTGATCTGCTCGGCGAAGGTGTGTTCGGCGTGCATTTCCAGCTTCTGGCTTGGCAGCAGTTCGCGCCAGAACAGCGATTGGGTTTCGATCTGGCTGTCGGTGCCGCCCTTCACGAAGGCGCCCTGGATCGAGCAGCTGTCCGGGTAGTTGCCCTTGAAGTGCAGGGTGTCGACGATGACTTTCTCGACTTCGCCGGCATGACCCAGCGCGACGATGACCCAGTCATTGCCCGGGGTACGGCGACGCGCGGTTTCCCAGCCGTCGCCCATGTTGATGCCACGGCCCGGGTTGAGGATGTTGCTCATGCGGCCGAAGTGTTCATCGGAGCAGGCGAGGGCGCGGCCACCGTTGAGGGCGGCTGCCAGGTCGACTTGCTCGTTGTCGCCGATGGCCGACCAGTCGCGGAACGGCACGCCGTACACACGCAGACGGGCCACGCCGCCATCCGGGTAGATGTTGAAGCGCAGGTGGCTGAAGGCCTGGTCGTTGCTGATTTCGTGGTAGTGGTGGCTGTTGCCTTGCAGCTCGACGGCGGACAGCACTTCAGTCCACTGGGTGTTTTCATCAGGCTCGCCCGACGCCAGGAAGCAGGCTTCCAGGGACGCCGACGGCGGGAAGTTGCCGGTGAAGAATGAAGTGTCGATGTCGACGCCCTTGATCGAACCCGGTACGCCCAGGCGGATCACGGCGCTGTCGAAGCCTTCGAAGCGCTTGCGGCGCGATTCCCAGCCGTCCATCCACTTGCCGTTGTCATCGAACACGCCCTCCTTCCATACGGCCGGGGTCGGTTGGAACAGACGGTTGGCGTCTGCGAACCAGTCATCGGTGACCGAGATGATTTTGGTGCCCAGGCGGGCATCGGCCAGGTTGACGAACTTCTCGAAAGGTACGGCGTAAGCTTTCATTCTTCTTGTCTGCCTTTAATAAGTTGGCTTGGGATGCTTGCAAGGCCCTGGGCGGTTTCGGCGTTCATGAAATCGCTGGGCCAGGCTTGCTATAGGGTCAGTAATCGGAACAGGGCGATCTTGTTGATCTCCGCCAACGCGCACTTGAACTCGGTGTCGACCGGGTTGTGGATGCGCGTTTCGAACGCTGCGAGGATCTGATGCCGGTTGCTGCCTTTTACCGCCATGATGAAGGGAAACTTGAACTTGGCTTTGTAGGCGTCGTTCAGCTCGGTGAAGCGCTGGAACTCTTCGGCCGTGCATTGGTGAATACCGGCGCCAGCCTGTTCATGGGTGCTGGCTTCGGTCAGTTGACCCTGGACGGCAGCTTTGCCGGCCAGGTCCGGGTGAGCGTTGATCAGAGCCAACTGGCTGGCGTGATCGGCGCTCAACAGGATGTCGCTCATGCGCTGGTGCAGGGTTTCGATCTCGTCGATCGAAGCGTCCTGGCCCAGGTCGAAGGCCTTCTCGGCCACCCATGGCGAATGTTCGTAGATGTCGGCGAAAGCTTTGACGAAGGCGTCGCGGCTCAATGTCGATGGCTTCAATGTTTGAAAGGCGCTCATTTCGCGGCCCCTTGGTACGGGTGGGTTTCCTGCCAGTGGCGCGCGATGTCGACGCGACGGCTGAACCACACCTGTTCATGACTTTTAGCGTATTCGATAAAGCGCTTGAGCGAAGCCAGACGCGCCGGACGGCCGATCAGGCGGCAGTGCAGGCCGATCGACAGCATCTTCGGTGCTTCGGCGCCTTCGGCGTAGAGCACATCGAACGCATCCTTGAGGTATTCGAAGAAGTCGTCGCCCTTGTTGAAACCCTGGACCTGGGTGAAGCGCATGTCGTTGGTGTCCAGGGTGTACGGAATCACCAGGTGCGGCTTGCCGGTCGGGTTGTTCGGCTCCCAGTAGGGCAGGTCGTCGTCGTAGGTGTCGCAGTCGTAGAGGAAACCGCCTTCTTCCATCACCAGGCGACGGGTGTTCGGACCAGTGCGGCCGGTGTACCAGCCCAGTGGGCGTTCACCGGTGATTTCGGTGAGGATGCGGATCGCTTCGAGCATGTGCTCGCGTTCCTGGTTTTCGTCCATGTACTGGTAGTCGATCCAGCGGTAGCCGTGGCTGCAGATCTCGTGGCCGGCATCGACCATGGCGCGGATCACGTCCGGGTGACGCTGGGCGGCCATGGCCACGGCGAAAATGGTCAGTGGAATATCGAATTCCTTGAACAGTTTCAGGATCCGCCAGACGCCGGCACGGCTGCCATACTCGTAAAGGGATTCCATGCTCATGTTGCGCGCGCCTTGCAACGGCTGGGCAGACACCATTTCCGAGAGGAAGGCTTCGGACTCTTTGTCGCCGTGCAGGATGTTGCGCTCGCCGCCTTCTTCGTAATTGAGTACGAACGACAGGGCAATACGGGCATTGCCCGGCCAGTGTGGATGAGGAGGGTTACTGCCGTAACCGACCAGGTCGCGTGGGTAGTCAGCGCTCACTGCAGGCTTCCTTCTTGTTCGATGATGACGGTTGGTGTGACGCCGCTGAAGATTGGTTGGCAGGCTGGCGTCACAGCGATGGGCTGATTGTATACAACTTTATATTCACTTTGTAAGCCTGAATTTTCGCATTTTTAACCGACTGTCATCTTTTACTGCTATTGGCGTGAGCCTGCAAGAAATCTGCCTGACTGGTCAGTAATTTGATGGAGGCTTCATGGACTGTGCTGTTCGGCGGGAAATCGGCGGTAAATGTGAGGGTGCCGGGTATAACGCGAAAAATGTCGTTTTTATTGTGTACAATTTTTTTGAAAAGTGTCTTAATCAGTCGCTCGCCGCAACTTTTCGTGCTCCGAATCGGTGCGGTCTCCTTTTCAACTGACTTCGGGAGGCGCGAAGTCTGACTGCTCCACGCAGGCAGGCGCGCAGAATCAATGGGACGTTTGACTACACACGTTTTGGACGCAGCACACGGTTGCCCGGGCAGCTCGATCAAGGTTGAGTTGTACCGCGTTGAAGGATCGCACCTGGAATTGGTCGCCAGCGCGGTAACCAACAGCGATGGCCGTGTCGATGCACCGTTGCTGCAAGGCGATGACTACCGCACCGGGGTCTATCAGGTTCAGTTTCATGCCGGCGATTACTACCGCGCCCGTGGCGTCAAGCTGCCAGAGCCGGCCTTCCTGGATGTCGTGGTGCTGCGTTTCGGCATCTCTGCCGAGCAGGATCACTACCACGTGCCGTTGTTGATTTCACCTTACAGCTACTCCACCTATCGCGGCAGCTGATCCCCCAAGCAGCTGCTGCACCCTGGAAGCGACTGCGCATATAGCTTCTTTGGTCTTTCGCCCGCTCACACTGCGGGCTTTTTTTCGTCTGTGAAAAAATCAAAAGATCGCAGCCTTCGGCAGCTCCTACGCGGGATATGTAGGAGCTGCCGAAGGCTGCGATCTTTTGCTCTTGCTGTTTAGCGGCTCAGCAGAGACGCAGCCCCCGCGCCACTGAACAACCCCGCACTGAGCCGGTTAAACCAGCTCTGGCCCTTGCCACTGCGCAGATACCGCGCCGCACCATGGGCGCCGAGGCCGTAGGCGAGCTTGCACAGCAGGTCGAGCACGGTCCAGGTGACAATCATCACCAGCAGCTGCGGCAGGAACGGCTGTTCGGCACTCAAGAACTGCGGCAGGAAAGCGGCGAAGAACAGGATGTCCTTCGGGTTGCTGGCGCCCAGCATGAACGCACGCCCGAACAGTGCGCGAAAGCGTGGCACCGGCGCGGCCTGTGGCACTTCAGCGCCATGGGAAGGCAGGCGCGATTGCTGCCAGCTCTGCCAGGCGAGGTAGAACAGGTAAAGGGCACCCAGAATCTTCAGGGCGCTGAACAGCTGTTCCGACGCCAGCAACAACGCACCCAGGCCTAGCGCCGAAGCACTCAGCAGGCAGATCGATGCGGACACGCCGCCGAGAAAGGCCGGGTAAGAGCGGCGCAGGCCGTAATTCAGACTGTTGCTGATCATCAGCAACGACAGGGGCCCCGGGATCAGGATCACTATCAGCGCAGCGCCGCTGAACAGCAGCCAGGTTTCCAGACTCATCACTTTCCTCCATTTGCACAAAAGCCTCACCCGACGGGGTGAGGCTGTTTTGAAGCGGGTCCTGCGTAAGGCTTACAGGAAGATGAACTTGGCGATGAAGATCGCGCAGAGCACCCACAGACTGACGGAGATTTCCTTGTACTTGCCGGTACCGGCCTTCAACGCCACGTAGGTGATGAAGCCCAGCGCGATGCCATCAGCGACCGAGAAGGTCAGTGGCATCATGATTGCGGTGACGATCGCCGGGATGCTGTCGGTCGCTTCATCCCATTCGATGTGGGCCATGCCGCCCATCATCAGCATTGCCACATAAATCAGTGCGCCAGCGGTGGCATAGGCGGGAATCATGCCGGCCAGTGGTGCGAAAAACATTGCCGCTATAAATAGCACACCCACGGTGACTGCGGTAAGACCAGTCCGACCACCCGCAGCGACACCGGCAGCACTTTCTACATAGCTGGTCACTGGCGGAACACCCACCACCGCACCGAATACGCTGGAAGCACTGTCGGCTTTCATGGCGCGGGAGAGGTTTTCGATGCGGCCGTCGGCGCCCACCAGGTTGGCGCGCTGGGCAACCCCCATCAAGGTGCCGGCGGTGTCGAACATGTGCACGAAGAGGAACGCCAGGACCACGCTGATCATGCTGACGTTGAACACGCCGGCGACGTTCATGGCCATGAAGGTAGGGGCGAGGCTCGGTGGAGCCGACATGATGCCCTCGTAGTGCACCAGGCCCAGACCCCAGCCAGCGAGGGTCACGGTGATGATGCTGATGAGGATCGCGCCGAACACCTTGTGATAGCTGAGGATGGCGATCATCAGGAAGCACACGGCGGCGAGCAGCGGGCCGGGTTCGCGCAGGGAGCCGAGCTTGATCAGCGTCGCCGGGCTATCGACGACGATACCCGCGGTTTTCAGGCCGATCAGCCCCAGGAACAGACCCACGCCGGCGCCCATGGCGAAGCGCAGGCTGACCGGGATGCTGTTGAGCAGCCATTCGCGGATTCGCGAGAAGGTCAGGATCATGAACAACACACCGGAAACGAACACCGCGCCGAGGGCGGTTTCCCAGTTGTAGCCCATGGTGCCGACTACGGTGTAAGTGAAGAAGGCGTTGAGCCCCATGCCTGGCGCCAGGCCGACCGGCCAGTTGGCGTACAGGCCCATCAACAGGCAACCGAGTGCCGCAGCGATACAGGTGGCGACGAAAGCCGCGCCATGATCGATCCCGGCATCAGCCATGATGTTGGGGTTGACGAAAATGATGTAAGCCATCGTGATGAAGGTTGTCAGACCGGCAATCAGCTCGGTCTTCACCGTGGTGCCGTGCAAACTGAGTTTGAACAGACGTTCCAGCAAGCCATTGCGTAGTGGCGGCGAGAGATCCAGCGTCGATGCTTCGGATTTGCGGCTTTCCACAGCGAGTACTCCTCAAGAGTTTTATTGTTATTTCCAGGGCCGGACCCATGAGGGTGGCAGCGGCCCTTTGAGGCACTTGCGAATTTGTTGACCGCTTGGTCAGGAACTCGCACGAAGTGGATTATGCTTTTGTATACAAAGAAAGCAAATAATGTTTTTCATTTTGTCGACGAAAAGTTTGGCAGTAGGGATATATCGCCAGGCATGACGCTTTCGCGAGCAGGCTCGCTCCCACAGGAAAATGCGGTCCATTGTGGGAGCGAGCCTGCTCGCGAAGGATTTCCAGGTCTCAGATTTTTTGTTGATTCTCACCAAGCGCCAGATTCACCGCCAGCCACCCATTCACCGCCGTCTCCCCAGCCTCGGCAAACACCCGCTCCAGCAATTTCACCTGCTCACGCCTCAATGCCTGTTCAAACCGCACACCTTCAGCAGTCAACTCCAGCAGACGCTTACGCTTGTCCGTCTCGGACGCGACGCTGTCGACCAGATGCATCTCCAACAATTGTCGCAACGGCATGTTCAGCGCCTGCTTGCTTACGCCAAGCAAGGCCAGCAGTTCCTTGACGCTCAGGTTCGGATAGCGGGCGATGAAAAACACGATGCGTTGATGCACCCGGCTCAGGCCGCGGCGTTCGAGCATTTCATCGGCCTTGGCGGTGAAAGCCTGGTAGCCGAAGAAAAACGCTTCCATGGCTTGCTGTTGGGAAAGCGGGTTTTTAAGGTCAAGCATGTTGACGTATCCATTCGAAGAAGCGTAATTTCGGTCAACAAGTTTGACTCATTTTCCACATGCCTCGCTACCGGTGATCCCCATGGCTTTTTCCGAACGTGTCTCACGCCTTAAAAGTTCTTTGATCCGTGAAATCCTTGCTGCGGCCCAGCGTCCGCAGATGATGTCGTTTGCCGGCGGTTTGCCCGCCGAAGCCATGCTGCCGAAGGTCGATTGGGCCGAGATGCCGCTTTCCATGGGCCAATACGGCATGAGTGAAGGCGAACCGGCGCTGCGTGAGGCGTTGGCCGCCGAGGCGCGAGCGTTGGGTGTGGCATGTGAGGCAAGTCAGGTACTGGTGGTCAGTGGTTCACAGCAAACTCTGGATCTGGCCGCCAAGCTCTACATCGACAAGGGCACCGAAATCCTGCTCGAAGCGCCGACTTATCTGGCGGCATTGCAGATTTTCCAGCTGTTCGGCGCCGATTGCCTGACCGTGCCGCTGGAGGCTGACGGGCCGAACCTGGCAGAGCTGCGCGCTCGCCTGGAGCAACACCGCCCGGCCTTCATCTACCTGATCCCGACCTTCCAGAATCCTTCGGCGGTGCGTTACAGCGAAGCCAAACGTGACGCGGTGGCAGCGCTGCTCGACGAGTTCGGCGTCACCCTGATCGAAGACGAGCCTTATCGCGAGCTGACCTTCGACGGCGGCAGCGCCACGCCGATTGCCGGTCGTTTGAAAAAAGCCAGCTGGATCTACACAGGGACCGTGTCGAAAACCCTGTTGCCAGGTTTGCGCGTCGGCTATCTGATCGCCAGCCCGGAACTGTTTCCCCATCTGTTGAAACTCAAGCAGTCGGCGGACCTGCACACCAACCGGGTCGGCCAGTGGCAGGCATTGCAATGGATCGGAACCGAGAAGTATCAGCAGCATCGCAGTGAGCTACGGGATTTTTACCGGGTGCGCCGGGATGCGTTCCAGCTGGCACTGCAAACCCACTTCTCTGATCTGGCGGACTGGAACGAGCCACAGGGCGGGCTGTTTTTCTGGTTGAAGCTCAAGCAGCCGCTGGACACTCGAACCTTGCTCAATGCGGCGTTGGCCAACGATGTGGCGTTCATGCCGGGCGAGCCGTTCTTCCCCGATCCGGACAAGCATCACGGGTATTTGCGGTTGAACTTCAGCCACATTGACCCGGCGCGGCTGGAGGAGGGGCTCAAGCGGTTGGCGGCGGTGGTGCGACAGGCGCAGGCGGCACAAGCGGCCTGAAAACAAATAAACCGGCGCAAGGGCCGGTTTATTTTTGTCTGAAGTTTGAGGTATTTGTGCCGGCCTCATCGCGAGCAGGCTCGCTCCCACAGGGAAATGCGGTCAACTGTGGGAGCGAGCCTGCTCGCGAAGGCGTCAGTCAGAACACCACAAGCAAATCAGGCTGCCGCGAAACGCTTGTCCAGATAATCAATGATCACCTTGGACTCATACATCCACGTGGTCTGGCCATTCTCTTCAATACGCAGGCACGGCACCTTGATCTTGCCGCCTTGCTCGAGCAAGGTCTGGCGATCCTGTTCGTTGTTCTTCGCATCGCGAAGGGCCACCGGCACGTTCAGGCGGCGCAGGGTGCGGCGAGTCTTCACGCAGAACGGGCAGGCGTGGAATTGATACAGCGTCAGGCCCTTGGCGGCCGCTTCGACCTGGGCCTGAGCCGCGGCGGGGCGCTTTTTCTTGCCCGGACGCGTGATGAAGTCGATGAAGATGATCAGTTGGCCAAGGCCGACACGAAGCGCTTTTACGAACACGTTGAAAGCCTCACGGTGCAAATGAAGAAGGGCGCGCAGCTTACCTGATTTTTTGCGGACGAAAAAAAACCGGCGATGAATGCCGGTTTTCTTCGTGCCGCGAATTACTTGATGAGGCTGAGGAATTCGCTGCGGGTGGCGGCGTTCTCGCGGAATTCACCGAGCATCACCGAAGTGATCATCGACGAATTCTGCTTTTCCACGCCGCGCATCATCATGCACATGTGCTTGGCCTCGATCACCACCGCAACGCCCAGGGCGCCGGTGACTTGCTGGACCGCATCGGCGATCTGGCGGCTGAGGTTTTCCTGGATCTGCAGGCGGCGGGCGTACATGTCGACGATCCGGGCCACCTTCGACAGGCCCAGGACCTTGCCGCTCGGGATGTAGGCAACGTGTGCCTTGCCGATGAACGGCAGCAGATGGTGTTCGCACAACGAGTACAACTCGATGTCCTTGACCAGCACCATTTCGCTGTTGTCGGAGCTGAACAGGGCACCGTTGGTGACCTCTTCCAGTGTTTGTTCATAGCCGCGGCAGAGGTACTGCATGGCTTTGGCGGCACGTTTTGGCGTGTCGAGCAGGCCTTCGCGGGAAACGTCCTCGCCGAGCTGGCCGAGGATCGCCGTGTAATTCTGTTCCAATGTCACAGAGCTTTATTCCGTATGGGTTCTAGAGGGGTACGGTTTCTGTCTGTACCAATTTTGTACCAATCAGGCTTTGCTCCAGCTTCCCGACTTCACTCCAGTCTTCACTGGAGTTGATCCACCGGGCGTAGGTCGACAGTAGCATTTGCACGCTGTGGCCGAGCTGATTCGCAATGAACCCGAGGTTCATGCCTGCCATGAGGCACATGGTAGCGTATGTGTGCCGGCAGTTGTATTGCCGTCTGGCTCTGATCTTCAAAGCCACCAGAGCCGCCTTGAAGTGTTTGTCGGTCACGCTGGCCTGTTGGATGAACTCGAAATTCTTGGTCGGCGGGAACACGTACGGCGAGTGCTTATGGTGTCGTCGGCTCTGCTGCGACCTCAGCTCGGCTACACCCTTGGCCACTTCAATCGCATTCAAAGCCCTGCTGTTCAGCATGACGCGCCGCGTCTCGCGGGTTTTCGTGCGCTCCTCGATCTTGTAGTCCACGACGATTCTGCACACGTTGGCGACTCGCCCCTCTGTATCCACCTCATCCCAGCGCAACGCCGCAATCTCCCCTGGCCGCATGCCGGTGTAAAACGCGAACTCGAAGTAGGCCGCGTACACCTGCATCGAACCGGCCAGCGCCTTATACAGGTGTCCAATGATCAAATCCGCTTCGGCCACAGTGAACGGATCCACCGGCTTCTTTGCCTTTACCGGCAACTCAATTGAGCCGACTGGGTTTCGCGTGATCAGCTCATCCCTCACTGCGCTTTCAAACATCGTGTGCAAGCGCTGGATCGCCGATCGCTTTACCGTGGACGATTTCCACGGCGTCTCGCTGACGATTTTTCGGATCATGGCCGAGCTGATCTGATCGATCGGGAGCAATGCCAGGTGCGGCATCCAGTAAATGTTGAGGGATATGCGGTAGTTTTTACGGGTGCCGACTACGACTTCCCGGCTGTCGAGCCAGGTTTGGGCGTAGCCTCCGAACAGGGGCGTGGCGGAGTACGTGGAATAGTTCGAATTCGGGAACAGCTCGGCGTAACGCTGGTCGTCCATCACGCCGTGCTTGATGAGGCTGACTACTGTAGCGCGAAGATCTGCGGCTGCCTTAACGCCTTTTGGCGTTTGGGGATAGGCGAGGGTCTCACAACGGCGGAACTTCCAGGTGAAGCGAATCCGGACTGACTGACCCGCGAATTCAACTCCGGTGGGCAATCCCAAAGGCTTTCTAGCCATGCCTCATATCTCCTGATGCTGTAGTAAATCTGCCCATCTATTTCGTTCCATACCCCTTTGGGGATGATGCCGCGCTGACGTTTGCCCTGGAGGGCGCGGCGAGTCGTCCCGACCATCTCGGCGAAGTTCTTTTCGGCGACCTTGTCGGACAGGTACTCGACTGGTAACTGTTCTGCTGCTGCCATGATGATGCTCCATGCCGCGCGTGGCGGCAGAAGGTGGTTATTGGGCGGCTTTGGCGATGGCTGCACGGACGACTTTCAGGTACTGACCATCGACACCGACATAGCCCATGCCTTCGCAACGCTTCTGGACACCTTTCAGTACCTCAACCAGCTCTTCGGTCAGCGCGCGTTCGTCCCGGCCGATATCCCAGAAGCGCTGCCCCCAGTGCCCAGCTGGCGGCGGGTTGCTGTTTTGCACACCCATGGCCATGGCTCCCACGGTTGCGTCGAGCAGGTCGCGCTTGTAGGCGTTGTCGCCGTCGATGCTCAGGCCGCGGCGACGTATTGCGCTGATGACCTCGTCCCGATCAAGACCCTGGTCTTCGATGACGATGTCGCGCTCCGGCTCGCCCGGGGTGTAGATGATCAGCGCCAGTTTGGCGCCTGGCAGGCAATACTCGCTGAGCTTGACCAGGGCGTCGTTGGCTGCTTCGTGGAAACGCTGAACTGCTGACATAGGAATTCCTCGCCCGCCGTTCACCGGCAGGCTGGTAGGTGGAAGAGTGGTTAGGCTGTTGCTTTGGAGATCAGCTCGCAGTCAGCGGCCAGTTTCAGAAGGTTTCGAGTGGTCGGCCTGAAGCTTCTGGTGTCCGGGTAGCATTCGAACTCATGACCTTCCGGAAAAGATTCGAACGGTCCATGCCAGGGCCAGTTGCTTTTCCAGTCTGCCCATACGGTGTATGCGGCCTGACCTTCGCCCCAATAGTCAGTGCCACCGCCGACACTTCTGACGTGACTCACGCGAGTGTGCTGTTCGTACGCCAGTTCGCTTGGCTCGTCTTTGTCGATCCAGGCACTGCGGTAAACGGCTGGATGCGGCTGAACAAGGCGCTTGCTCAGCTTCTTCTCGATGCGAGCCTTCATCGCCGCGGCCCCTTGTAGCAGTACACGTAGGCGAACCAGGCGAGGGCGATCATGGCGTCACCTTCTGGCCGAGCAGCACATCGCTGATGACTTCCCAGAGCTTGGCTGGTGACCACTGAAAACGATCAAAGTCGCCATCAGGCTCAACACCGATAATGCAGCTCGATTGCGCGCCTTTCAGGCCTTCCCAGCCTTTTTTCATGATCGTTGCCACCTTGCCGTCCCCGCCTGGCTCGGTTCGGTGAAAGTCGTACGCCCTCATGCGGTATGTAGAACCGGCAGCGATGATCTGCTTGTGCGTTTGCAGCATCTCGACGCGCCCGTTCGGAACCCATGGACGGCCGCCGCGAGCGGTACGGGCGCCTTCGTGAAGGTAAAGCTCGTGGGTTTCCTGCCTAAAACAAGCGGATGCTGGCAGCAGATCAGCATATTCAACATTGATCTGCTCGCCGACCAGAACCAGGGAATCAAAGTCGAAGCGGTGATTGTGGATCGCCGAGTGTTCGAAGCATGCCCGGCGCGGCAGCTCAGGGTGCCAGACGTGCAGGCGCTGATTGCCCTGCAGCTGGACCTGCACGAACCCAAGACCGTGCAGGGTGATTTTGTCCGTCATTACGTCATCGATGATCATCAGAAGTCCCCCCAGCCCAAGCCCTGAATGTATTCGCTCGGGATAGTCACGGCCCCGACCGGAATCGTGCTTTCAACTTCAAGGTTGCCGAAATAGCCGATAGCCGCCTTGGCTCGTTCCATCGACAATTGCGCGTGCCGCATTTGCCAGGACTTGCGCGCCTTGTACGAGCGCAGCGCCAGTGCCTTGTCGGTGTAGGCGAAGCGGCGGCCCCAGGTGCCACCTTCCTTCAGTACGCGCTTGCGACGCTTCTTCACGGCTTCGGCGGTCCAGCTGTATTGCGGGCCGCTGACCAGGTCGCAGGTATGCTTGTCGCCGATGTAGAAGCACTGTGCTGTCTCGCCGATCACCTGATAGGTGATGCAGTGCACCTCAAGACCTTCAGGCCCGATGGTGTCGATGTAGCGGTAGTGTTCCGGCCAAGCCGTTTTCTTTTCTTCAGGCATGACTTCGTCCTTGCCGCTATAGCGGCTGACTTTGAAGGGGGAGGGAGTTACTGGTATTTGTTGCTGATGCGCTTGGCGATGGCTTCGAGTTGCTCGGCCATTCCCCACATGTCGTTGTTGTCGCGGCGCGATACGACTGCTGCGCGTTGGACGTTGCGTTCGATCAGGATCTTTGCTGCCAGCAGGATCAGCCAGGCTTCGAACTTGCGGCGGATGAGGCGCTTCATGCGGCCTCCGTGTTTGGCTGACGGAAAACGGGAAGGGCGCCAGCCTGCTCGCGCACTGCCTTCATACCCGCTTCGTCGTAACCCCAAATGTTGCTGTCGTCGAAGCGCTCAGGTCCGAGATAGCCGGGGTGCAACTGCTCACCCGTCCGAATGTAGTCGCGGAAGTTTTCAACCAGGTCGCGCAGGGTGCCGCCGTGGCTGAATCCCCTCCACCGGCCACCCCAATTCGTTTTGTGCGTGAAGATTCGGCGAGCGCTGTAGTCGTCGATAAACCAGACCTTGCCCCGCTGATCGACCTCCATGCTGGCGTAGCGATTGGCGACCTGGTTGAAAAAGAACCGGCGCCCGTGATCGGCAATGATCCGGATTGCCTGGTTGACCTGTTCGCAGCGCTGGCGCTTCAAGGTCAGTTTGTTTTCTGTGGGCATGGGGCGTCCTATGCCGGGTCATGCCCGGTCGGTGGAGGGTGATCAGGGATCAACTACAGTTGAGCGATCAGCAAAAAAAGGGGAGTCGACATGAGTTGCTTTGTTTGTGATGGAATTGCGCAGGTTTGGGACCGAGACCCGGATGGGAAATCAGTTGATTGTCCCGGGTGTGGTCGTTACGACATTTCCGCTTCGACATTGGCTGATATGCATCAGAACATCAGGATTTTCACCGTCGATATGACTCGTACATGGCTCAAAGAGCAGCGCGAAGCCGGTGAAAATCCCCCTCTGATTGAGCGACACACAGCATTTTGGGACTGACAAACACGGCTACGCCGCTACAGCCTCCCGTTCAGCCATCCGCCATGGATCGTTCGCCCGCGCCAGGGCAGCCATCGGCGGCGGGCTGACGCTGTTGCCACACATGTGTACCTGCTGGGTTTTGGTGAATGGCTTGCCGTCGGCGCCGTGGCTGATGATGTAGTCCGCAGGGAAGCCCTGGGCCTTGTACAGCTCGGCCGGTTGCAGCATCCGCAGGCAGATGTCGACGATCACGTACGGCGTGCCCTTGATCGTGACGGTGACCAGGCCCAGCCGATCCTTGGTGGTGATTGTTGGTGCTGGCTCATTGGCTCCGCTCACGTTCTCGGTGCCGTAATAGCTGATCAGGAAAGCCGCGACCCGCAGAGCTCCGGCTTCAACCTCTGGCGAAAGCTGGAACTCGACCAGCGAACTCTTGCCGCCACCACCGGCGGTGATAGTTGGCGCGGGTTCGTTCATGGCCTGGCCGACGCTGGCGCCGAACTGTCGTTCCATGAAGGCGGTGACGACTCCGTGGTGAGTTCCTCCGGCACTGATCGTATGCAGCGGATCGGCGGTGTCGCGGGCATCACAGTTGCCGCGCATGTGCACCAGGTTGGCGGTCACCAGCTGCTGCTGGCTGCCGGAGTTGGTCACCGTGGTCATCGGGTCTTCGATGCTCTTGGCGTCGGTGGTGTTGAAGCCGCCGTTCATCTGGGCCATGAACACCGTCGAGATACCCATCGCGTGGGCGGCCCCGGCCGGGCGCTGGTAGTTGCCGCCGCTGGTGATGGTTGGCAGCGGCTCGTCGAGCGCCTTGCCTTCGTCTGCAAACCGGAACTTCACCAAGTGCGCCGCGGCGATTGCGCGGTGGTTCTGGGTCATCAGCGTCCCAGCTGGCTGATCTGCTGTCGCCGGTTTGCCGCTGTACTCAGGTCCACCCGCGCCGACCAGTACCGGGCTGATCAGCGTCAGCTCGCCGCGATTGGCGCATGTCACCGTCGGCAGCGGGGCGTGTGGATCGTTGATCCGGTCGCTGCCCTGGTGCGTAGCCGGCGCGATGATCGGGCTGGCCATGGCGAACGAACCGCCGCGAGGCCAGGAGGTTACGGTGCGCAGCGGGTCATGTGCTGACTGAACACTTTCACCGGACCAGTTTGCGATCGGCACAATGAACGGGTCAGCCGCATCGATGACGAACTTCTTCATGCCCTTGGCGATCCGGCGCAGCGTGGCGGGTGCCAGCGGCTTTGGCCGTTCGAAGATGCTTTTGCTTGGGATCGTCCAGTCGATGCACTCAGCGGCGGTGCGCCACTTCTGCTGGCCCTTGATGGGGTGCTTGGCGTGCGTAGGCGCCGGCCAGACAATCGGCTGACCGTCGCAGCGGGCAATCATGAACAGACGTTCGCGGCTGGTCGGAGCCCCAAAGTCGCAGGCCTTGATCACCTTCCATTCAACGACGTAGCCCAGGTGCTGCAGCTCGGCAACGAAAACGGCCCAGGTCTGCCCGCGGCGTTTCGGGTCAGGCACCAGAAACTGCTGGTGGACCGGTACCACTTCGCCTGGTGCAGCAACGCCGCCGCCAAGCTTCACGACACGGCCGGTGGTCTTACAGCGCTTGGCAATGAGCGGCCCCCACTGGAGGATCTGTTTCACGTTTTCCAGGCTGATGACGCGGGGCTTTTTCTTGCCGGCCCACTTCAGGCCGATCCACGACAGGTTACGAATCTCGCGTTTGCGTGGCTGTCCGCCGGCGGCCTGGCTGTGGTGCGTGCAGTCCGGCGACATGTGAAACCAGCCAACGGCCTTGCCGCCGCACTCGGTGTCAGGATCACCATCGAACACATCGGTGGTGTAGTGCACTGCGCCCGGGTGATTGACGGTGTGCATGCTGATCGCCTGAGGGCTGTGGTTCTTCGCAACATTCACTGCGCGGCCCAGGCCCATTTCCAGCCCGGTACCGGCGCCTCCGCCACCGCAGAAGAAGTCGACTACGATTTCATCGTCCTGAGTGCTGAAGCCGAGTCCGTATTGAGTTTTGAAATCGAAGGGATGTTTCTTCTGTTGTGCGGACATAGAGGATCCTCACCGGGTATATTTGCCCGATTAACGTCGAGATGGTGATTGGAATGTTGAACGACTACGGTAAGGAGCTATTTAAACCTTTGTGTTCTGTGCAGAATGTTGTCGTTGTTCTTTCAGTGTTATTCCTGCTAGCTCTTGCTGTTAAACACTTCGGCTTAAACAGTAGTGAGATTGCGAGCTGGGTCCAAGCAGTCGGTTCGATTGCTGCGATTTGGGGGGCATTTACAGTTAGTAATAATCAGGTGAGACAACAAATAGATCAGAAAAAAGAGGGTGATAAACGTAAAGCCGAAGCACTCTTTGCAGTTGTGAAAAGCGCTGCTGATCATGTCCGAACTTTAGGGGCAATCGTTGATGAGGGCTTGACTCCTCAAGTTTTCAGAATCAGTTGGTCGAAAGCTATCTCTGACGTAATGGAAATGTCTCTTAACTCTCTAAAGCAATTGCCGGCGCACGAGCTAGGAAATAGAGATTTGGTTGTAGCGCACACTGGTATAACTGGTGGTGTTTCAAATCTCTTTGAACTATGTGGACGCTTTCAGTCAGTAGATGCTCTAGTTGATCTCCAGCACCAGTACCTATTAACTGAGCTCAAGTTTCAATGTGAGTTCATTGAGAGACACTGGCATCAGTTTGAAAGAGCATCGGCGATGTAAAACCGAAGTGATCAAATCTCAACGCCGGTCGTGGCGAACCGCTCAAGCTGTCGTGACTGCTTTTCAGTTATGGTGATTTCAGGTCGCGACATGCTTGCGAAGCAAGCCGACTCATCGGCCGGCGCCGCCGCAAGATTCAGGATGAAGGTTGACACCGTCTCCTGCCACTCCTCGAAGCCGTGACGCTCGCCCAGGATCTGAAGGGCATCATCAAGCGCTTTCGACACAATCAACGACCGCTTCTCGGCGCCGATCCGATCCAGCAAGGCTTTCTCCTTGGCGCGCTTGTCCCGCTGAATATCCGCGTTGCTCTTGGCCATGGCCTACCTCTTCAATTCCGCTGGCCGGCATGTCCAGCCAGGTCTGTCGTCGGCGCTGGTGCGCCCGGTTGATCATTCGTTTCATGTTGGCGATGCGAACTTGAATCCATTTTCTTTGGCGATCAGTTCGATGCGCTTTTGCCGGATGCGGGTTTGCGTTGCTGCTGCGCTGGATGTGATGCCTGTTGCTGCCAGAGCCTTGAGCATGGGGGCGAGTTTGTCGCGCTCGGTGCGCAGACGTTCGCTGTGGCCGCTGGCGCCGGAGAGGCTGGTCTCGCCGCTGACGCCCGACGGAATCAGTTGCACCGTTTTGCCATCCCCGAGGAACTGATCCATCTGCTGGTTGAGGGTGGCGATGATCGAATCTCGCGGGTTGGGCATTGGCACGCCGATCACAGTGCACCTCCGGGGAGGCGGTTGGCCTGTTCTTCGAGCTGGATGGCGAAGTCAACAGCGGAGGCGTATTCGAAGCGGAAGCCGCGGGTCTTACCGGTGACCAGGTCGACGATGTGGTACGCCTTCGGTCCGACAGTCTTCACCTGGAAGCGCACCTTCTTCCCTGGCATTACCAAATTAGCGAGTCGGGCGAACTCTCCACGAGCCGCGTGGGTGCGAATCATCAGCACGCCGAGAACGTCCCGGCGCTGTTGGATCATTGGGTGCATGGTGCATTCCTCGGTGTCGGTTGCGGTTATTCGTCAGCACTCGGGACGCCTGCTGGTTGCCGTTGGGCGCAGGGGAGAGTGCTGGCGGATAAAGGCAGGAGTAAAAAAGCCCGATCGGAACCGGGCTTTTGTTTGCGTCACGAAGACCTCCCTACGTGACAGCGTGTGCCTCCTGCTGGAGGGCTTCGATCATCTGTTACATGGCTGCCAATCCTCCGTGTTGCGTTACTTGATATGCGGGGGGCCGCCTTGCGCGGTGCAGAATCATCCGCATCGGAGAGTGATCGAAACACCAGGGCGCTACCCCTGCTTATTTCCCGCCGCGTTTCTGGTATTGGCCGGCAGATCCGGCTCAGGAGATTTACGGGGCTTTGCGATCCTAGCGCTGCAGCCCGCTTGGGCACGCTTCGATCACTCTCCGATGCGGCCTGGTGCTGGGGAGTACCAGGGCATCGGGAAGGTCTCCAACCTTCTGACGGGGACTCTGATTATTTAGATTGCCGTAGGCCCGTGAAGCGGCAATTTCGGTCTGGCTTTCGCCTAATTCGTGCGGTGCATCAGCGAGAGGATCAGCGCCTGCGTGTAGCCAGGGACATCGCAGCTGCAGGCAGTCGGGTTGAGTCGATCGAATTTCACTGCGACGCGGGCCTTGCGGAATTGTTTGCGGTTCATCGTTTTGCCCTCTGTTGCCATCCCGCTGCCCACTCAGTGAATGGGCAGAAGTGATGCTTATTCAGCCTGGAGCGCTTCGATTGCCTTCCGGTAATCGGCAGCGTTGGTGCGGTTGTTCGCCGCGTCCTCGAACTGGCCTTCGGCCTCCTGGATCGCGGCGTTGTTCTCGCAGTTGGAAGCGTGGATTTCGAGCTGGGCGATTGCTGTTGCGTGCTTCATGGAGTTCTCCAGGGTTATGCGTGGTGGTCGTAAGCTTCGGCGCGTTTAGCCGTCCGGACCTGGGCGATACGGCGCTCAGGCACCCGACGATCACGCCGCATTGAGTCGCCATCGAGCATTGCGTGCATGGCGATGAGCGCAGCCAGCACGAAGCACATCGGCGAAATGATTTGGCGGCGCATTGCTTCGGCCACCAAGGCGGTGCGGCGGGTGACGCCGAGCTTGAACATTGCGTTCGTGAGGCGTTTCGCTACGGTGGCTGGCGAGATGCCGACTTCCCGCGCTATTTCTTTCGCGGTCAGCCCGAGGGCAACCCATAGAAGGAACTGAAGTTCTCGTGGCGCCAGTCCACGTCCGAGGTGACCCTTCCATGTGCCATTTACGATCTCTGTTTCCATCGCGTTGACTCCCGGTTGTTTTCCCAATGCACCCGGTCAACCAGGTGCAGCAGTGAAAAATTCCGTGTCCCTTCGGCGCTGCTGGCGCGGTACGGGCTCTTACAAGTTGTTCGTCCGACCGCGACTCAGTCCGCCGGATAACTGTTTGCGGTGCTTTACGCTGCACACCTGGGTCAGTTGCCAACCCTCTGAACCGTTGAGGCCGGTTCATCGCTGCCTTCCATCTGGCCGGTGGCTATCCGGCGTTGAAATGAATCTACAACCAATGGTTACAGTTGGCAAGCGTTTTGGTTGTAATAAAATTCGATAGAGGGCTGGTTTTTGAGCTTTATAGTTGTAAATTGGAAAGGTCCGGGCAAAAAAAATCCCGCTAAAAGCGGGACTTGGGATTGTTGATCTACCTGCTATCGGGCGTACATTGCCCACCAGAACACATGACCGAGAATTTGCATCTGATCGTCATGCATAGACTCAAACGTGTAGTCCTCGTCCTGATGTTCGTCTCTGTTGAAGCTTCGGAGGCGGATCCCCCCTGGTAGTCGGTAGAGCTGCTTTACACGTAGCTGTCCATTCTGGTTGATCGCGTAAAGATCTCCATCAATTATGTCGCTTATTGAGGTCTTCCCGATATTGACTCCCACTGTCGCGCCATCCCTGAGCACGGGGGACATACTGTTTCCTCGAACAGTTACGCATCGAGCCTTGTCGAATTGAACGTTGTTCTCCCTCAGCTTCCTCTTGCTGAACCGCAGGGTCTCACCCTCGTCTTGCTGAATTGAGAATCGGCCAGATCCAGCAGCCAGTTCCACCTCGCGCAGGAAGGGGACTGCAACCTCATCATCAGCTAAAGGTGTTTCTTCGTCCCAGGCTTCGATATTGCCGAGCAAATGAGCGGGCGCCGTTGACTTGGTATCTTCGCGGCCACCTTCCAAGAGATAGGTTATGGAAGTGCCGAGAATTGTAGCCAGCTCCGTTAGCTTGCTGTTGCGAGGCGTAGAGACTCCTGACTCCCACTTCTGGACAGCCTGCGGAGTGACCCCCATGCGACGGCCCAACTCCGACTGATTAAGGCCGGCCGCCTCGCGTTTCTGCGCTATGCGCTCACCAATAGTCTTCATATGTCAATCATACAAACAATGGTTGTAGGTGTAATTACGAATATTGGTTGTAATTTCCGTGTCCAATCGGTTAGCCTTTGGTTGTAGTTGTAACTTTGAGGTGTGTATGAAACAGACTGCAATTCAGAAGGCTGCTGCCGCTGCTGGTGGCCAGTCCGCTCTTGCTAGGTCTCTCAAGGTCACGCCTCAGGCGGTGCAGAAAATGTGCGCTACCGGTCGCGTACCCGCTGAAAGAGTTCTGGATATCGAGCGGTTGACCGGCGTGCCTCGAAATGAGCTTCGCCCCGATCTTTATCCGCAGCGTGAAACAGGTTCTGACACCCCTACAAAAAAGGCGGCGGCATAGCGGGGGCTGTGCCAGCAACCGAAATCCCACTGGAGCGACTGGAAGACATGCAATGCCACCTCGATTTGCTCAAGGAGGATCTTGAGCGGTTGCGGAAAGACCTTCAGGACATCGAGAAGTAGCGAGAAGGTCGAGTGGCACCAGTATCGGGTTTAGCTGCGAGTCGAGGTAGCGCGCAGAGTTAGCTGTTGATTCATCCAGTAGAACGGATCCACCAGGAAGACCATTAGGGGAAGGGAAATGGACGGCAACACAACAGGACGCATGGGGACATTGAACGCTGAGGGCAGTAGCTCAGTCGGCGGGATCGGTCGCGTCTGCGGGAAAGCTATCGCCTGAATTTCAGGCACAAAAAAGCCGGGTCGCACCCCGGCTTCTTCAACAACTTGTAAAACAATGCGGGGCCATTATGAGCATGAACACTGTTCCAGGCAACACCGGTCGTGCTCCGACACGATCTGCGAACTCTCCAAGAGTGTCGCAACACCTCATAGCCCACCAATCTGCCGCGATGCACGCCGCTCTGATGGTGCGTAGCCAATACTCGCGCGCGTTCAAATCTCACTTCAGCCGAGAATGCCTTGAACACCTCAAGGCATCGCTGATTCCTGTCCAGGATGTTTCCGCATGAGCACCGTCATCATGAGCGCGTGCTGGCCTCTGCACGGCATGAGCCCAGCTCAGAAGGCTGTCCTAATTTCCTTGGCCGATAACGCCAATGACGAAGGTGTTTGCTGGCCTTCCGTTGCCACTATTGGCGTGCGCACCTGTCTGTCTGAACGCGCTGTCCGCAATGCACTGCGTTGGCTTGAAGAGGCCGGCATATTGTCGAGCAACCAGCGCTTCGGCCGTTCGACTTGGTACTCAATCACCCCGGCACGATATGCCCCCGGCAGTAAATGCCCCCCGGCACCAGATGCCCCATCACCCCGGCAGGATATGCCGGTCACCCCGGCACCAGATGCCCCCAGAACCGTAAAGGAACCGTCAATTGAACCGTCACCTGATGGGAATCGCGGTCCGCGCTCCCCGTCTTGCCCGGTTCAGGACATCGTCGATTTGTTCAACCGGCTGCTCACACCAACGCTACCGACGGTCGTTCTCGTATCCGAAGCCCGCAAGAAGCAACTCCGTTCTCGCTGGAACCAAAGCGATGTTCACCAGAGCCTCGATTTCTGGACTGAGTACTTCGCCACTGTTGCCCAATCCGATTTCCTGATGGGTCGCGCTTCGGGTAAAAACGGCGGCGCACCTTTCCGGGCCAGCTTCGACTGGCTGATCGCCCCGAGCAACTTCGTCAAGGTTGTGGAGGGCAATTACAATGCGTGACCCCTATAGCATCGAGGCCGAGCACGGCCTGCTGGGCGCGATGATGCAGCGCCCTGAACTGATCGACTCCCTGAGCGACGACCTGTCCGCCGAATCGTTTTACTTCCCGGCCAACGCCGAGGTGTACCGGGGGATCATGGCGGTCCGCTCAGCCGGAAAGTCCGTCGACTTCCTCACGGTGGGTGACCACGTCGGCGACTTGCCGGATGGCAGTCCTGCTTTTGCCTACTGCGCCGAAATCGTCAACGGCACGCCCAGCGTTGCCAGCGCCAAGACCTACGCGGGAATCGTGCGAGAGCGGGCCATCGAGCGGTCCCTGTTTGACCTTGGCAGCCAGGCCATGGACATCGCGCACAGCGATCAGGATGTACAGGCGAAAATCGCCGCCGTCCAGGCTGCGGCTATGGCGATTGACTGCGGATCGGGTGATGACGACATCGTCAAAGTCGGTGATGTGCTGGTCGATCAGATCGAAGTTTGGCAGGACCGTCATGATCGTCATGCCCGCGGTGAAACGCTGATCGGGCTGTCGACTGGCCTGAAAGACCTGGACGAGAAATTGGGTGGTCTGCAACCCGATCACCTGTACATCGTTGCTGGGCGTCCCGCGATGGGCAAGACCACGCTGGCGATGGGGTTTGTAGTCGAGGCGGCAGTGCGCCAGAGCAAGTCGGCGCTCGTCGTCAGCCTTGAGATGAACAAGGGGCAACTGCTCGACCGGGCTGTGGCTTCCGAGGGGCGTATCCCGCTCACGCTGGTGAAGAACGGAACGGCGTGCCAAAGCCACGGCGCGGAACTCTCTGCTGCGGCTGGTCGGCTTCGTCGCGCGCCGCTGTACATCGCCGACCGCGCCGGCTCGTCGATTGGTCGCATCCGCTCGCTGGCCCGTCGCCACAAGATGCGCTACGGCCTGGACCTGCTGATGATCGACTACCTGCAGTTACTGGAAGGCGAGGGCGGCAACCGGACCGAAGAGGTCAGCAGTATCAGTCGCGGCTGCAAGCTGCTCGCCAAGGAACTGGGCATCCCTGTTGTGCTGCTGAGTCAGCTCTCCCGCAAGTGCGAAGAGCGGCCGAACAAACGACCAATCCCCTCAGATCTGAGGGAATCCGGCGCCATCGAGCAGGATGCCGACGTGATCCTGTTCGTGTACCGCGACGAGGTCTATCACGAAAACACCGATGCCAAAGGCATTGCCGAAATCATCATCGGCAAAGGGCGCGACATCGAGATGGGCACTGTCCGAACGGCCTTCCTTGGCCAGTACAACCGTTTTGAAAACCTTGCTGCCGGGTGGAAGCCAGAGCCTGTCGAGCAGCCGGAAAAAGTCACCAGCCTGGCCAGCCGTTACCGCCAAAAGGAAAAGTTCTGATGAGCACCAAGCGACTTGCTGTTCCCGATCCGTCCAATTACCGCTTCGCGGTGTTCTGCTGCTCTTACAAAATGGAGTTGAGCTTTACGCCAGACCACGCCTTGGCGCTGTTCGCCGATGAGGCCATGGCCAAGCGGTATGGCGCGTGGATGTGGCCTTCGACGTTCGAGGTGGTGGACCGTCTCGCCAAACCGGAGGCGAGCGATTGAGCACCCTGATCAAGACCCTGACTGTGAAGCTGTCAGACGCCGAAATTCAGCGCAACGCCAAGCTCGAGCATGTGCGCGATCTGCGTGATGCCAGTCACCCGGCGTTGCACTTCCGATATGCGAAGAATCGCGCACGCGGGTCTTGGTACCTGCTGAATAAACGCCAGTGGCACCGCATCGGCGGTTTCCCCGACCTTTCCACCAAGCAGGTCGTTTCGGCGTTACCGGCCGTGCGCCTACGCGTGGCGGCCGACGGTGCTGCCAGCGTTTCGGGTTGGGTCACTGTCGGTGAACTGCTCGACTGGTTTGGCGATCGCATGGCCCGCTCCCGTGCGCTGTCGGCCAAGCGTCGTTCAGCCGGCAAGTCGGCCATCAGTTGCCAGCTCAAGCCGCGCCTGGGCGACTTGCTGATTCGGGACGTCAATGCCCAGACCTTGGACAAGCTATTGATGTGGCCGGCTCAGGAAGAGTTGTCGCTGTCGTATGTCCAGCAGCTGTACCGCCTGCTCGCCGTGGCCTTTCGTCAGGCCCGAAAGTTGGACCTGATCCCAGTTAACCCGATGGCCGAGCTCAAGTTCATCCACTTCACGACGGCCCGCATCCTGCCCAAGCCAGCCCGCCTGCGCGATGTCCAGTTGCCCGAGCTGGTGGAGCAACTGACCGAGCGTTTCGAGAGTGCGCCGGCTGACGCCATGCTGGCCTTGATGATGCTCTGCCACGGTACCCGCATCGGCGAAACCCGCCAGTCTCGCTGGGCCGACATTGCGCTGGCGGAGCGTGAGTGGTTCCTGCCGGCCGAACACACGAAGAGCAAGGCCGAGCTTCGGGTGCCACTGACCGACCAGGTGTGCGCACTGCTGCGCCGTTACCGTGACCGGCAGACCGCCCAAGGGTACGAGGGGCCATTCCTGTTCCCGTCTCGCCGGGGCAAGCCGCTGAGCGATAACCAGGCCAGTGCCGTGTTCACCCGGTTGGGGCGGGGCGCCTGGACCAGTCACGACCTGCGCAAGGTGGCGCGTACGGCCTGGACTGACCTCGGCGTCGACGGCCACATCGGCGAGATGCTGTTGAACCACTCCCTCGGCAAGATCGCTTCGACCTACATCAACACCCAGGCCAAAGCGCAGCGTCGGCTGGCGCTGGTGAAGTGGCACAACTGGTTAGATGAACGCGGCTTCAAGGCGATTCATCAGCAGACAGGCGTTAGATATGAAGATTCGCAAAACATCGTAGACGCCTTGAATGGCGCGGGCTGCGAGTCGTTTCCGCAATTTGTTAAGGGCGAGGTTTAAAAACGATGAGAAAGAGCCATGGCCCCGCCTTCCGCAAGGAACTGATCGCGCTCGCGGTATGCCCGTCCTGCAAGGGGAAGGCGGTCATCACGGGGTTGTTTCATCATCTCGACTGCCTGGATTGCAACGCTTCAGGTTGGGTCCGTGAGGACAACGGACAGGCGCTCGAACTGCAGGACCTGGTCACTCAGTTGAGCTTCAACCTGAGCCGTGCCTATGACCAGATCGGCAGTCGCTGCAACTGCAAGCCAGTCGAGCCAAAAGGGCTCATGGCCTATTACAGCCAGAACAACCGCCGCGGTGCCGGCGGATCGAACTTCACCGGGGATTGAGGGAACGCCATGGGCATCTATAAAGACGTGATGAGTACGCTGGTCCGGGTACTGGCTGCCGACAACATCGACAACAGCACAAAGCAGTCATGGCAAAAGCTGATCGATGCCGATCTGCGCCAGGGCGGTACCGGCAGTTCACTGTCAGTGCGCGACAAGTTCGACTATGACTGCTGCCTCTACGCGTTACTGCACCGCCAGCTTGAGCCGGCTCAGTGGGACGTGCTGGTCGCCAAGTACTCGACACACAAGGCCAACAAGGTTGCCGCCATAGGCCGCCTGGTGGCCCGTATGGTTTCTCCAGCGCCGCAACTATTCATCTATAAGGCGCTCACTGCGTGGGCCATTCCCAAGCTGAAGGGTGTTCAGACCGGTAAGCGCTCCACTGACATGATCGTGCTGCCGGCTGAGTTCTACGACATGAACACCTGGGACACGGAAGGCAAACCCGAGTCGACCCGCCGGCGTTGGAAGACTGGCATCGCCAAGCGCCTTGAGTCGTTGGAAGAGGCCGCAGTCATCCATGCGACTGAGATATTCGACCGGGAAGAAATCTTCATCGACGCTGCTTGACGTAGTGGCGGAATGATCGTAATTTAGGCCCATCATGTCGATCTTGCGCGTTATGAGAGACGACACTTAAAGCCCAGCCACTTGCTGGGCTTTTTACTTTCTATTCCAAGGCCTCGCCATCGTGCGGGGCTTTTTCGTTTCTGGAGAACGGCGATGCAGAGTCATGACTTCGTTGAGGGTGTGTCCGGCTGGAGGATGACTAAGGGCAAGCTCGAGCTGTACGGCGGCCAGTCCCCGGTAATCTTGGGTAAGTTGGATGAGCCGGCGCCGAAGCCAGTCGAGGTGCAGCCTAAGCCCTTCATCGTGGTCGATGGCGTGCTCTACATCAGCGAAGCCGAAGTTGAGCGCGGAACCATCACCAATGCTCGAGTGGGTGCTGACTGGTCCGTCAAGATGGGATTGCTCAAGGGCCGGTATGTAGCGACCGGTATCGGCATCGAGTCGCAGCTATTCAAAGAACCGACCGAGATCGCTGATCAGGTGCGCGATGTCATCCGCGCCGAACTCCAGGCTGGCGGCTTGCTTCACCGCGGACGCTGATCCATTCCTTCACTCCCTATCCGGGAGGATATCGAGATGAACATGCCCGACAAACCAGACACTTGGCTGCTCGTTCTCGCATGGCTGACCCAGCACGCTCCAACGATCTACGCCGGAGGTCTTTCGTTCGTGGTCGGTGCGCTGCGGATCATCTACGGTGGTGGCACTCGGCGTCAGGCGCTGCTCGAAGCATCGCTCTGCACGTTGATCACCATTGGCCTGATCCCGTTGCTGGAGTACTTCGGTCTGCCTCAGAACTTCGCCACAGCCGCGGGTGTGTTTATTGGCTTCCTTGGCGTGAAGAAGATCGCGGACCTGGCTGACCGGTTTGCTGACTTCAAGCTGCCTCGGCGTGCTGACTGATGGCAAACAGTTCGCCCTGGCATCACCTTTATAAGACAAAGGAATGGTACCGGTTACGGTGGAAGCAGCTTCAGGATGAGCCGCTGTGCCGTCGCTGTGCGTCGCAAGGCCGAACAGTTGCCGCCGGCGTTGCTGACCACATTAAGCCCCATCGCGGCGACGTGACACTCTTCTTCGATGCGACCAACTTGCAGAGTCTCTGCAAGCTCTGCCACGACAGCGCCAAGCAGCGTGAGGAGAAATCCGGCGTGGTGGTCGGCTGCGACGTCAACGGGCTGCCAATTGATCCGAATCACCACTGGAACCGACGGAAATGAGAATTCATCCATCGATTTCGCCTCGATTCGGTGTGGCACGCCACAGCCCCTAGGGGGAGGGTCAAAAGTTCGGGAATCCACCACATAGGACCGCCCTCGACCCTCTTTACGCAAAAAACCAGAATTGGAGACTTTTTTTTGAAGGGTAGAACCCCGGTCCCCTCGACCCAAAAAAAGGTCACCGGCACCTCGCGCCCGGCCAGGGAAAACAAGCGCGAACCGCAGCTGCCAGTTGCGTCTTACCAAGCGCCGCCTTCGAGCATGACAACGGAAGGCAAGGCAGTTTGGAAAGTCTTCTGCCCGCTCGCCGCGTCGATGGGCGTGCTCACTGAAGCCGACCTTCAAACCCTCGAACGCCTGTGCGAAGTCGCCGCTGAAGTTCGTCGCCTCACCAAAGTGATTTCAGAAGAGGGCCATACCTATTCGACCGACGCCGGGCTGATCAAAGCGCATCCGGCTGTGGCGATGGCGGCTGACGCCGACCGCCGGCTGCTCTCTTACCTTACCCATTTCGGCATGACACCCGCCGCCCGATCCAAGGTCCAGGCCATTGGCGAACCTCCAAGCAAAGACCCGGAAGACGAGTTCTTCAATTGAGGTCAAGAAGGTTTCCTATGCGGTCGACCCAGTAACGGCCTGGGCTCAAGAAGTTTACTCCGGCAAAGTTTTGGCCGGTCCCGATATTCGAAACGCTTGCGGTCGCCATCTTCGTGATCTTGAAGACGGCCCGAAGCGCGGTCTGACTTGGGATCTGGAAAAGGCCAACCGCGCGATCCGTTACTTCAAGACGGTACTCAAGCTCAACGGCGGCGAGCATGAAGGGTTGCCCTTCGTTCTGCTGCCTTGGCAGGCCTTCATCGTTGGATCGATCTTTGGCTGGATGGCACCGGATGGCTTCCGCCGGTTCCGGACCGTGTATATCGAGTCGGGGAAAGGGTCAGGGAAGTCGCCGCTGGCGGCTGGTATCGGCCTGTACTGTATGACCTCGGACAACGAGCCGCGCGCTGAAGTCTATGCCGCTGCGACGAAGCGCGATCAGGCAATGATCCTATTCCGTGACGCGGTCGCAATGGTTGATCAGTCGCCTGCCCTGAAGAAGAAGATCAAGAAGTCCGGGCGTGATGAAAAGGTTTGGAACCTGGCCTATCTGGCCACCGGTTCGTTTTTCCGTCCGATCAGCTCCGACGATGGGCAGTCTGGCCCACGGCCGCACTGCGCGCTGATCGACGAAGTCCACGAACACAAGAACAACAAAACCGTCGAGTTCATGCGGGCGGGCACCAAGGGGCGACGCCAGGCCCTGATCTTGATGATCACCAACAGCGGACACGACCGAAACTCGGTTTGCTACAGCTACCACCAGCTCGGCGTGAACGTCTGCGAGGCCGGTGCCAAAGGCGTGACCAAGCGGCACCGCCACTTCAACGATGGTTTCTTTTCGTTCATCTGCTCCCTGGATAAAGGGGATGACCCGTTCAAGGATGAGAAGTGCTGGGGCAAAGCGAATCCATCGCTGGGACACACTTTCCAGCCGAAGTATCTGCGCGAGCAGGTCACCGATGCGAAGGGCATGCCGGCCAAGGCGAGTACTGTCCGGCGCCTGAATTTCTGCCAGTGGGTGGACGCGGCAAACCCTTGGGTCGATATCGACGTCTGGCTGTCGTGCTGCGCGAAGTTCGATCCCGAAAAACTGGCCGGTCAGGTCTGCTATGGAGGCCTCGACCTTTCAGGTAAGCGCGACCTCACAGCGCTAAACCTGTACTTCCCAGAGCAAGGTAAGTCTATCGCTGAGTTCTGGACGCCCAAGGACACGCTGCTTGATCGCGCCGCGATTGACGGCGTGCCGTATGACATCTGGCTTGAGGATGGACACATTCATGCGCCGCCCGGGAAGGCGATCAACTATGCCTTCGTCGCCAAGCGTCTGGGAGAGCTTGCAGCGAAGTACGAGATAAAGGCGCTGGCCTTTGACCCGTACCACATGACCTATCTCGAGGTGGAGCTCGAGGCCCAGGGTATTGAGTTGAACCTGGTGCCGCATGGCCAGGGCTTCCGACCGGCGCGCGAGTCGAATCTATGGATGACTCACTCCATTGACCTGGTGGAGGACTTGATCTTAACCGGCCAGATTCAGGTGCTGGCAAACCCATGCCTTACCTGGAACGTCGCGTCTGCGGTGATGGAGGCCGACGCCCAAGAAAACAGGATCTTTTCTAAGCGCAAAAAGACCGGCCGCATTGACGGGGCTGTCGCCATGGCCATGGCCGTGGGTGCAGCTAACGCCACAGAGAAAACGGCGGAGAGCCTTTCTGATCACATCTCTAAACACGGAATTCGAACCCTATGACCGATGAAACCAAGCCGCCGAAACTCGAGGCGCTGAAAGAGGCTTTGCCCGATCTCGTCGGTGTGCTTGGGCTGGCCTTGCTGACGCGAGGGCTCTGGGCTTGGATGGGGGAGCCATTGGCATTGAGCGTCTGTGGATCGTTGCTGATTGCCCTGTCCGTTGTCTCGATAGTGCGAGGTGGTCGCTGATGCTCCGTGCACTCTTAGGAAGAAAGTCGGGCGTTCAGGTCATCGATACGCCAGAGAAACTTGCTCAGGCGCTGGGTGCTGGGTATGAAACTAATGCCGGTCAGCGCGTGACCACCACCAGCGCCATGCAGCAATTGGTTGTCTTCAACTGTGTGCGGGTGCTGGCCGAATCAATGGGGATGCTTCCCTGCCGGCTATTGAAGCAGACAGGCAGGGTTCGATTGCCTGCTACGGCTCACCGGCTTTATCCGCTGATTACCATGGCCCCAAACAGCTACATGACGGCCCAAGAGTTCTGGGAAATGCTGGTCGCGTGCCTGTGTCTGCGTGGCAACTTCTACGCTTACAAGGTGATGGCGCTGGGAAACGTGGTCGAACTTCTTCCACTCAGCCCGGACATCGTCACGCCAAAACTCAAGGATGACTGGTCCGTTGAGTACAAGGTCAATTTCAAATCCGGCGAGAAAACGCTGACACAAGATGAGATCTGGCATGTCCGGCTGTTCACCCTGGACGGGCTCAACGGGTTGAATCCGATTGCTTATGCCCGTCAGGCGCTTGGCCTGGGCCAGGCGATGGATGCACATGCCGCGAAGCTATTTACCAACGGCGCCGTAACCAGCGGTGTTCTGCGTACCGAGCAGGCGCTTACCGACGAAGCATTCGGTCGGCTTAAGACGGAGTTCCAAGGCGAACACATGGGGGTGGCCAACGCCTATAAACCCATGATTCTGGAGATGGGACTCGACTGGAAGCCCATCAGCCTCAACGCCCAAGACACTCAGTTCATCGAATCGAAAAAGCTCACCGAGGCGCAGCTCTGCGGTTTGTTCCGTGTGCCGCCGCACCTGGTGGCCAGCATGGAAAAGATGACGCTCAACAACATCGAGCACATGGGCATGAGCTTCGTGAACTACTCGCTGGTTCCGATCATGACCCGCATTGAGCACCGCATTCAGGTCGGCCTGCTCAGCGAGAAAGACCGCCTGACCCACTACGCCAAATTCAACGCCGGCGCTTTGATGCGTGGCGATCTGAAAGGTCGGTATGAGTCTTATGGCAAGGGCATTCAGTGGGGAATCTTGAGCCCCAACGACTGCCGCGAACTTGAAGACGAGAACCCCCGTGACGGTGGCGACATCTACCTCACCCCTATGAACATGACCACCAACCCAGAGGCTGCCGGCGATGCAGACAAAACAGCGTCTTGACCTGCCGCTGACCATTAAATCGGTCAGTGACAGCGGCGAGTTCGAAGGCTATGGCTCCGTGTTCGGTGTCGAAGACAGCTACGGCGACGTGGTCATCCGCGGGGCATTTGCAGCCAGCCTGGCTAAATGGAAAGAGAAAGGTCGTCTGCCGGCGATGTTGTGGCAACACAACATGAGCGAGCCGATCGGTATCTACACCGAGATGCGCGAGGACGACGTCGGTTTGTACGTCAAAGGCCAGTTGCTGGTCGATGCCGATCCGCTCGCCAAGCGTGCCCACGGACACATGAAGGCCGGCAGCCTGACTGGTATGTCCATCGGCTACATGCTCGACGATTACGAATACGACAAGGAAAAGGGCATCTGGCTGCTGAAGGCCATCGACCTGTGGGAAGTCTCCCTGGTCACCTTCCCGGCCAACGATGAAGCCCGGATCACTGACGTGAAATCTCTGCTGGCCCGTGGCGAAACACCGCCGCCCAGCAAAGTGGAGCGAGCCCTTCGAGAGGTCGGGTTTTCTGGCTCCCAAGCCAAGGCCTTTATGGCCAAAGGCTACGGCGCAGTTTCACCGCGAGAGGCGGGTGCCGACGAAGCACTGCAATCCCTTAAGTCACTTTTGAATCGAATGTAAGGAGCCTCTCATGGCTGTTGAAAAGAAAGATATTGAAGATGTTGCCGAAGCCCTGGGCGCCAAGTTTGACGAGTTCAAGAAGTCGAACGATAAGCGTATCGACGGCCTGGAAGCCGAAAAAGGCAAGCTGTCCGGCCAGGTCGACACGCTCAACGAAAAACTTAGCGAGCTGGACGAACTGAAAAGCAACCTGGAGAAAGAGCTGCTGGCACTGAAGCGTCCGGACGGTACCGGTACCAAGGAAGCCAGCGAGCACAAGACCGCATTCATGCAGTTTGTGCGCAAGGGCATCGATGCGGGACTGGGCGATCTGCAAGCCAAGGCGCTGCAAATCGGTACTGAGGCCGATGGCGGCTACGCGGTACCGGAAGAGCTGGACCGCAGCATCATCGACCTGCTGAAGGACACTTCGCCGATGCGCCAGGTGTGCAACCAAATCACCGTCGGCTCCCAGGACTATAAGCGTCTGGTGAGTCTTGGTGGCGCAGGTTCTGGCTGGGTTGGCGAGACTGCTGCTCGCCCGCCGACCGGAACCCCGACTCTCGGTCAGATCTCGGCATTCATGGGGGAGATCTACTGCAACCCGCAGGCAACCCAGACCAGCCTGGACGATATGTTCTTCGATGCCGAGGGCTGGCTGAACACCGAAGCGGCGCGCGAGTTCACGGAGAAAGAGGGCAGCGCATTCACTTCCGGCGACGGTGTTAATAAGCCGAAAGGCTTCCTGGCCTACCCGATGCTGACCACTGCCGACGATGTTCGCGCATTCGGTACGCTGCAGAAGATCATCAGCGGCACTGCCGCCGGCTTCAATGGCGACAAACTGATCGATCTGATTCATGCATTGAAGGCGGGTTACCGTGCAAACGGCACCTTCATGATGGGCAACCTGACCGTGGCCTACACCCGCAAGCTGAAAGACAGCGAGGGTAACTACTTGTGGCGTCCAGGTCTGGAGGCTGGCGTTCCATCGACTCTGCTGGGCTATGGCATCACCGAGAACGAGGACATGCCGGATGTTGCGGCCGACGCTAATGCGATCGCCTTCGGTGATTTCAAACGGGCCTACACCATCGTGGACCGTATCGGTACCCGCGTGCTGCGCGACCCCTACACCAACAAGCCATACGTTGGCTTCTACACCACCAAGCGCGTCGGCGGCATGCTGGTCGACTCCCAGGCCGTGAAGGTTCTGACCCTCAGCGCTGCGTAATCGTGGCGGGCGTCTTCGGGCGCCCGGCCCGCAGGAGAGCAACATGCCAACAATCATTGTGACCAAGCCGTTCCCCTTTGCGGTAGACGGAAACGAAGTGATTCAAATCGAAGTCGGCGAGCAGGAGGTTTCTGATCGCTGCGCGCTGGTCGCCGTTGAGCACCTGGGATACGCCACCTTGCTCGATGACGAAGGCGGTACCGAAACTGATCCGCTCAAAATGACGGTGCCCAAGCTGAAGGAATGGCTTGCCGCCAAGGGTATCGACTTCGACGCCGGTGCCAATAAGGCAACTCTCCAGGCATTGGTACCTACCGGTGCTTGATCTGCCCATCGTCAAGGCTCACTTACGGGTCGACCATGACGATGAAGATGCGTTGATTGAGGGCTACACGGAGGCAGCCTTCAGCGCATTCGAGACCTGGACCAATCGCACGCTGATCGACCCGGGCGAAGCTTTGCCAGATCCAGTCGGCAACGCGCTGTTGATGACTAAAGCGATCAAGCAGGGGGCACTGTTGCTGATCGGTCACTGGTACAACAGTCGTGAAACTGTGGTGATCGGGACCATCACCTCGGAGTTGCCAATGGCAACCAATGCGCTCTGGAAACCTCATCGCTGGGTGAATGTATGAGAGCAGGCCCGATGAGTCACCGGTGCACACTGCTGAAGCCGGTTCGAGTCAAAAACCGAACCGGCGGTTTCGACGTGACTTGGTCGGAAATCGGCAAGCTTTGGGCGGAGATCACTTTGCCGACGGGCCGAATCGCACCTGTGGCAGAGCAGCTTACTGCTGTCGTAAGTGCTGAGATCCGAGTCCGACCTCGGCGGGATGTGGTAGCGGGCTGCCGCCTTGTGGAGATAGTCGGCGGCATCACCACCACTTACCTGATCGAAGCTCCATTGCTCGATAACGACCGAACAATGCTTCGGCTTCTGTGTTCAAACGTACCCAATCCATAGAGGTGAATCATGAAAGTCATTGCCTTGGGCGTCCTGTCCGGCGCCACTGGTGACCGGGAGAAGGGTGAAGAATTCACGGTAGACGTGAAGCTCGGCGCTGACCTGGTCCAGCGTGGCTTGGTGGAACCTGTCGCTGAGGTTGCACCAGCTTCCGACAAGCCTGCCAAGGTCAAGGAGTAACCCGTGGCCGCCCGTCGCTCGCGCATGTCTGGTGACTTCAAGTTGCGTCGGACCCTACGCAACATCCACGCAACGATGGATAACGAGCTTGTTCCAGCAATGCAGGAGTCGGCGGATCAGATCCTTGCAACCATGCGGCAACTGGTGCCGCGGGACACGGGGGCTGCCGCTTCCGCGCTGAAGGCGTTCGTGTCGAAAAGCGGCTTGGATGCGCAGATCGGCATTCGGGGCAAAAAGGACATGCGGCGTTTTTTCTATCTGCGGTTCCTCGAGTACGGCACCAAAGGCTACAGCGGCACGCTGTATCACCGGGCTGACGCAGATGCTGTGTCCGGACAACACACCACCAACCGTGACCGATCCAAGCTCAAGGGTAAAGATCGGCTCGGGCGGCGAGACACCAAGAACAAAAGCGACGGCACCACCTTTTTCGGCAAGTACCCGGATATCCCAGCGCGTCCGGCCCATCCCTGGTTGCGGCCGGCGATGGATGTAAACCGGGAGTTTGTCCTGGCCAACATCCGGGCGGCTGTTGCCAGGACATTAAGCAAAGCCAGTAAGGGGGCCGCTGATGGCTGATCCATCTGTTGCATTGCAGGAGGCGCTGTTCGCGCGGCTGGAGGCCGAGGTCTCGTGCCCGGTCTACGACGGTGCGCCAATGGATTCGCCCATGCCGTATGTCTCGTTTGATCGGGAGATATCCAACAACATCTCGCCCATCGCGGGGAGAAAGCGGCAGCAGCGCCTGATCTACCTATCGGTGTGGTCTGACGCTCACGGCCAAGTCGAGGTGAAGCGGATCCTCGGCGAAGTTGTCGCGGCTCTAGACGAGCGCCGGTTGCCGCTGACGATTGGGCGTGCCGTATCCGTCCGAGTTGAACAGGCCGACGCCCAGCGTGACGCTGACGGCGTCACGTACCAGGGATCGATCACGGTCCGCGTTATTACCACCCACTGAACCCAACCCCTGGCCGCCGAGCGGCTTTATCCAATGTGCCTTTGGAGGAACCCCCATGGCCGAAGACAACCTCAATACAGCCGCCGGCTGCCGAATTTCCATCGGTAGCAAGAACGGCGCCGACACCGAAGCGCTCTACAAGGCAGACACCTACGTCGAAATTGGCGAGGTCGAAGACCTTGGCGAGTTTGGCGACACCTTCAGTTCCGTGACCTTCACCTCGCTGCGTGATGGCCGAGTGCGCAAGTACAAGGGCACTGCCGATGCTGGCGACCTGACCCTGGCCGTCGGCCTCGACAACGGCGACCTGGGCCAAGCCAAACTGAAAGTCGCTCACAAGGACCGCAGCAAGGGCGACTACAACATCAAGATCACCCTGAACGACGGTGATCCTGATGCCACCCCGGCACTGTTGCCGACCACGTTCTACCTGCGCGGCAAGGTGATGAACAACACCGTCGCCGCCGGCGCCGCTGACAACGTGGTTCGTCGTAACGTCACGATCGGCATCAACTCCGACATCCTGGAGATCCTCCCGGCTGCCGCCGCCTAACCTGCGGGGCTTCGGCCCCGACTTACAAGGAATCGTCACATGAGCAAGACCCTGCTCGGTACCGTCGACATTACACTCGATGGTGAGACTTACACCCTCAAGCCTACCCTCGGCGCAGTGCGGGCGATTGAAGCCCACTTTGGTGGTTTGCGTGGTGCATCTCAGGCAATCAACGCCCTGAGCGTTGATGGTTGCGCTGTGATTATCGCCAGCGGTGCAGGCCTGGCCGGGAAAGCCTCCGAGGCAATCCCTGAGCAGGTTTGGCAGGAAGGCGTTCTGGAAGTGTCCGTTAAGCTCAATGCGTACCTGGTGGCGCTTTACAATCCCAAGGGCACTGACGCGGGAAAGCAGCAGCCGGCGAAGGCGTAAGTGCTGTCGAAGACGGCAGTTACGTTGACCGGCTTTACGCGGTGGCCACCGGGTGGCTCGGTTGGGCGCCTGAGGTGGCTTGGAGTACTCCACTCCCCGAATTGTTTCTGGCAGTGGATGCCCGGGTTGAATGGGCGCAGATGACCAATCCATTTGGTGGCAAACCAGCTGGGCAGAAGGAAAAGCCGAAACCTTCCACTGTCGCCGCCAAATTGCGTCAGGCTTTGACGGGCCGGCAAGAAAAGTAAGCTTTTGATATTCTGCGACAGTGCTGAATGGAGGCAGAGTTGATGCAAGTCTTAATTTTTCTGGCCCTGGTGGTGATCATCGTGCTCTTGGCACCATGGTTGTTGGGAGTATTTGCTGCAATTTTTGCAGTCTTGGGAGTGATTGTAATCCCGATTGCAATCTGCTTTGCCGTGGCTCTTGCCGTCGGAGTTTGGTGGTTAAATTATCAAGGCGATTTTGATCGGCAACAGAGACGGCTTGAAAAGCGGATAAAGAAAATCACCGATGATGCCAATAGGGCAAACGCAAAAAAGGATTAGTTTCTCAATCAAGATTCACTGAAACCCGCTTTGGCGGGTTTTTTGTTGCCCGGAGAAATGCATGGCAGATACAGACGTTCAGGGAATGCTGGTTCGCATCGAGGCGACCACCGCACAGCTGCGGCAGGAAATGGCACGCGCGGACTCCAGTGTCGCCCAGGCGTCTGGCAAGATCGATAAGAGTCTGGGGCGTGTTGATGAGGCTTTTGATCGTGCCGGCGAGAGTGCTCAAAGCGCCGCTGGGCTGATCAAGAGCGCTCTTGCTGCGGCCATTGGTACCGCGTCTATTAGTAAGATCATCGAGACGGCAGACTCCTACGGTCAAATGTCCGACCGAATCGGCATGGCCACCAGCAGCGTGGGCGAATATGACCAGGTGCAGCAGCGTCTGCTGGAAACTGCGAAGCGCACCTATCGCCCATTGAGTGAGGCGCAAGAGCTTTACATCCGGACCGCTGACAGCTTGAAGTCGATGGGCTACAACACCGACCAAGCACTGGATGTAATGGACAGTTTCGGCTTCCTGCTGGTGACCAACTCGGCTTCGGCCGATAAGGCCAGTGCCGCCATCGACGCCTATTCCAAAGCGCTGCAAACCGGGAAGGTCGAAGCTGATGGCTGGCAGTCGATTCTCGCGGCCATGCCGACCGTAGTCGATACCATTGCCAAATCAACTGGTAGGACAGCTGAAGAGATTCGTAGCCTTGGAGCCCAAGGCAAGCTTAGCCTGGACGTCCTGACTGAGGGCCTGCAAAAGTCAGCTGAGGCGAATGGAGTCTTGGCGGATAGCATGAGTGTGGCGGTACGCGATGCAGTGCAGAACCTCTCCAACGCGTTCACCGTGTACATCGGACAGCTGAACGAGGCAGTCGATTTCACTGGAGCGCTTGGAAGCAGCATTTCCGTTGTGGGCGACAATTTCTCAACTCTGGCCGATATCGCAATTTTCGCCGCCATCACCGCACTGACAAGGTACGGTGTGACATCGGCAAACTCTGCCGCTGTTGCAGCCTATTCAGCCTACAAAGACGTTGCGGCGCGTAAAGCTCAGGCAGTTTCTGTTCTTCTTGCAGCTCAGGCGGAACAGCAAAAAGCGCAAACAACGGTGTTCCTCGCTCAGAAAGAAGCGATCGCTGCACGCGGTACCGCCGTTCAAACGCAAATGTCTCTCCAGTTAGCGGAAGCCCGAATGGTGGAAGCTGGGGCGACCAGCGCTGTTTCGGCCGCCCAAGCAGGCCTGAGTCGCGTCAGCGGTGGGTTGGTTGGTCTTCTTGGTGGTCCGGTCGGTGTTGCCGCTCTCGCTATCGGCGCCGCTACCGCATTCATCACCCTGCGCGACAATACCAGTGTTCTGGAAAAGAAGCTTGGCGACCTTGGCGATCCAATCGACAAGTTGGTTGAGCGATTCAATAAGCTCAACCGAGCTACTCAGTCGGTCACGCTTCGTGAACTCAAAGCTTCGATTGAGGACGCGGAAAGTGAGCTTTCCACAGCCGCGGGCTCCATAGCGTTTGAATTTCAGAGCAGTCTTACAAACGCTGGCCTGGCTGGTGCATCAGGCTTCATGGGTGGTGTCGCTCCACTGCCGGCTGAGTTCCAGTCGGCGATGGACATTATCAAGAAGGCGTCGTCGGATCAGTCGGCCGGGATGGTTGTTGACTGGAAGGCTGTGGCCGACCAGGTTCGAGAAGTTCCTGGTGTCACCGCCGAAATGGCCAACGCTCTTGAAAAGAGTGGCGGGGCGGCCGCGGAGAAAGCTGAGGTTGTCGGGCGGCTCAAAACTGCGGTGGCTGAGCTCACTGGTGAGACAGATGCGAATACTCGCGCTGAACGTGAAAACGCAGCAGCTCGGGCCGGCGCTGCCGGGGTAGGTCAGAAGTACCTAGAGCAGTTACAGAAGCAATTGGGCGCTGCTCAGGACAAGACGGCTCTCGAGGCAGCAAACAGGTTTATTTCTGAAAATACGCTGCTTACCGAAGACATGATTGTCGCCATCCGTTCGGCGGCAGCCGCCAAGGATGCACAGAAGGCCGCTGATGATGCCGCCGCCAAGGCGTCAAAAAAGAATGCCAGCGAATCAGAGTCGGCTGCCAAGCAGCAACTGAAAGCTTTCGAGTCGACCGAGGAGAGTTACAGACGCCAGATCGATCTGATCAACACCAGCGGCGACAAGCAAAAAGACGCCACTGAGGTAATGAAGCTTTCCTTCGAGCTGCAGGAAGGAAAACTCGGGACGCTGAACGAAGCGCAGAAGAAAAAGCTCATAGGCATGGCCGCCGAGCTGGACGCACTGAACAAAATCAAAAAGGCCAATGAAGATGACCTGAAGCTGACGGCCTTCAAAAATGCCCAGGCCACAGGGACGCAAACTACCAAAGATGGCTTCGACCAGGAGCTGGCCGGCATCGGCATGGGCGACAAAGCCCGTGACCGTATGCGTGCAGACCTGGCCCTTCGGCAGAAGTACGCGGCAGACCTGGCCAGCCTAAACGAGCAGCGAAATACCGATCAGATCACGCCGGAGCTCTACGCCAGTGAGACCACGGTACTCAAGGAGGCACTGGCTGAACGTCTCATCGCTCAAGAGATGTTTTACCAGCAGGTCGACGAGTACCAATCGAACTGGATGAACGGGGTCAACGAAGCATGGGCCAACTACGCCGATGCCGCTCGGGACTATTCGCAGATCGCCGCCGACTTCACGTCGGGTGCACTGGATACTGCAACGGGCGACTTGGGCACGTTCTTCTCGGACGTGGCCAGCGGTGCGGAAGAAGCAGACGATGCCCTGGGCGACATGGTCGGCAACTTTGCCAAGTCGATGTTGAAGGCGTTGGGCGACATGGCCGCGCAATGGCTGATTTATCAGGGCGTACAGATGCTGGTTGGTAAGTCCACCCAGGCAACTGCGGCGGGGACGCTCGGCGCCAATGCGGCGGCGATGTCTTTGCAGGCCGGACTGAACGCCTATGCCTCCACCGCAGCGATTCCAATCATTGGCCCGGCGGCCGCGCCTGCTGCAATGGCCACGGCGTTGAGCGTCACGGGTCCACTCGCCTCGGCGGTTGGCATGACGGCCATGTCTGGTGTTGGCTTTATGGAGGGTGGCTACACCGGTAATGGGCGACGTGACGAAGTTGCCGGTCCGGTCCACCGTGGCGAGTACGTGTTCAACTCGGAGGCTACGGCGCGGATTGGCGTTGGAACCCTGGAGGCAATGGCCAACGGCAAGGCGGCGATGATCAGGCCGTCTGGCAGCACCGGTGGGGATTCTTCCTCCAACGGGCAGGCCCCCATCATCTTCAACGCTCCGGTGACCGTGCAGGCACAGCCAGGCATGAGCGAGCAACAAGCGCAAATGCAGGGCGAATCAATCAGTGCCGGCCTTGAGTCGCGGTTCGGTCAGTTTCTCGATCGGGAGATGCGTCAAGGTGGAAGACTCTGGAGGCGTAACTGATGGCCGAAGTATTCATTTACGACGTTCAGCTTGGGGCTGATGGGGATGTCTCACAGTCGACTTGGGAAAACGATTTCGGCGATGGTTACACCCAGGCCGGCGGCATTGGCATCAACACCAAGCGCCAGGTCTGGAACCTCACGCACACCGGCGCATTGGAGGAGGGTGATGAGTTGCCGCTGGTGCAGGCGTTCATTGATCGTCACGAGGGTTACAAGTCATTCCTCTGGACACCACCGGGTGGCGTGCAAGGCCGGTACCGCTGTAACGGGTACAAGTCGCGTCCACAAGGCGGCACGGTCTATACGCTGACCTTTGTCTTCAAGCAGGTCTACACCCCCTGATCCACCATTCAATCGAGCCCCGCCAAGTGCGGGGTTCTCTATTTCTGGAGGCTCATGAATTACAGCACTGACATACAGAAGCTCGAGCCGGGCAACCAGATTCGGCTGTTCGAGCTCGATGCCACTCGCCTGGGGGCAAACCTCTGGCGCTTTCATGGACACGCCCAGGAGGGCGACATCATCTGGCAAGGGCAGGTTTATTCGCCGCTCCAAATCACGGCCAAAGGTTTCGATATTCGCGGGGATGGCCGACCGGCATCGCCGACGTTGCAGGTCGCCAACGAGTTGGGTGGCGTTCCCGGCGCTATCACCGCGCTGTGTTTGCAGTTCCGTGATTTGGCCGGCGCCAAGGTGCGGGTCATCGAAACGTTTCGGCACTTTCTGGACGCGGCGAACTTCCCCGAGGGAAATCCTACCGCCAGTGATCAGAGCAAGATCAACCTCTGGTACATCGAGCAGAAGACCGAAGAAAGTCGCGCCTCGGTGGTGTTTTCGCTGTCGAGCCCCACAGACATGGAGGGCCAGCAGCTGCCTTCGCAACAGATCACCAAGCTCTGCCGGTGGGCTTGTCGCGGCGGGTATCGGGGAGAGGCCTGCGCGTACACCGGCACCGCCATGTTCGACAAAAAGAATCAGCCCACCGACAACCCTGCGCTCGATCGCTGCGGCGGCTGGTGGAGCAGCTGCAAGCTGCGCGGCAACACTCGCCGGTTCGGTGGGTCAATGGGCGCGAGCCTGATCGCAAGCTCGAGGTAATCCATGCGTATCAACAAACAATTGCAGGACGCGATTCGTGCCCACGCGGCTCAGGCCTATCCGGCTGAAGCCTGCGGTCTGCTGATTAACACCGCCAATGGCCGTGAATATGTGCCGTGTGCCAACTTGGCGAAAACTGACCGGGAAAACTTCCAGATTTGCGAGCGGGACCAGGCAGCTGCCGAGGATCGCGGCGACGTGCTGGCGATCATTCACAGCCACCCGGACAAGGCCCCGACACCAAGCATGGCCGACCGGGTCAGTTGCGAGCTGCATGAGTTGCCGTGGGGCATTGTCGGGTGGCCGGGTGGCGAGTTTGAATGGTTCAAGCCATCGGGGTTCCAGGCGCCGCTACTGGGCCGGGACTTCTCCCATGGTCTTCTAGATTGCTGGGCCGCTTGCCGGGATTGGTATGCCCGGGAAGCCGGGCTTCAGTTACCGAACTTTGAGCGACAGGACCTGTGGTGGGAGGACGAGTCAGGGCCGAGCCTGTACGAAGACAACTTCAAAGCCACCGGTTTCTATCAGGTGGAAACGGCGCGGCGCGGCGACATGCTGGTGCTGCAGATCCCGACCCCGGGCAGAAACTGCTTTCACCCCAACCATGCGGCGATCTACTTGGGCGATGAGCCTGCTTTGGTCAGTGAGCCCGCGGCCACCCTGGGCGGCGCTGGCCCATTCATTTACCACCACATGCCCGGGCGTCTCGCCAGTCGTGAAGTCTACGGCTGGTCGCAGGCCAACCGGGTGAAGTTGATTCTTCGGCACAAGGACTACCGACCATGAAGCGCACCATAAAACTGGGTGGTGTGCTGGGGAAGCGCTTCGGTCGCCAGTATGTGCTGGATATCCACGGCGTGCGCGATGCGATGAGCGCGCTGTGCAACCTGAAGCCAGGCTTCGAGCAGTTTCTGCGCCAAGCGGAGGAGCGCGGCCTTGTCTTCGCTGTGTTCGTCGATGATCGAAACATCGCCGAAGCGGAGCTCGATCTGAAGGATGCCGGAGGCGGCGATATCCGCATCATGCCGATCATTCAGGGCAGCAAACAGGCGGGCATGTTTCAAACCCTGCTCGGTGTGGCACTGATCGTGGGGGGAATGTTCACCGGTGGCACGAGCTCAATGCTGGGCACTGCCTTGCTCGCCGGTGGTGCCGCTATGGGGCTGGGTGGCGTAGTGCAAATGCTGTCGCCCACCACGAAGTCCAACACCAGTGAGAAGAACGAAGACGGCAACAACCCCAGCTACGGCTTCGGCGGAGCAGTCACGACCATTGCCCAGGGCAACCCGTACCCGCTGCTTTATGGCGAACGGGAGATCGGCGGGGCGATTGAGTCCGGCGGAATCTACACGCAAGACAACATATAACCACCCGCTCCGGCGGGTTTTTGCATTCTGGAGAGGCGAATGAGCGCAGCAAAGAAGGCGCCGCGAACTGCACCGAGAAAACGCCGCGCCGTCGCCGGCAGCAAGGGCGGACAGGCCAAGCAGAAGCAGCCGAGCATTGCATCCAACAGTGTTCCGTCTATTGCAACGGCCCGCATTGTTTACCTCTGGAGCTGGGGGCCGATCGTTGGCCTGGTGAATGGTCTTCGTTCGCTCAAGCTCGACGGTACTCCGGTGCAGGCTGAGGACGGAACGCTCAACTTCCCTGGCGTGAAATGGCAGTTCCGTTCCGGAGAGCTGAACCAGTCGCGCCTCGAAGGGATATCGGAAGCGAGCAATGAAATCTCCGTGAATCAGGAGTTGGTCAGCACCACGCCGTGGCTGCACACCATCAACAATTCCCTGATCGATGCCGTTCGCATTCGCTTCGCGTGGCCACAACTGCAAAGCCAGGATGCCAGCGGCAACATCAATGGTGTCCGGATCGAATACTCCGTTGAGATATCGACCGACGCCGGACCGTACGTGCAAGTCCTCAGTTCTTTCGTCGACCGCAAGAACGTCACGAAGTACGAGCGCTCTCATCGGGTCGAACTCCCCGCCGGCAGTCGCTGGACAATCCGAGTTCGGCGCCTGACGCCCGAGGCGAACAGCTCGCTGATTCAAGACGGGATGCTGGTTGAGGCCATCGCCGAGGTGGTCGACAGTGATCAGGAGTACCCACTGACCGCTGTAGGCTGCCTTGAGTACGACGCCCAGCAGTTCGGCGGTGACATCGCCAAGGTCGCGGCACTGATGCGCGGGCGCATCGTGCGGGTGCCCGCCAACTATGACGCCGCGACCAGGACTTACCGCACCAGTGGCGCTGGTACAAGCGGAGGCGTTTGGGACGGAACCTTTCAGGAGGCCTACACCAACAACCCGGCCTGGGTGTTTTACGACCTGGTGTTGCATCCGTACTACGGTCTTGGCGAACGCATCGACGCGACCATGATTGATCGGTGGTCGCTATACCGCATCGGGCAGTATTGCGACCAAATGGTACCGGACGGCAAGGGCGGGCAAGAGCCACGATTCACCTGCAACCTGTACTTTCAGAAACAAGCCGAGGCCTACGCGGTATTGCAGGATTTGGCCTCGATTTTCCACGGCATGGCCTACTGGGATGGCAGCCAGATTGTCGTCAACGCCGATATGCCGGGCGATCCGGTCTACACCTACAGCCCGTCGCAGATCCTCAACAACGGTGAGATCAAGTACGAGGGCACCCGGGCGCGCGACCGACACACCCTGGCGATGGTCGCTTGGGATAATCCGGATCAAGGTTTCGAGACTGACAAGGAGCCAGTCTTTGATGACGACGCCATGGGCGAACTGGGCATGGTGCGCGAGCTCGCGGTCGACGCCATTGGCTGTACGTCGCTGGGCCAAGGACAGCGAGCCGGCCAATGGGCGCTGTTGACCGAGCAGTTGCAAACACGGGGCGCCACCATGCGTGTGGGGCTTGATGGACAAATCCCCAAGCCCGGCCAAGTGATTGCCATCGCCGACCCGGCGCTGGCTGGGCGTGCGAATGGCGGGCGTATTTCGGCAGTTGCCGGCCGAGTCATAACCCTGGATCGCGATACTCCAGTGCCAGCCGGTGCGAGGCTCTTCGTCAACTTGCCCAGCGGCAAGTCAGAAGCCCGCGTGGTGAAGTCGGCAGTCGGTCGGGCGCTGACCGTTATGGCGGATTACAGCGAAGTACCACAGGCTGAATGTGGGTGGGCGATCGATTACGACGACCTGAAGCTGATGCAGTTCTACGTCCGCAACGTGACGCGTCCGGAGTGGCATCAGTTTCAGTTCGAAATGATTCAACATGAGCCGAGCAAGTTCGACGCGATCGATTTCGGCGCGGTCGTTGATACGCGGCCAATTACGGGCATCCCGGTCGGAACGCAGGCCGCACCGGCTCGCGTGCTGCTCAGCCAGCATGTCGTCGTCGAGCAGGGTATTGCCGTCACGAACATGACCATTGCTTGGGATTCTGCGCCAGGTGCTGTCGCGTATGACGTCGAATGGCGCTGGGGTGCCCGAGAGTGGGTCAAGGTTCCTCGCACCGGTGAATTGGCGGTGGATGTGCGAGGCATTTACTCCGGCCAGTATCTGGCCCGGGTTCGTGCAGTCAGTGCGTTGAATGTGTCTTCTATTCCGACCAACTCGGTACTCACCGACCTGATGGGGAAAACCGGGTTGCCACCGGCGGTGTCGTTCCTGACGGCCACCTCGCTGCTGTTTGGTATCGGCCTGAAGTGGGGGTTCCCCGCTGGCGCCGAGGACACCCAGCACACGGAGATCTGGTACGGGCCGGCCAACAACCTGGAAGTTGCAACCAAGCTGGCCGATCTCGCTTACCCGCAAAGCGACTACGCCATGCAAAGTCTGCTGGCTGGCGCGACCTTCTTCTTCTGGGCGCGCCTGGTCGACCGGACCGGCAACATCGGCCCGTTCTATCCCGTGGTAAACGGCGTGATGGGGCAGGCCAGCTCCGATGCTGCGCCCGTCCTGGACGTACTGGTCGGCAAACTCACCGAGACGGAGCTTGGTGAGCATCTGTTGGGCCGCATCGAATTGATCGATGGCACTGGCCCGGGCTCCGTGAATGAGCGCCTGGATCAGGCCAAGGAAGAGCTGACCGCATTGATTGATCAGGTCACCGACGCCTTGGCGTATGACCCGAGCAAAACCTACGTCGCCGGTGAGATCGTCCGGCAGGGCCAGCATCTGTACCAAGCCATCAGCGCGGTACCGGTGGATGCCGCGCCACCGAATGTCACCTACTGGACGGATGTCGGAACCCTGCTGCAGTCCGCCAATGCACTGGCGGAACAGGTCGCCTTCAACAGCACCAAGATCACCGAGGTGGACGGCAAGGTCACGGCTTCGGCGGCGGCCTTACAGTCGCTGCGTGCGGCGTACCGCGTTGACGACGGCTCGGCATCGTTGGCTGGTGTCCTCAATGACTGGGGAAGCGCCGCATCATTTGCGCAACAGGTGAAGGTTCAGGCAGCTGACAACTTGGCGCAGGTCGAACGCACCACCGCACTTGATGCGGCAGTGAGCGAGAACAGGGCGGGGATTCGGTCGCTGGAAACCGTGGTCGTGACGGACAAGTTTGCCACTTCCGCGCGCCTTGATCAGCTCACTAGTGGCGTAGCCGGCAACACGGCGGCGCTCGGCGTCGAGTCTGAAACGCGGGCGGCGGCCGACGCGGCGCAAACCCAGCGTATCGATACCAACGAAGCCAAGGTCGAGCAGAACACCGCCAAAATCCAAGAGGTGCAGACGTCGCAAGTCAACACCGACGAGGCGCTGGCTGGAGTGAAAAACACCGTTCAGGCGGTGTACGGCATGGGCCGGGACGACACAGCCAACGGTGATTTGGCGGGGGTGATTCAGGCGTGCCAGAGCACCGCGCTCTTCGCGCAGAAAACCCGCGCCTTGGCGTCGGCGGATCTGGCCCAAGTCGAACGTTCGGAGCAACTGCAGGCTTCGATCAGTGGCAATACCGCTGCCGTGCAAACCGTATCGCAGGCGCAGGCAGCACTTGACGGGAAGCTGTCGACGATCTGGTCGGTGAAGATGGAAACCACCGCCGGCGGACAGAAGTACGCCGCTTCCTTCGGGCTCGGTTTGCAGGTCGATCCCTCTGGCGTGTCATCGCAGTTTGTGGTCAGGGCAGACACTTTCATGCTGCTGAACCTGGCGAACGGAACCCCCGTTTCACCATTCGCGGTGTCGGGTGGGCAGACGTTTATTCGTGATGCGTTCATTCAGGACGGCAGCATTACGAACGCCAAGATCGGCGAGTACATCGCCTCAACAAATTATGTGTTTGGAGTGTCGGGTTGGGCCATCAACAAGAATGGCGGGTTTGAAATGAATGGGGCCAACGGTAGTGGAAGGATGCAACTTACCAGTACGTCCTTGAAGTTCTATCACGCCAATGGGGTATTGGGCATCGACTTGAGCTTATAACTATGACAGGGATCACACTCAAAAACGCGGCCAATCAAGTATTGGTTGATATGACCATGTTTATTAGCCAAACACAGGGCTCAGTCGATACGGGGGCTGCGGGTGGAAGTGTTGCCATTCCAGCTCCTCCGACTGGTAAAACACAGTATTTCGTTGTTGTGCCACTCGTTAACATGGGGACCACTGGTAAGTTACCGGGGGTCACCCTTTCTAGTGGCATCCTGTCGTGGGCGTACCTATACCCGACAAACGGGTGGGGGTTCTTCTCTGCTAACGCACGAATCTACTATGGGTATTATTGATGCCGCAGTTAGTCGTTAAGAAGGCAGACGGTAGCCTGCTTTTTGATACCAACAACATCACGTATGGACTGGTTAAAAGCGGATACATTACGTATCAACAGGCCTGGACCCGCCGCCTTTTAAAATCGGCACAACTAGATCCATCAGACGGGGCCAACTGGACGGCATCAACCGTTCAGTCCTCGTTGAATTTTGCGGATGGCTTGTGGGGGTTTACTGTAACCAACGCAAAATCCCCAATCGTATTTATCACGGGTTCAGGTACTCTAAACGGCTCATCTGTATCCGGTGGTTCGATTACATACTTTTACTCAAATGCAAGTGCGAGTACAAAGTTCTACTGTTTCGATTTGATGTCTGACAACGTTGCCGGTGGGCCTTACCTGAAGACGTATAATTCATCGGGCGTGCTCACATTCAACTCTCTACAACCACCGTTGAATGTCGCTGGATCATACCAAGCGCCTGCTCCGGGTAGTTTAGACAATAACGGTAGGTACACCACATGTTACGCAGGTGGTGCAAATAGAGTTCGACAAGCTCAGGATACTAGTACTGGTATCTACAAAGTTGGTCAAGTTGACTCGTATATTGATATCCCTCTCGCGGCCGGAGTTGAATACGCCGTCTACTTACCGTGGTCACGCGGGGGTGGGGTTGGTGATTTCCTATCAGGCGGCACTTCTTTTTTCAAGGTTTACAGCGTCTTGGAAGGTGCTTACGGCAGGCTAGGTGGAATCTCTTTCATGATGGGAGCTTCTGCCGCAACCACCGAGTCAACACCAAACAACTTTGGGTGGAGCCTACCGGTATCTTTTTTCAACATCGCAACAGACCGCTATCCGGTAGCGCTTTACATCACCACCGCCAACCTCCCATTCCCCTTCGGATAAGGAACAACTATGCCCTGGTACAGAACAGGATCAGTGACTGTTACAAATGGATCAACGGCCGTTACCGGCATTGGCACGGATTTCGCCGCCAATGCCAGGGTGGGGGATGCCTTCATCGGCCCCAATGGCGCGCTGCATGAAGTGACCAACATCGCCAGCGCAACGGTGTTGGCGATTTATCCGCCTTATGCGGGCGTCACGGCAGGTGGTGCCGGCTATACGGTGGCCCCGATTCAAGGCTACGTGAAACAACTCGCCGATCAGGCGCAGGCCATTCTGCAGCAATGGGGTACGACGCTCGCAGGGCTCGGCTCGGTTTCGACCGAGAACATCGTGCCGGTGGCCAAGGGCGGGACTGGCGGGACGACACAAGCGACGGCGCGTAACGGCCTGGGGCTGGGCAGTGCTTCTACGCTCGTCGCAGGATCTGCTACCGGAAACGTGATGCTTGTCGATGATTTGAAGTCCCCGAATGCGAGCACCATTAACGTGTATGGGAATTCTTTCAAAACGTGGTCGGCCTCGACGACTGGAGCGCCTGAGGCTTCCACCCAAGGCACCATGATCAATGCGGGCTATGACAGCCCTTCATACGGATCGCAGATCCTTATGTCTTTTTCTGGGCGGATGTATTTCCGATCTGGAACGTACTCGACCGCTTTAATGCGCGAGGTTTACCACACTGGCAACACCACCCGTGCCGCTGACGGCACCCTGAAGGCGATTTGACCATGGCAAGAGCAGCAATCAATGTCCTCGGCGCTACGGGCGCGACCTACGACTTCGTAACCAATGGGGCAGGTCTCGTTACGTCGTCGCGCGAATCTGTTGGCGTGTACCGCATTACCGGATGCCTGGGTATGGTTCCATTCCCGCCGCTAGACGATGGATGGGGTTACACGATCAACCAGGTGGACGGCCGTGCCGATGTGGAAACGGACTTCGCTGACGGCGTGCTGACGGTGACGGTCACGAAGGATGGTCAACCGTATGACCTGAAGCACATGATCACCTTGCACATCCTGGTGCCGGAAGCGCCGGCTATGGAAACGCCGCCTCCGACACCGGAGGAAGTGGTCACTGACGCCTGATCATGACTTGCACATCGATGACCGCCCTTGAGCGGTGTTTTTTGCCTGAAGAAAAGTGATGCCGATCACCCAGCAGCAGCTGCTTCCAATTCCATCGAACTACAGCCCCGTGTAAGCATTTCCCGGTGACCTGGTAAACGTTCCTGATGGACCGGTAATTTTCCCTCCGCCGCTGCCCGATGAACTGACCGCTGTTGTCCCCGAGGTGCTGGCATGAATATCGACTGGTCCCAACTGATCACCAAGGCCATGAAGGCCGCCCTCGCACAGGCCGCCCAACTGGCCGAAGCCAAGGCAGAACTCTCCAGTAGAAACCTGAAAGCAGTGAAATTAAGTTCCTGTACTTATCACGGGTATATTTTCTTTCATTTGGTCCGGCATTGCTGAATACATTTCCGGGAACATAAAAATCGTACAGCTAATAAAGTTTCCACCCTTAAAATCGCAATTGTCGAAAACAGTCACATTTATTACCTTTGCATTTTTGCTAAGTAGGACTATTTGTCCGCCTTTAAGATTTACGTCCTTTAAATAGCAGCCATGCAAAAAAATATTGCCAGTTCCTATGATGTTGCAATCTGTAAAGCGCTTGTTCTTGTGAGGTATATAAAATGGACTAAAAAAATCTACGGTACTTATGGATTTTTTGTTGAATTCATTCTCCAGTGGGTTGGCGTTTGCGCTTTCCGTAATAGATCTGGCGTGAGAGAGGATTAGTCTTTTTTTTGCAAGCGATAGAAACATGGAATACGCGAAAAGGCTTAGGAAGGCGCCTAAAAAAAATAATGCGGAATAGATAATCGGTCCGCTCTCGTTCAGCCACGGAGTAAGTTTGGCTAAGCCTACTTGAATGGATCCGCCAAAGAAAAAAATAGCAATAGGGATTAACTTGCCAGCGAGCCATTCCAAAGACCGTGCGTATCCTACTGCTTTGGTGAACCTATCCATAATTAGTGCTTCCTGTAATGAATGCCTGAGTTTAGGTAAGACTCTTTGAATACCAGCAATATAGCCATAACTACATCCCGCCAGCGAGCGGGATTTTTTTTGCCTGGAGAAAAGTGATGACCGTATCCGAGAGAGACCGCGACATCCTCGCCCGCACATTGTGGGGCGAGGCCCGTGGCGAATCCCTGGCCGGCCGGATCGCCGTGGCCTGGACCATCCGCAACCGCGTGAACGACGGCAAGGACAAGTCGTGGTGGGGGGAGGGCTATGCCGGCGTGTGCCAGAAGCCCTACCAGTTCAGTTGCTGGAACAAGAGCGACCCGAACTTTGCCTATCTGAGCGGCGCCAAGCAGATTCCGTTCCGTGAGCTCGCACAGGTGCGGATTGCCGCTGACCAGGTGATCGATGGAAAGGTTCCGGATCCTACCGGCGGTGCCACCCATTACTACGCGATCGCCATGAAGACGCCTCCGTCCTGGTCGGAGAAGGCAAAGCAGACCCTCAAGCTGGGCGGGCACGTCTTCTTCAAGGATGTGCCATGAACCAGTCCTCGCTGAAGCTGGCGCTGGCTGGCGTGTTGTTACTGGTGCTGGCCGCAGTGGGCGGCACCTGGAGGATTCAGGACTGGCGCTACGGCAAGCAACTGGCCGAGCAGGCCGGGCTGCATCAGGACGACCTCGCCGCTATCAGCAGCGCGGCCGCTACCCAGATTCGCGCCGATCAGGACAAGCGCCTGGCGCTCGAGCAGCGACTGTCGGTCAGCGACCAAACACATCATGAGGCTTTGACCAATGCACAAAAAGACCAGGCTCGCTTGCGCGATCGCCTTGCCACTTCTGATCTGCGGCTGTCAGTCCTCCTCGATGCGAGTTCAGCCGGTGGCTGCTCAGTGTCTGCGGCCTCCGGCGCCGGCGGCGTGGTTCATGGAGGAACGCGCGCCCGACTTGACCCAGCGCATGCTCAACGAATTGTCGCCATCACCGACGCTGGCGACCAAGGACTGATCGCATTGGCCGCGTGCCAAGCCTACGTGCGGGAAGTATCTCGCTGATGAGGGAAGGCGCTGTCGAACGGTTTCTCACCGGAGAGTATGCGGATTTTGGTCGTCAGCTCGGCGATATGCTTGTCCTTGGCCATCAACGCCCAGTTGCTCTGGGTTTCGGTGTCTGTCGCCCGCCTGTTGGCATTTGCCGCTTCGGCCTTGGCATCGGCCAATAGAGAGCGAAGCCTATCGCGCTCACCTGCCGCTTCGGCGTGCATCTCGACCAGCTTGAAGATGTTCTGCCGGGCCTGACGTAGCTGCAGGGTCAGTTCCTCGACTTCGTTCTCGACCATCCGGAGCTGATGCCGGCAGGTTTCGAGCGGCGTCGGGCAGCCCAGCCAGTCGCTGGTGTCTTCGATTTCGTAGTGGTCCACAGTCAGGCCTTATTGATACTGTTTTTATATACAGTAATCGAGGCGTGCAGATTGGGCGAGAGTGGGATGACGAGTTGCATTTTTTTGGGATGACGAACGGTCGGCAGGACGCCGAAGGAGGGAGTGAAGCTTGTACCACTTTTTGTACCACTGACCGTGTAATCAGGGGTAAAACCGGGTACTGCTGAGTAAGCAAGTGCCCGATTTCATTGACTATTGTTACTTTGCCTTACCCCTTTAAAATCGCCGTGTAATTCTGTTCCAGGGACATGAAACTACCTGTGGGATTTTACGCAAAGGGCAAGGGTACGGTGACGGACACGACGCTGCAAGCGTGGCGCATCAGCTTTACTCGTCGCGACCTTCCATCATGGTGCGTTTGAGCATCACATAGACCGCCCCGGCACCGCCGTGTTTCGCCTGGCAAGAGGTAAAGCCGAGCACTTGCGGATGCTGGCGCAGCCAAGTGTTGACGTGGCTTTTGATCATCGGCCGCTTGCCGTCCAGGCGTACTGCCTTGCCATGGGTGACGCGCACGCAGCGGATTTCGAATCTGGTTGCTTCGGCGAGGAACGCCCAGAGGGTTTCCCGGGCTTTTTCCACGCTCATGCCGTGCAGGTCGAGGCTGCCTTCGAACGGAATCTGACCGATCTTGAGCTTGCGCATCTGGCTTTCCTGCACGCCGTCACGCGCCCACATCAGCTCGTCTTCAGGGCCGACGTCGATGACGAATTGATCGGACAGACCGTCAACGGTGGTGGAATCGGTGCGCACGGTGGCCGCTTGACGCAGTTTGGCAATCTGCGCGCAGTCAGCCTTGGGTTTGCCGGTTTCGGCGCGATCGTGCTTGATCGGCTTGACGCCTTGGATCGCGCTTTTGAACAGGGAAAAATCGTCGTCTTGCATGTCAGCCTCCGCGAAGGGCGGCCAGTTTACCCAACTCGAAGCGAATCGGGCGCGACAAAAACGCGCGCGGCGCTTGGCTCAGTCGTGTTTTTTCATCAGGTGCGGGGACATGGCCAGTTCCCGCGACTGCCGCGAGCGACGGCGGCAACGGCGCCACAGCCAGACACCGAGGTACAGCACGAACAGGCCGATGGCCAGGATCACGGCAGCACCGGTGCGGCTGGTGTTCAACTCACCCAGGGCGGGTGCGTGGCCGAGCAGGCCGGCGGCACCGGCCATGGCGAGCAACACGCCGCACATCGCCAGCAATGCCGCGAACGTCGCGCCGATTCGAAAACGCCAGTTGCGTTGGCCTTTGGGCCGCAAGCGGCGAGCGTCAAAACCATCGGATAACTTCATTCCGACCTTCCTCAATGGGTATCGGCCCTTCGACCGGGAGTTGACCGGGATGTTCCTGAGGCTAAGACAATTACGGCAAATGAGAGGTTTTTGCGGATGAGCGGCGTTCCAGGCCGCTCAATGAGCGTCGATCAGATCAGTTCACAGGTCAGCGCGAGGGTGGCGAAGTTGTCGCCCATGATCGCCATTTCGGTCTGATGAACGTGCATGGCGCTCAGGACACCGCCCTTGTAGGGCAGGTCGCGTGTGGCGCAGGCGTCTTCGATGAGCGTGCAGCGGAAACCCAGGTTCTTCGCGGCGCGCACCGTGGTGCTGACGCTCGAGTGACTCATGAAGCCGCAGACGATCAGGTCGAGGGCGCCGAGGTCCTCCAGGCGTTTGGCCAGTTCGGTCCCGTGGAACGCGCTCGGCAGCAATTTGCCGATGATGGTTTCGTCGCTCTGTGGCTCAAGACCCGGAATGAATTCACCACCGACACCTTGCGGGTTGAACATGCCACCGAGCGTGCCGAGGTGGCGGACATGCACGATCGGCCGGCCGGCGGCACGGGCCGCGGCGAGTAACTGCTTGATGTTCGCGACGGCCTCATCCATGCCGCTGAGGGCCAGCGGCCCGCTCAAATACTCTTTCTGGGCATCGATGATGATAAGGGTCGCATGACTCAGTTTGGCTGCCGGATAACCGCGACCGCTGAGTTGAAACATCGTTTTTGGAACGGACATTCTGGGGCTCCTTGGAGTGGGGCTTTTGCGCCATTGTCCTCTGGCTGAGCGGTTCTGTGAATCGCTACGATCGTAGGTGCCGTGGTTGCTGGCCTCTAGCCTTGTCAATAGTCACGTTTTGTTCAATAGCCTGGCGAAAAAACGGATAACTCCTACATTTCAATCGGTCGTTTTCCCGCGTCGTCGTGGCGTCGTTTGACTGGTAGAATCGCCCGTCGATTTTTCTGGAGTTTGCCGTCGTGATCACTTCCCGCCTTCGCACCCTGCGTGACCATATCCGTTGGGCCGTCAGCCGCTTCCATGGGGAGGATCTGTTTTTCGGCCATGGCACCGATAATGCCTGGGACGAAGCCCGTCAACTGGTGCTGGGTGCGCTGCACCTGCCGTGGGAAATCGCCGACAGCTACCTCGACTGCAATCTGGAAGAAGACGAAGTGGTTCACCTGCAGCTGCTGCTCAAGCGCCGCATCGAAGAGCGCGTGCCAACGGCTTACCTGCTGGGCGAGGCCTGGTTCTGCGGCATGTCGTTCATCGTCGATGAGCGCGTGCTGATTCCGCGTTCGCCGATTGGCGAACTGATCGAAAACCGTTTTACCCCGTGGCTGGCCAACGAGCCGGCGCGGATTCTCGACCTGTGCACCGGCTCCGGTTGCATCGGCATCGCTTGCGCCTACGAGTTCCAGCATGCCGAAGTGGTGCTGGCCGACCTGTCGTTCGAAGCGTTGGAAGTGGCCAATCAGAACATCGAGCGCTACGGTGTCGATGAGCGCGTGTACACAGTGCAGGGGGACGGCTTCGAGGGCTTGCCGGGACAACGTTTCGACCTGATCGTGTCGAACCCGCCCTACGTCGATTCGGAAGATTTCGCCGACATGCCGGACGAATACCAGCACGAACCGGAACTGGGCCTGGCGTGCGGCGATGACGGTTTGAACCTGGTGCGTCGCATGCTTGCCGAAGCGGCGGATCATCTGACCGAGAAAGGCTTGCTGATTGTCGAAGTGGGCAACAGCCAGGTGCACGTCGAGGCGTTGTACCCGGAAGTCGACTTCGCCTGGCTGGAGTTCGAGCGCGGTGGTCACGGTGTGTTCATGCTGAGTGCGCAGCAGTGCCGGGAGCATCAGGCGTTGTTCGCTTCCCGCGTTTAGAAAGCAAAAGATCGCAGCCTGCGGCAGCTCCTACAGGGGTACGCATTCCATGTAGGAGCTGCCGCAGGCTGCGATCTTTTGATTCAACGGTGCGTGGCAATCCAGATCAGCAACCCCGCCTGAAACACCGCAAACGCCACCAGGCACGTGATGGTGAAACGCAGCCCGGCGTCTTCGCGTTTGTATTTGCTGACTTTCTCTTCGTGTTTCTTGAGTTTGACTTCCTGCTCGGCCAGGTTCTGCTCGGCTTGCTGGAGCATCTGTGCCGCCTCGAGAATCTCCACGACCTGCAGTTTTTCGCTGTTCCAGTCCCCCGCGAGGTCGCCGACCTTGACTGCTTTGACGCTGCCTTTCAAATGCTGGGCATCGGCATACACCACGTCGAAACCGTGCACGCGCAAAAAATGATCGCGGCGCAGGCGGGTGTCTTCGTTGAGCGCTTCCTTGTTGTTCAGGTCGAAGCCGTCGACGGTGTAGGTGGGCCAGCGCTTCTTCGCCCAGTTGATGCCCTGGGCGATCATGAATCGGCCGATGCCGCGGTTCAGCGGTTCGACCTGCAAACCGCTTTCCGGTCCGAAATGCACGCGCTTTTCCGCGTGATCGACCCACACATCCAGATGGTTCTGTTCCTTGCGCACGCGCTGGGCGGGCAGGGTGATGCTCAAGCGCATCAGGCTGCGCGCCTTGTCGTTGCGCTCGGCATAGCCGAACTCGACAAAGCGCAATGGGCGCCCGCCCGTATTGCGGTCAGTCTGCAGCGGCGCCAGACGGAGCATCTTGTGGTGCTCGACGTGGACGTCCGCCCAGGGCAGCTCGACCGCTGGCGGTGCTTCTGTTTCAGCGGTGGTGTCGGGTGAAGTCTGGGTGTCAGTCATAACGGCGAGATCCTGTCCAAGCTCAGCTTGTCGCCAACCAATGTGTTGGCGACAAAGGCTTATCGGCCGTTTTTTTCAAGACTGGAGGGCAAATAGCGCTTAACTGGTGCGAAGTCCGTCAATAAACCCGAGGATTCGCGTGCCCAGTTCCGCCGCCAGGGGCAATTGCGGATCCTTATAGGAAGCCAGCTGGCGTTTGACGTCGTTGGGCACGATGCGCATGACGTGGTTCATGCCCTCGATCAGGGCCAGTTCGGCGTCCGGTTTGGCGGCCTTGAGCAGCCTGGCATCATTGACGCCGACCTGGATGTCGTTGCTGCCCTGGATGATCAGCGCTGGCATCTTCAACTGGCCGAACGCTGCAGCCGGGTCCTGGCGGAACAGGGAAATCAGGTACGGCTGCACGCTCGGACGGAAAATGGCCTGCAAGGGTGGCGGCACATTGTCGTCGGGTTTCCCGGCCTTGAGGCTGTCGAGCAATTGGTTACTGCGCGCCAACAACGGCGGTGGCAGGCGATTGCCCAGTTGCTGGCGGATCACCTGATCGACCGGTCTCGCGCTGCCCGAGACGGAAATCACCGCATCGGCGTCGATGGTTGGCGCGGCCAGGCTGGCGATCAAGGCGCCTTCGCTGTGTCCGAGTACGATCAGTTTGCCGAAACGCGGATCAGTCTTGAGCTTCTGGCCCCAGGCCTCGGCGTCGGAAACGTACGCGTCGACCGTCAGATTGCGTTCGTCCGGCGTCGCGGCCAGGCTTGCTGCAACACCGCGCTTGTCGTAACGCACGCTGGCGATGTTGTGTTTGGCCAGCACCCAGGCCAGGCGCTTGAGACTGTCGTTACGCCCGCCGTCAGGGTTGTTGCCGTCGCGATCCGTAGGGCCGGAGCCGGAAATGATCAGGACAACGGGTACCGGATTGTCGGACTTGGGCAGCAGCAAAGAGCCGAAAAGCTCGCCGGTGCCGGTGTCCAACGTGATCGGCCGTTGCAGGACAGTCGCCTGGGCGAAGCCGGAAATCAGGGTAAGGCTCAAGGCTAGAACTCGCAGCATCATCACGCCATCATCAAGAAGATGCCGGTTGGACTCACAGGCACCCATAAGGTTCGAGGATGAACTACTTGGGTAGCCTGCGTATACTGGCGCGCATTACGTATTCAGGTTCATTTCACGGAGCGTCCTGCATGTCCGGCAATACCTACGGCAAGCTGTTCACTGTCACCACCGCGGGCGAAAGCCATGGCCCGGCGTTGGTCGCCATTGTCGATGGCTGCCCGCCGGGCCTGGAGATATCCCTGGAGGATCTGCAGCGTGACCTGGACCGCCGCAAGCCCGGCACCAGCCGCCACACCACCCAGCGCCAGGAAGCCGACGAAGTCGAAATCCTCTCTGGCGTGTTTGAAGGCCGCACCACGGGGTGCGCCATCGGCCTGTTGATCCGCAACACCGACCAGAAGTCCAAGGACTATTCGGCGATCAAGGACCTGTTCCGCCCGGCCCACGCCGACTACACCTACCACCACAAGTACGGTGAGCGCGACTACCGCGGGGGCGGTCGCAGCTCGGCCCGGGAAACCGCGATGCGCGTCGCGGCAGGGGCGATTGCGAAAAAGTACCTGGCCAGCCAGGGCATCGTGATTCGCGGCTACATGAGTCAGCTCGGGCCGATTGAAATCCCGTTCAAGACCTGGGAATCGGTCGAGCAGAACGCCTTCTTCAGCGCGGATCCGGACAAAGTGCCGGAACTGGAAGCCTACATGGACCAGTTGCGCCGCGACCAGGATTCGGTCGGCGCGAAAATCACCGTAGTGGCCGAAGGTGTGATGCCAGGCCTGGGCGAACCGATCTTCGACCGTCTCGATGCCGAACTGGCCCATGCGCTGATGAGCATCAACGCGGTCAAGGGCGTGGAAATCGGCGCCGGTTTCGCCAGCGTCGCCCAGCGCGGCACCGAGCATCGCGATGAAATGACCCCGGAAGGTTTCCTCAGCAACAATGCCGGCGGCATTCTCGGCGGTATTTCCTCCGGGCAGCCTATCGTTGCGCACCTGGCGCTGAAGCCGACGTCGAGCATCACCACGCCGGGCCGTTCCATCGACATCCACGGCAACCCGGTGGAAGTGATCACCAAGGGCCGTCACGACCCGTGCGTCGGTATCCGTGCCACGCCGATCGCCGAGGCGATGATGGCCATCGTGCTGATGGATCATCTGCTGCGTCACCGTGGGCAGAACGCCGATGTGCGTGTGAGCACGCCGGTGCTGGGTCAGCTGTAAATGGCTGACCTCCTGGTCGCAGCCGTCTGATGGCGACTGCGGCGCTCCCGTACTGGCGGCTCTCCAGTTTCTATCTGTTCTATTTCGCCTTGCTCGGTTCGACAGCGCCGTTTCTGGCGCTGTATTTCGATCACCTGGGATTCAGCGCCGCGCGCATCGGCGAGCTGGTGGCGATCCCGATGCTGATGCGCTGCGTGGCGCCGAACATCTGGGGCTGGCTGGGCGACTTCACGGGGCGGCGGCTGGCCATCGTGCGTTTTGGCGCGGTGTGCACGCTGCTGACCTTCTCGCTGATTTTCGTCAGCAAGACCTACGCCTGGCTGGCGATGGTCATGGCCTTGCATGCGTTCTTCTGGCATGCGGTGTTGCCGCAGTTCGAAGTCATCACCCTGGCGCACTTGCAGGGGCAGACTTCGCGCTACAGCCAGATTCGCCTGTGGGGATCGATCGGTTTCATCATCACCGTGGTCGTGCTGGGCCGGCTGTTCGAATGGCTGAGCCTCGACATCTACCCCGCGGCGCTGGTGCTGATCCTGGCCGGCATCGTGCTCAGCAGCCTGTGGGTGCCGAACGCTCAACCGGCACCGGGCAATCGGGTGGCGGGGGAGGGATTTCTCACGCAACTGCGCAGCCCCGGTGTATTGGCGTTTTATGCCTGCGTGGCGCTGATGCAGATGAGCCATGGGCCGTATTACACGTTTTTAACGCTGCACCTTGAGCGACTGGGTTACAGCCGCGGTGTGATCGGCATGCTCTGGGCGGTCGGCGTGGTGGCTGAAGTTTTGATGTTCATGGCCATGAGCAGGATCCTCACGCGCTTCTCATTGCGTCGGGTACTGATGGCCAGTTTTCTGCTGGCGGCGTTGCGTTGGCTATTGCTGGGCTCGCTCGCGGAGTTTCTGTGGGTGCTGTTGTTTGCCCAGGTGTTGCACGCGGCGACGTTCGGCAGCTTTCACGCCGCTGCCATTTCATTCGTGCAACGTAGCTTCGGCGCACGCCAGCAAGGGCAGGGCCAGGCGTTGTACGCCGCCCTGGCCGGTACCGGCGGTGCATTGGGTGCGTTGTATTCCGGCTACAGCTGGAACGCCCTTGGCGCCGCATTGACCTTTAGTATTGCCAGCCTCGCAGCGCTCGCGGCTGCCGTTATCATTGCCACATGTATGCAAGAGGACAGGCCATGAGCCTTACCCGTGAACACCTCGCCCAGGAAATCATCGACGCCGGGCGTTTTCTCTATGGCCGCGGTTGGTCGCCGGCCACCAGCAGCAATTACTCGACCCGTCTGTCGCCGACCGAAGCCTTGCTGACCGTCTCCGGCAAGCACAAGGGGCAGTTGGGCATGGACGACGTGCTGGCCACCGACCTGTCAGGCAATAGCCTGGAGCCGGGCAAGAAGCCGTCCGCCGAAACCCTGCTGCACACTCAGCTTTACAGCTGGCGGCCCGAGATCGGTGCGGTGCTGCATACCCATTCGGTGAATGCCACCGTGCTGTCACGCCTGACGCCGCAAGACTTCATCGAATTCGAAGACTACGAACTGCAAAAAGCCTTCAGCGGTGTGACGACCCACGAGTCCCGGGTGCGTGTGCCGATTTTCGACAACGATCAGGACATTGCGCGCCTGGCCGCCAAGGTGCAGCCTTGGCTGGACGCCCATCCCGATTGCGTCGGCTACCTGATTCGCGGCCATGGCCTGTACACCTGGGGTGCGCGCATGAGCGATGCCCTGCGGCAGATCGAGGCCTTTGAATTTTTGTTCGAGTGCGAGTTGAAGATGCGCTCGCTCTTGAACGTTAAAGCATGAACCGTTAAGGAGTTGCCCTGATGAGCAGCCTGTCCGTTTATCACGTCTCCAGCCCTGAAATCCCCAACAAGGTGCTGACCCATTTCGAAGACATCGCCTCGACTCTGGCTGAACAAGGCGTACGCTTCGACCGTTGGCAAGCCGCCACCAGGCTTCAGCCGGGCGCCACTCAGGAAGAAGTGATTGCCGCCTATCAAGCGCAAATCGACCAACTGATGACCGAGCGCGGTTACATCACAGTCGATGTGATCAGCCTCAACAGCGATCACCCGCAAAAAGCCGAACTGCGCGCCAAGTTCCTCAATGAACACCGCCATGGCGAAGACGAAGTGCGATTTTTCGTCGCCGGCCGTGGCCTGTTTACCCTGCACATCGACGATTACGTCTACGCCGTGCTGTGCGAGAAAAACGATCTGATCTCGGTGCCGGCCGGTACCAAACACTGGTTCGACATGGGCGAGCACCCGCATTTCATTGCGATCCGCCTGTTCAACAACCCGGAAGGCTGGGTGGCCAACTTCACCGGTGAAGACATCGCCAGCCAATTCCCGCGTCTGGAGGACTGAGTCGATGCCGATCAAAGCGATTCTCACCGACATCGAAGGCACCACCAGCGCGGTGAGTTTTGTCTTCGACGTGCTGTTTCCCTATGCCGCCAAACACCTGCCGGCGTTTGTTCGTCAGCAGGCCGGGCGCGCTGACGTGGCCGAACAACTGGCCGCCGTACGCCGCGACAGCAATGAGCCGGACGCCGACGTCGAACGGGTCGTCGAGATCCTGTTGGGCTGGATTGCCGAAGACCGCAAGGCCACGCCATTGAAAGCGTTGCAGGGCATGGTCTGGGAGCAGGGCTATCAGGCCGGGCAGTTGCAGGGCCACGTGTACCCGGACGCCGTTGAAGCGCTCAAGCGTTGGCATCAGGATGGCTTTCAACTGTTTGTTTATTCGTCCGGCTCTATCCAGGCCCAGCGGTTGATCTTCGGCTGTTCGGTGGCGGGGGACCTGACGCCGCTGTTCAGCGGCTACTTCGATACGACTTCGGGGCCAAAGCGCGAGGCGCAGTCCTACGTCAACATCACCCAGGCGATCAACCTCGAGGCGGGGCAGATTCTGTTTCTGTCGGACATAGTCGAAGAACTCGACGCGGCGCGCGCGGCAGGAATGGCCACTTGCGGCCTGGCTCGCGAAGGCGGGGAGCTGGCGGGGCATATCACTGTGGACAGCTTTGCGCGGATCGATCCCGCTATTTTCTAAACGGCACAAAACCTGTGGGAGCGAGCCTGCTCGCGAAGGCGATCTGTCATTCAACATTGTTGTTGACTGACACTCCGTCTTCGCGAGCAGGCTCGCTCCCACTACCGTTTTACAGTGAGTGATAAGTCGGTAAGGCAAACCGTTGCTGGCTTTGCAGCAAGGAAATCTGCGGCAACTCACTGGCTTGTTCGGCGAGGTCGCGGCGAATCGCACTGATGACCCACGTCAGTTGGTCGCCGTTGTGCAATTGCTGGTAGGAAATCGAGCGTTTGAACTCTTTGCCTTCGCCGCCGCTCAGGGTCAGCAGGATCCCGCCGTCAGGACGGGCCTGGGTGGTGACCGTGTAGTTGGAGAACAGGGACGTAAATTTTTCCTGGATCAGGCTCATGTCGTTCAGCTCCGTGATGACTTGAATGGCAAGCATGGAGAGACTGTTGCAGCCTTTGTGCCAGTGTTTTTAGATGGCAGATATCAATAAAAATCAATGGCTTACTGTTTTTGGTGTTTTTTGCATTCGTGCAATCTGCATGAATGGCCATCGTGCATCCTGCATTTTGCGAGGTCGCTCGGCGATTCGATGGAACCATTGCTGATGGCAGGGTTCATGCCGGGCAACCTATCGATCGCCGATCAGGATCGCAGATACAAAACATTTCAAAAACCGCGTGTACAGCTCAAGAACCGTTGACGTATTTTCGGCCTCAGACATCGCCGCCCGACAATAAAAAAACAGCGAACGGGAGCATCATGAGCCGCACGTCGAACGACACGATTACCTGGGGCATGATGCTCCGCAAGCTGCCTTCCATCGCCAAGGCCATCCCCCGGGTGGTCAAGGGCATGAAGGCCGCCAACGTCAAGGACCCGACCCAGGCGTGTGGTTTGGGCTGGAGTTTCGAGCAAGCCACATTGCGCAACCCGGATGGGCCGGCGCTGCTGCAGGACGACGTCACGCTCAGTTACTCCGAGGTCAACCAGTGGGCCAACCGCATCGCCCATCACCTGATCGGCCAAGGTATCGGCAAGGGTGACGTGGTGGCGGTCTTCATCGAGAACCGTCCGGAACTGCTGGTGACGATTCTGGCGGTGGCCAAGGTCGGCGCGATCAGTGCCTTGCTCAATACCTCGCAGACCCGCGACACCCTGGTGCACAGTGTGAATCTGGTGGCGCCGGTGGCGATCATTGTCGGTGAGGAGTTGGTTCCGGCCTACCAGGCAATACGAGATCGGGTGGCGATCCAGTCTGCCCGAACCTGGTTCGTCGCCGATCAGGACACCTCTCGCCAACCGGGTATCGCGCCTGAAGGGTTCATCAACCTGATGACTGTCAGCCTCGACGACGCCTGCGACAATCCGGCCAGCAGCCGGCAGATTTTCTTCGACGATCCCTGTTTTTATATCTACACCTCGGGCACCACGGGGCTGCCCAAGGCCGGCGTGTTCAAGCATGGCCGCTGGATGCGCAGCTCCGCGAGCTTCGGCATGATCGCGCTGAACATGCGCCCGGAGGATGTCGTCTATTGCACCTTGCCGCTGTACCACGCCACCGGCCTTTGCGTGTGCTGGGGCTCGGCCGTCAGTGGTGCCAGCGGGTTCGCCATCCGCCGCAAATTCAGCGCCAGTCAATTCTGGAGCGACGTACGCAAATACCAGGCAACCACCATCGGTTATGTCGGCGAACTGTGCCGCTACCTGGTCGATCAACCACCGAGTGCCAACGACAGCCGGCACGATGTGAAGAAGATGATCGGCAACGGCCTGCGACCCGGCGCCTGGAACGAGTTCAAGACCCGCTTTGCGGTGAACCACATTTGCGAACTCTATGCCGCCAGCGACGGCAATATCGGGTTCACCAACATTCTCAATTTCGACAATACGATCGGTTTTTCCCTGATGTCCTGGGAGCTGGTCGCGTACGACCACGACAGCGGTGCGCCGATTCGTGAAGCCAATGGCTTGATGCGCAAGGTCGCCAAGGGCGAGCAAGGGCTGTTGCTGGCAAAAATCGACGACAAGGCTCCGCTGGACGGCTACACCGATCCGCAGAAAACCGCCAAGGTCGTGCTTGAGGATGTGTTCGAAAAGGGTGACCGCTACTTCAACACCGGCGACCTGTTGCGCAATATCGGCTTCGGTCATGCGCAGTTTGTCGACCGCCTGGGCGACACCTACCGCTGGAAGGGTGAAAACGTGTCGACCACGGAGGTCGAGAACATCCTCCTGCAACACCCGCATATATCCGAAGCCGTGGCCTACGGCGTGGAAATCCGCAACACCAATGGCCGGGCCGGGATGGCAGCGATCACGCCCGCCGAGTCCCTGGCCACCCTGGACTTCAGCGAACTGCTGGCCTTTGCCCGCGAGCAAATGCCGGCCTATGCGGTGCCGTTGTTCCTGCGGGTGAAAGTGAAAATGGAAACTACCGGGACTTTCAAGTATCAGAAGACCCGGCTCAAGGACGAAGCCTTCGACCCCGGTAGGACCGGTGATGATCCGATCTATGCCTGGCTGCCGGGAACCCAGACTTACGTGCAGGTCACGGAGCAGTTGTTGTCTGACATTCACGGCGGCAAGTACCGCTATTGAATCTGGCTATGGCGGCCCATGAGAAAAAACAAGTGACAGTGCCGGGACCGCTCGGGAAACTGTCGGCTTTTACGAATGACAGAAAAGGGAGTGCCCAATGTCAGACAAAAGCCGCCAGATGACCCCCGAAGAAGCCGCCGAATTTGCCGAACAGGTATTCAACAAGGCACGGGAGGGCGATGCGGCGATGATGGCCGCGCTGCTGACCAAGGGTTTGCCGCCGAACCTGCGTAACCACAAGGGCGATACCTTGCTGATGCTGGCCGCGTACCACGGTCATGTGGACACGGTAAAAGTCCTGCTGGAGCACAAGGCCGACCCGGAGATCCGCAACGACAACGGCCAGAGCCCGATTGCCGGCGCCGCCTTCAAGGGCGACCTGGCGGTGATCAAGGCCCTGGTCGAGGGCGGCGCGCAGGTTGAAGGCTCGTCCTTCGACGGCCGCACGGCGCTGATGATGGCGGCAATGTTCAACCGCGTCGAAGTCGTCGACTACCTGATCAGCAAGGGGGCCGACCCGAAAGCGAAGGACGCCAATGGCATCACCGCGCTGGAGGCTGCCAGGACCATGGGGGCTTCCGATACGGTTGCGCAGTTGCAGAAACTGGTTGGCTGATTGCCTTGAAAGATCGCAGCCTTCGGCAGCTCCTACATTGAACAGCGTGGACCTGTAGGAGCTGCCGAAGGCTGCGATCTTTTTAGGCATTCGAATCTATCCTTGCGGTATCCTTCGCGCCCTCAAAATCCCCCTCGCTACAGGATCGCCCCATGAAAACCGCACTCGTCGAACTCATCAGCAAAATCAGCTCCGGGTGCATGGGCGAAGACGAAATCCTCAAGGTCGCCGAGGAAGCGGCCCAGGCCTACGCCGATCCGCAGGCTTTTCTGAGCGCCAATCCGGACATCAACTACGACGAAACCTTCCCGATCCCGTTGGGTGAATGGGTGGTGGTCGGCAGCCTGCCGGAAACGGTGCTGTTCCAGGCTGACACCTACATGGACCTGTTCGCGCAGATCGTTGCCTCGTTCGGCCCGGGCGTGGAGTTCAATCTCAAGCCCAAGCAACTGGCCAAGACCGAAGCCCTGACCGCGCTCAACCGCATCCAGGTGCAAATGAGCAGCCTGAACAAGGAAAACGGTGGCTATACGCTGATGAACTTCAGCCAGTTGCTCGATGACGAATTGCAGGTGGTGCTGGTGTACGGCAATGACGTGCCCCGCGTGCTGGAATTGTGCGCCGAAGCCGGCATCGCAGCCGCACCCTCCCTGGAAGCCCTGAAAGTGGCGATCCACGTCTGATAGCCAAATACTGTCAAATCAAAGGGAACCCTCACGACGACCGTCTATCCTAAGAGGGCAAATCACTCTTCAGGAGCGTCACCATGGGTTCCACGTTCAACAGCCTGGTTGCCTTGATCATTTTTGCCCTGGACATCTGGGCCATCATCAACGTATTCAAAAGCAGCGCCGAGACCGGGATGAAAATCCTCTGGGTACTGTTGATCGCACTGTTGCCGGTACTGGGGCTGATCATCTGGGCCATCGCCGGGCCGCGGGGCAACGTACGGGCCTGAACAAGCGGCACTGAACCTGTGGGAGCGAGCCTGCTCGCGAAGAACGATGACGCGGAGCAACTGAACACCGCATCGTCCGCTTCGCGAGCAGGCTCGCTCCCACAATGTTCTGGGGGTACTTCGATGATGAAGGTTCGACCTGTCATGTTCCGCGACGTAGAATGCGCGCCTTTCCCGGCCATTCGAGACGAACGAATGGCCATCATGGGCGGGTAACCGTCCGTTGCCACCCGCATTCATCGGAGCACTTCCCATGAGCAACACCCCGACCAGCGACTACCTGGAAACCCTCTACGAAGGCTACGGCCAGCGTTTTCGCATGGAAAAACTGCTGCACGAAGTGCGCACCGAACACCAGCACCTGGTGATCTTCGAAAACCCGCGCATGGGCCGGGTCATGGCGCTGGACGGCGTGATCCAGACCACCGAAGCCGACGAGTTCATCTATCACGAAATGCTGACCCACGTGCCGATCCTCGCCCATGGCACCGCCAAGCGCGTGCTGATCATCGGCGGCGGCGACGGCGGCATGCTGCGTGAAGTGGCCAAGCACCGCAGTGTCGAGCACATCACCATGGTCGAGATCGACGGCACCGTGGTCGACATGTGCAAGGAGTTCCTGCCGAATCACTCCAAGGGTGCATTCGATGATCCACGCCTGAACCTGGTGATCGACGACGGCATGCGTTTCGTCGCCACCACCACTGAAAAGTTCGACGTGATCATTTCCGACTCCACTGACCCGATCGGGCCGGGCGAAGTGCTGTTCTCGGAAAACTTTTACCAGGCTTGCCACCGCTGCCTGAACGAAGGCGGCATCCTGGTGACCCAGAACGGCACGCCGTTCATGCAGATCGAAGAAGTGAAGACGACCGCCGGTCGCCTGCGCAGCCTGTTCCCGGACTGGCACTTCTACCAGGCCGCCGTGCCGACTTACATCGGCGGCTCGATGACCTTCGCCTGGGGCGCGACCGATACCGCTTATCGCAAGTTGTCCCGCGAAACCCTGCAACAGCGTTTCACGGGCAGCGGCATCGTCACTCGCTACTACAATCCTGAAATCCACATCGGCGCGTTCGCCCTGCCGCAATACGTATTGCAAGCTGTGAACAAGCCAAGCAACGACTAAAGCACTACCCCTGTGTAGGAGCTGCCGCAGGCTGCGATCTTTTGATCTGGCTTTTTAAAGATCAAGATCAAAAGATCGCAGCCTGCGGCAGCTCCTACGCAATACGTTTGAACGATCACCCGGTGTCAAAGTCCAGATATGTGTAAGCCCATCCATGGGTTTTATCGAGGAGGCATCAATGCAAAAGTGGAAAATCACTTTCGTGGATGATCATGGCGAAACCGTCGACGAGGTCTTCGAGTGGGCCGAGCGCCCGGACAACGAGCGTGCCGCCAAGCTCATCAAGGCCCGGCTTCTTCCTGTCGCTGCCGAACTGGATCTGAACGATCTGGAAGGGCGGACCGCCGATGCGAGCGTCAAAGAGCTCAAGTCCCAGAACAGCATTGAAATCCTCGGCATTACTCCAATCTGAACGGCACCTGTCGCATTCACATCCAGGCCTTGGCAGAGGCTCTATCTTGAGGCTACTCTGCAAGCGAGATCAGCGAATGAATCGCTAAGGTCTGGTCTTGTCAGCTCCATGCTTGTTTCCCGCCGGCACATCGTTTGCCGTCGCTCGCGCTGTTCGGTTGCGGGTGAGGGAGTACGGAAAGTCTATCCATCGTTTTGAGGAGGACGTTTCATGAGCACAGCCTATCAAGAAGACATCAGCAGCAGCGTGTTGCGCCGCATGAAAGAAGGCGGTTTTGACTTTTCGCGGTTTCATCCCATCGAGTTCTACGCCATTTTCCCGGACGAGGAGCGGGCACGCAGGGCGGCAGGTCATTTCCACCGTGGTGAATCCCTGGATGCGCAAGTCAGTGTGCGCGACGATGGCGCCTGGGCGCTGGAGTTGTGCAAAGTCATGTATGCCACCTACGACGATATCGGCGACTTCGAACAGGGTTTCGAAGCGGTGGTCGAGCCGTTGGGCGGCATCATCGAAGGCTGGGGTGTGAAACAGGAGGTACGAGGGCGACTCGCATAAGCTTATGAACAGTGACAACCGGCATTGACGGCTGACCTTCGGGTTGGCCGTTTTCGTTTTTGGCCTGTAGGAGCTGCCGAAGGCTGCGATCTTTTGATCTTGTTTCAACAAGGCAAAAAAAAGCCGCCTGAGCAGGCGGCTAAAAGGGAAGTTCGGTGGGCTTTTCAGCGAATGCCTGGATTATCCGCACCCGTTACCGGGCAGTGAAATCATCTCTGGCTATGCTGGTGATAGGCGATAACCACGCCTTGCAATGAAGCGGGGGCGATCAGATTGGAGCATTTGCCGCACAGGAATGGTGCGGTACTTGCGCATTGATTATCCAACTGATTGATATCAAAGCGTTTATGCCGCTGGCACGGGCCTTGCGAAGGTCTGGACGTCCGAGTGACAAGGAGTACGGCATGATCCGCACCTATTTTGATGAGATGTACGATGCCGGCGGCCAGGTCCGCCCGCATTATCGGGAGTTTGCCCGTTGGCTGGCCGAGACGCCTGACGAGCTTCTGGCACAACGGCGACGCGAGGCCGATCTGCTGTTTCATCGCGCCGGGATTACCTTCACGCTCTACGGGGACGAGCAGGGCACAGAGCGCCTGATCCCCTTCGACACCATCCCCCGCAGCATCCCCGCCAGTGAGTGGCGGGTCGTCGAGCGCGGGTGCATCCAGCGGGTCAAGGCGTTGAACATGTTCCTCGCCGACCTGTATCACGAGCAACGCATCATCAAGGCCGGCATCATTCCGGCCGAGCAGGTGCTGGCCAACGAGCAGTACCAGTTGGCGATGCAGGGGCTGGACCTGCACCGCGATATCTACTCGCACATCTCCGGCGTCGACCTGGTGCGCGACGGCGACGGCACCTACTACGTGCTCGAAGACAATCTGCGCACACCGAGCGGCGTCAGCTACATGCTCGAAGACCGCAAGATGATGATGCGCCTGTTCCCCGAACTGTTCGCGGCGCAACGCATCGCGCCCATCGACCACTACCCGAACCTGTTGCTCGATACCCTGAAAAGCTCAAGCCCCATCGACAACCCCAGCGTGGTCGTGCTGACCCCCGGCCGCTTCAACAGCGCGTTCTTCGAGCATGCGTTTCTGGCGCGGGAAATGGGTGTGGAACTGGTGGAAGGTGCGGACCTGTTCGTGCGCGACGACAAGGTCTTCATGCGCACCACCGACGGGCCGAAAGCGGTCGACGTGATCTATCGTCGCCTTGACGACGCCTTCCTCGATCCGCTGGCCTTCAATCCGGAATCGATGCTCGGCGTGCCGGGGCTGCTGTCGTCCTATCGTTCCGGCAACGTGGTGTTGGCCAATGCCATCGGCACGGGGGTGGCGGACGACAAATCGGTGTATCCGTTCGTGACCGACATGATCCGTTTCTACCTCGATGAAGAACCGATCCTGAAGAACGTGCCGACCTGGCAGTGCCGTAATCCGTCTGAACTTTCCCACGTGCTGGCCAATCTTCCAGAACTGGTGGTCAAGGAAACCCAGGGCTCCGGCGGTTACGGAATGCTGGTGGGGCCGGCCGCGACGGCGGCGGAAATCGAAGCCTTCCGCGCACGGATCATTGCCAAGCCCCATGCCTATATCGCACAACCCACGCTGTCGCTGTCGACCTGTCCGACCTTTGTCGAAAACGGCATCGCGCCACGCCACATCGACTTGCGGCCGTTTGTCCTGTCGGGTCGTGAGACCCGGGTGGTGCCCGGCGGCTTGACCCGTGTCGCCCTGCGCGAAGGCTCCCTGGTGGTCAACTCTTCCCAGGGCGGCGGAACCAAGGACACCTGGGTGGTCGAGGATTAAAGGAAGCCTGCCATGTTAAGTAGAACTGCCTCGGATTTGTATTGGATGTCGCGTTACCTGGAGCGGGCGGAAAATCTCGCACGGATGCTCGACATCAGCTATTCGCTGTCGCTGATGCCGCAAGACGGCCGTGGCGACGGTTTGCACGAACTGGCCATGCCGCTGTTGATCACCGGCACCCTGGACGATTACCTGGAGCGCCATGGCGAACTGCATGCCGAACGGCTGCTGCATTTCTTCGCCCTGGAAGCTGCCAATCCGGCGAGCATCTACAGCTGCCTCGGTGCCGCGCGGGCAAGCGCCCATGCGGTGCGTGGGCGCATCACCGCCGACATGTGGGAAAACATCAACGCCACCTGGCTGGAGATTCGCGGCATCGCCGAGCAGGGCCTCAGTCGCTACGGCATGAGCCGTTTCTGCGAGTGGATCAAGGAACGTTCCCATCTGTTCCGGGGCGCGTCCTACGGCACCATCATGCGTAACGATGCGTTTCGCTTCATTCGTCTGGGGACCTTCATCGAACGGGCGGACAACACCTTGCGCCTGCTCGATGCCCGCTACGAAATGGCCGGCGACCAGGCCGAAGCGGTCAGCGATGGCACCGCTCACGCGTATTACCAGTGGAGCGCGTTGTTGCGGGCGTTGTCGTCGTTCGAGGCCTACACGGAAATCTACCGTGACGCCCCTGGCGCCCGACATGTCGCCGAATTGCTGTTGCTGCGCGCCGATGTACCGCGTTCCCTGCGCGCCTGCACCGAAGAAATCGACCAGATCCTCGCGCAATTGCCGGGGGCCAACGGTCGTCCGGCACAGCGCCTGGCGGCAGAAATGGACGCGCGCCTGCGCTACACCGGCATCCATGAAATTCTCGAAGAAGGCCTGCACGCCTGGCTGACCGAGTTCATCCCGCTGGTGCGCCAGTTGGGTAACGCGATTCACAGTTCTTATCTGGAGGCCGCATGAGACTTTCCATTAGCCACGAGACCACCTATCACTACGAAGACAAGGTGCGGGCGAGCATCCAGTACCTGCGGCTGACGCCCCACGACAGCGAGCGCCAGCACGTGCTCAGCTGGCAGCTCGACCTGCCGCGTCCGGTGCGGGCGCAACTCGATCCGTTCGGCAACATCCTGCATGTGCTGACCATGGACGAGCCTCACGAGGCGATCATCATCGGTGCCCGCGGCCAGGTCGATATCGATGAATGGCGTGAGGCCGAACACGAAAGCCAGTCGGCACTGCCGTTTCTGCGCTTCACCCGTTTGACTGAAGCCGATGCCGCCCTGCGTGCGTTCGCCGAGAAGGAATGCAAGCAACGCCGCGACCGCACGGCGTTGATCGATCTGATGCATGGCCTCAACCAGCATATGACCTACACGCCAGGTTCCACGGAAGTGGACACCAGCGCGGCCCAGGCCTTTGCCGGACGCTCCGGCGTGTGTCAGGACCATACCCATGCGTTTCTTGCCTGCACCCGCAGCCTGGGCATTCCTGCACGTTATGTGTCGGGCTACCTGTACAGCGAAAGCAGCGAACACCTGGCCAGCCACGCCTGGGCCGAAGCCTGGCTGGATGACGCCTGGTACAGCTTCGACGTGACCAACGAACTGGCCCGGCCGGAACGTCACCTGAAACTGGCGGTGGGCCTGGATTACCTGGATGCCTGCCCGGTACGCGGCATGCGCCGGGGCGGCGGGTGTGAGCAGATGCACGCGAAGGTGCTGGTCTCACCGACACCCGCGCCGGTGATTTCGGTGCAGCAGCAATAACTAGAGGTCTGCAAAATCCTGTGGGAGCGAGCTTGCTCGCGATGGCGACCTTTCAGTCGATACTACCGTGACTGACACACCGCTATCGCGAGCAAGCTCGCTCCCACAGGGATCATGTCAGTGCTAGTGCTGAATCTTGCGCCCAACCATATGCTGCAAATACCCCACCAGCATCCCCAGATCCCCATCCGGCAACACCTCGGCCGAGAACCCGGGCATCTTCGCCTGCGGCCACTGGCGCAAACTCTGTGGATCGCGAATGTAGCGCTTGAGGAAGTCCGCGCCGAAATACTCGGTCGGGCTGTATGGAATATTCAGGTCCGGCCCGAACTGCGCATCCCCGGCGCCATTGAGTCGATGGCACGCCAGGCAATTCTTCTGGAACAACGCAAAACCCTTGTTCACCGGATCATCGGCCTTCAAGGACGGATCGGGCAGCAGGGCAGGGAAGCGCTCGGCCACGGGCGCCAGGCGCTTGATGCTCGCCACCTGGAACGGCCATTGCTCGGGGCTGATGTTGCCGGCCTGCGGGTCGGTCCAGACCAGGTAGAACGGCCCGGCACCCGGCTTGCCTTCCGCTAGCGCTGGCCACGGTTTGGCCGGGTCTTCAATCGCCAGCCAGGCCCGCGCCCCTTGGGTATTGAGCAGCGGCGCGGCGGCCATTTCGGCGGCAAAGCCATCCAGGGCCACTGCTTGCAGGTGGTCGTCAGGCTTGATGCCGGTCAGCAGGGCGGACAGAGGCACGGCGCGGTAGCTCATGTCCCGTTTGTAGGAAACGTCGTTGCTGATGGTGATGGTTTGCACCTGAGGATGCTTGAGCAATTCCTCGGTCTGCCAGGTGCGACTGTTCGCGCCCAGCTCCAGATTCAGCTGTGCGGCCAAAAGGGGCGAGCCGAACAGCAGGGCCCCGAGCAGAATGAGCATTTTCAAAGTGATCGCCGTCCATGTCGTGGAAGTGCCATGAAGGGTGGCACAGCCACGCTGGCCCGGGTAGCGGGCCAGTCACATTTTGATAGTGGCAATTCAAAAACTGTGACGCCGTATCTTTTAGACGCGACTAGCCGATGACCTTGGTCAGGTTCGGCAGTATCAACAACAGCGTGGTGGCAAAAAGGATGAGCCCGGCTTGACGTACTTTCGATTGTTTGAACATGGCTTGACCGCCTTTATTGTTATTTCCTGATGCCTGCCTGCATATCTCCATGTTGGCAGCGCGTTGCACTTCCTGTAATGACGAGCGCCTCGGCAAAACCCGACGACAACTTCGTACAAGTTCACCTTAGAGCCCGCGCAGCGCTTGGTTTAGATCCATTTCGTATGGTGTTGTCACGATTTGCTTTAAAAAAGGTATGAGGCCTATTGCCAGCTTCTTTGCCGCCCGTTGGCTAGACAGCTTGGTGTCCTGAATCGGTTAATCCGGTCGTTCACGACCGTCCGTCTGAGCGTGTGCGTCAACATCTGTGAGCGCTGCGGTCATTGAATCAAACGCGGCTCGGGCCAAGAGTGGGCACTCTGCCTTTACTCTCCTGCACTGCGGTTCGAGGACGTCATGACCCAAGCATTGATTTTCGACGCATTACGCACGCCCCGTGGCAAAGGCAAGGCCGACGGCGCCTTGCACAGTGTCAAACCGGTGAACCTGGTGGCCGGTTTGCTCACCGCGCTGCAGCAGCGCACGGCGCTGGACACCAGCCAGGTCGATGACGTGGTGCTCGGCTGCGTGACGCCGATTGGCGATCAAGGTTCTGACATCGCCAAGACCGCCGCCCAGGTGGCCGATTGGGATGTCAGTGTGGCGGGGGTACAAATCAACCGTTTCTGCGCTTCGGGGCTGGAGGCGGTCAATCTCGGCGCAATGAAAGTGCGTTCCGGCTTCGAGGACCTGGTGGTGGTCGGTGGTGTCGAGTCGATGTCACGGGTGCCGATGGGCAGCGATGGCGGTGCCTGGGCACTGGATCCGGCGACCAACCTGCACAGCCATTTCACTCCGCAAGGGGTGGGTGCCGACCTGATCGCCACCCTTGAAGGCTTCAGCCGTCAGGACGTCGATGCCTACGCCCTGCATTCCCAGCAGAAGGCAGCGCGGGCGCGGGCCGACGGTTCGTTCAACAAGTCGCTGGTGCCGGTGCAGGACCAGAACGGCATCATCCTGCTCGATCACGATGAGTTCATCCGCGCCGAATCGACCCTGGAAGGCCTGGGCAAGCTCAAGCCGAGTTTCGAGATGATGGGGCAGATGGGGTTCGATGCCACCGCGCTGCGGGTCTACAGCCATGTCGAACGGATCAATCATGTTCACACCCCGGGCAACAGCTCCGGGATTGTCGATGGCGCGGCGCTGATGCTCATCGGCTCCGAAGCCAAGGGCCGGGAGTTGGGGCTGCAGCCCCGGGCGCGGATTGTCGCCACGGCGGTCACCAGTACCGACCCGACCATCATGCTCACCGGCCCCGCGCCGGCGACCCGCAAGGCGTTGGCCAAGGCGGGGCTGCGGGTCGAAGACATCGACCTGTTCGAGGTCAACGAGGCGTTTGCTTCGGTGGTGTTGAAATTCATCAAGGACATGGCGGTCGACCCGGACAAGGTCAATGTCAATGGCGGTTCCATCGCCATGGGCCACCCGCTGGGCGCCACCGGTTGCGCCATTCTCGGCACGCTGCTGGATGAACTGGAAGCCCGACGCCTGCGTTATGGCCTCGCGACCCTGTGTGTCGGCGGCGGCATGGGCATTGCCACCATCATCGAACGCCTCTGAGCCCGGACTTCAAGGAACCCAATTATGAGCGAAGCCATTCGTTACGAAAAAGGCCAGGACCAAATCGTCGTCCTGACCATCGACCTGCCGGACCAGAGCGCCAACACCATGAACGCGGTGTACCGCGAGGCCATGGCCGACTGCGTCGCGCGGCTGGTGGGCGACAAGGACAACATCGCCGGTGTGATCATCACGTCGGCCAAGAAAACCTTCTTTGCCGGCGGCGACCTCAATGAATTGATCAAGGTCGGCAAGCCCGAAGCCAAAGCCTTCTACGACATGGTGCTGACCCTCAAGGGGCAGTTGCGCACCCTGGAAACCCTCGGCAAACCGGTGGTTGCGGCGATCAACGGCGCGGCACTCGGCGGCGGCTGGGAGATCTGCCTGGCCTGCCATCATCGGGTGGTGCTGGATAATCCTTCGGTGCAACTCGGTCTGCCGGAAGTCACCCTCGGCCTGCTGCCGGGCGGTGGTGGCGTGGTACGCATGGTGCGTATGCTCGGGATCGAAAAAGCCCTGCCGTACCTGTTGGAAGGCAAGAAGGTGCGGCCGCAACAGGCATTGCAGGCGGGCTTGATCGACGCGTTGGCGACCGACCGCGAAGATCTGTTGGCCAAGGCGCGGGCGTGGATTCTGGCCAATCCGACGGCGGTACAACGCTGGGATGTGAAGGGCTATCAGATTCCGGGTGGCACACCGTCAAGCCCGAAAGTCGCCCAGATGCTGGCGATTGCCCCGTCTATCCTGCGCAGCAAAACCCAGGGCACGATGCCCGCGCCGGAGAAAATCCTCTGCGCAGCGGTCGAGGGCGCGCAGGTGGATTTCGACACCGCGCACCTGATCGAAACCCGCTACTTCACCGAGCTGACCACCGGCCAGGTCTCGAAAAACCTGATCGGTACATTCTGGTTCCAGCTCAACGAAATCAACGCCGGCGGCTCGCGGCCTCAAGGTTTTGCGCCTTATGTCACCCGCAAGGTCGGCGTGCTCGGCGCCGGGATGATGGGCGCCGGCATTGCGTTTGTCAGCGCGTCCGCGGGTATCGATGTGGTACTCAAGGACATCAACCTCGCCGCAGCCGAGAAGGGCAAGGCGCATTCGGCAGCGCTGCTGGACAAGAAAGTCGGCCGCGGACAACTGAGCATCGAGCAGCGTGACGCGGTGCTGGCGCGCATTCAAACCAGCGAAAGCGATGCTGACCTGGCCGGTTGCGACCTGATCATCGAGGCGGTGTTCGAGGATCGTGACCTGAAAGCCAAAGTCTCGTTGGCCGCGCAGAAGGTCGTCGGTGCGGACGCGGTGATCGCGTCCAACACCTCGACTTTGCCGATCAGCGGCCTGGCGTGCGCCGTGCCCGACCAGAGCAAGTTCATCGGCCTGCACTTTTTCAGCCCCGTGGAAAAAATGCCGCTGGTGGAAATCATCAAGGGCGCCAATACCAGCGACGAAACCCTGGCCCGCGGATTCGATTACGTCCTGCAAATCAGGAAAACCCCGATTGTGGTCAACGACAGCCGCGGTTTCTTCACGTCGCGGGTGTTCGGCACCTTCACCAACGAAGGCATTGCCATGCTGGGCGAAGGTGTGAACGCGGCGATGATCGAGACTGAAGCACGCAAGGCCGGCATGCCTGTAGGACCGCTGGCGATCTCTGATGAAGTTTCCCTCAGCCTGATGAGCCATATCCGCCTGCAAACGGCCAAGGACCTGCAAGCGGAAGGCAAGCCGCTGACAGAACATCCTGCGTTTGCCGTCATCGACTTGCTGCTCAATGAGTTCAAGCGTCCGGGCAAGGCGGCTGGTGGAGGTTTCTACGAGTATCCGCTGGGCGGCCAGAAACACCTGTGGCCGGAGTTGAAAAAACGCTTCGAAAAAGCCGACGGGCAGATTTCGCCAGTGGATGTGCGTGATCGCCTGCTGTTCGTGCAAGCCATCGAAACCGTGCGTTGTGTGGAGGAGGGCGTGTTGACCTCGACGGCGGACGCCAATGTCGGCTCGATCTTCGGCATCGGTTTCGCCGCCTGGACCGGCGGTGCACTGCAGTTCATCAATCAGTACGGCGTACAGGACTTTGTCGCCCGCGCCCAGTACCTGGCCAAGCAGTATGGCGAACGGTTCGCGCCGCCTGCACTGCTCCTGGAAAAAGCGGCGAAAGGGGAGGCCTTCTAAGGGCGCGATGACACATTTCGGGGCTTGCCTTGTCACCGTGTTTCGAGGCAGGCTCTGGGGTGTGCATTATTCCCATCACGTGTCAGGTATTTTTTATGTCGTTACGCATCTGCATTCTGGAAACCGACCACCTGCGTCCGGAATTGGTTGACCAATATCAGGGCTACGGGCAGATGTTCAAACACCTGTTTTCGCAGCAGCCGATTGCCGCCGAGTTCACCGTCTACAACGTGGTGCAAGGTGAGTACCCAAGCGACGACCTGACATTCGACGCCTACCTGGTGACGGGCAGCAAGGCCGATTCCTTCGGCACCGACCCGTGGATCGAAACCCTCAAGAAGTACCTGTTGACCCGCTATGAGCGTGGCGACAAGTTGCTCGGCGTCTGCTTCGGTCATCAGTTGCTGGCATTGCTGCTCGGTGGCAAGAGCGAGCGTGCCTCCCAGGGTTGGGGTGTCGGCACCCACAACTACAAGTTGGCCGCCAAGGCGCCATGGATGAGTCCTGTACGGGAAGAACTGACGCTGCTGATCAGCCACCAGGATCAGGTCACGTCGCTGCCGGAGAACGCCACGGTCATCGCCTCCAGCGATTTCTGCCCGTATGCCGCCTATCACATCAACGATCAGGTGCTGTGCTTCCAGGGGCATCCGGAATTCATCCACGACTACTCCCGCGCCCTGCTGGAGATTCGCCAGCAGGCACTGGGTGAGCAGATCTACTCCAAAGGCATTGCGAGCCTGGAGCAGGAGCACCATGGCACTACGGTTGCCGAATGGATGATGCGGTTTGTTGCGCACAAGCCGGCCGCAGTCAAAGGCTGAAATCATCGCGAGCAGGCTCGCTCCCACAGTGGATCTTCGGTGTTGCAGAGATCAATGTGGGAGCGAGCCTGCTCGCGAAGGTCGTGAACGATAGCGCGTTGAACCAGGTACACAGCGGCGCCCCTGGATTTTTCGCGAGCAAGCTCGCGCCTACAGCCAGCCGGACTTCTTGAAACTGGCCCACAACCCCAGGCAGCCCACCGTAATAAACCCCAGCACCCCGAAATACCCGTAGTGCCAACTCAACTCCGGCATGTTCTGGAAGTTCATCCCGTAGATCCCCGCCACCGCCGTCGGGAAGGCCAGAATCGCCGCCCAGGCCGCAAACTTGCGTTGCACCACGCTCTGGCGAGAGGCCTCCAGCAGCACCCCGACCTCAATCGTCTGGCTGGCAATATCCGCCAGGGTTGTCAGGTCTTCCATCTGCCGCGTTACATGAATCTGCACATCGCGAAAGTACGGACGCATGTTCTTGTCGATGAACGGGAAGCTCAGCCTCTGCAATTCCTCCCCGATCTCAATCATCGGGGCCACATAACGACGCAAGCGCAAAACATCACGACGCAGGCCATGTAGCTTCTGGATGTCGTAGTCATTCAGCGAGCCGCACAACACGTTGCGCTCCAGCTCGTCGATTTCCCCGTGAATGGCTTCGCCCATCGGCTGGTAGTTTTCGATCACGAAATCGAGGATGGCATAGAGTACGAAATCTTCTCCGTGCTCGAGCAACAGCGGACGCGCCTCACAGCGTTGTCGGACATGGGCGTAGGACGCTGAGTGACCATTGCGCGCAGTAATGATGTAGCCATTGCCGGCAAAGATATGCGTCTCGATGAACTCGAGTTTGCCTTCGTGACGGATGGGGGAATAGGTCACGATGAACAGTGCATCGCCGAAGGTTTCGAGTTTCGGCCGGCTGTGCTTTTCCAGGGCGTCTTCAATCGCCAGTTCGTGCAGGTTGAACTGGCGTTGCAGATTGGTCAGTTCCTGGGCGTTCGGCTCTTCCAGGCCGATCCAGACAAAGTGCCCGGGCTTTGCCGCCCAGGCGGCGCCTTCGTCGAGGGTGATATTGGTGACTTTCTTACCGGCGCTATAAACCGCAGCAGCAACAACTCTACCCATGATGGTGATTCACTTCTTCTTGGCAGCTTTCAATTGGCAACAAATGCAATGGCAGTGTCGATCAGCTTAGCCTCGCAAGGGTTTGAGAGTCAGTAAAATCTGCCGAGTTCGCCGGTAAAGTCTCGCAGGCAAAAGAAAACCCGCACCAGGCGGGTTTTCTTGTTCAGGCGGCTTGCAGTTGCCGGTCCATCGACTCGATGCATTCACGCATCTGCTCGCGGCACTGGGCAATCAGCAGGGGCATGTCGTCCAGGCTCAATCCGGCGGTAGGAATCGCCGGTAACGAGCGAATCAGGATTTTCCCGCTACGCCAGCGGTTCAATCGCATGTGTTTGACGTAACTGCTGACACACACCGGCACGATGGGTACCCCGGCGGCAATGGCCATCTGGAAGGCGCCTTTCTTGAAGGGCAGCAACTCCTCACCCAGGTTGCGCGTGCCTTCCGGGAACACCCAGATCGAGGTGTCTTTGTTTTGCAGGGTGTGGGTGGTGGTCAACATCGACTTGCGCGCCTTATGCGCATTGCCGCGGTCGATCAGCACATTGCCGGCCAGCCAGAACAGCTGCCCGAACAGTGGCACCCATTTCAGGCTCTTTTTGCCGATGCACACGGTACGGCGGGGCACCACGTTGCCAAACACGAACAGGTCGTAGTTGGACTGATGATTGGCGATGATCACGCAGCTGTCAGGTTTATCCATCAACGGCCCGACATCGGTCTTCACCCGCAAACGCAAAATACACATGGCCGGCCACGCATACAGGCGTGCGCACAGGCGGCTGTTGTCCGGGTTGAAAGGCCGGCACAGGCCGAGGATTACACCCAGCACACCCGCCACGATAAAATGCAGGCCCATCAATGACATACGGAACAAAAACAGCATTTACAGGCCCCACTGGGACAAAAGGTGGCGCAGTGTACGGATGTGCACTGTTTTCGGCAATTGCTGCCAGAGTAGTGAGAGATAGCCGATGTTTGTGCTGATGTTTCCGACTGATGGGTCAGACGCGATCTAGAGCGGTTACATATGTTTAATCAGGACAACCACGAAAAAGCCCGACACGACGGCCGGGCTTTCGTTGCAGCAGATCAGGGCTTAACCCAAATGCTCCTGGTCCTGGATGATCGCGTTGTCCAGGGCCTCCAGCAGTGCTTTGCGCACTTTCAATTTGGTGTTCTTGTGCGCGGTCATGTTGATCTTCTTCAACTGACGAGCCGCCGCCAGTGCCGTGCCTTGCAGCTCTTCAGCCGACACCACGACATCCAGGAAACCGGCAGCCACGGCGCCTTGTGGATTGAACATCTCGCCATTGACCACCGAGCGCTGAAGCGCCACTTTGTTCAGGCGGTCACGGGCGATCTCGATGCCCGCGTGGTGCATGGTCATGCCGATCTGCACTTCGTTCAAGCCAATGCTGAACGGACCGTCTACGCCGATGCGATAGTCGGCCGACAACAGCAGGAACGCACCCTTGGCCACCGCGTGCCCCGGGCACGCCACGATCACCGGGAAGGGGTGCGACAGCAGGCGGCGGGCCAGGGTCGAGCCGGAGGTCACCAGTGCCACGGCTTCTCTAGGGCCCGCCGTCATCACCTTCAAGTCATAACCGCCAGAGAGAATGCCCGGCTGGCCGGTAATGATCACCACCGCACGATCAGTCACTGCCCGATCCAGCGCAGCGTTGAACTCGGCAATCACATCCGGGGAGATGGCATTGACCTTGCCATTGCTCAAGGTCAGGGTCGCGATACCGTCTTCGAGATGGTAGGAAATCAACTCACTCATGACGCTATTCCTTTCAATAAAGTTGGGCAGACGTTACCCACCGCCGCAGGCCAGGTAAAGCGCCGTGACTGACCCGCCAGTCACCCTTTGCCCGCCCACCAGGCGCAGCCCGCCGCGCCTGCTGCGCATTCCCCTCTATATAGAAGAGGGCACGAAGCCGGAGATTGGCCGGTTTGCCATGGCCCGGAGGGAGCGCAAACGCTGAATCGCGTTAACCGCATGAAAATTCTGAAAAAAATGTTTGCCATCGGAAAAGCTTTCGACTACATTAGCGCGCCTCGACAGACAGAACATGTTTGAAGAGATACGGTGAAGTGTCCGAGTGGCTTAAGGAGCACGCCTGGAAAGTGTGTATACAGGAAACTGTATCGAGAGTTCGAATCTCTCCTTCACCGCCACATTCAGTAAACACAAACCCCTGATTTTCCTAGAGAGAGTCGGGGGTTTGTGGTTTTTTGCGTCTGAAAAAAGTCGATATGGGAACAATAAGCAGCGTACCTCCTTACGCAACTCTCAGAGTTTGCCTACAACTTCAGCGAGACCCACCGGATATTCTTGTAACCGCCCCAAACAAATCTGAACCTCAGACACGAAAACGCCGCTTTCCTGTTGCTGGGTAAGCGGCGTTTTCTTCGAACGTGTTGAAGGGTCGCTTCATGCATCAGCGATGTCATTAGCGGCTACCCCGGCCACGCTGGAGTGGGCGCGTATCGAGTCCTTGCTCGGCGCAGCAGGCGCCAGAACCATTGAAGGCAATGGATCGCGAGTACGTTTTGAACTCAATGGCGTGGTGGCCACCTTTCACCGTCCCCACCCCGACAAAGAAGCCAAGCCCTACCAGGTGCGTGACGCTCGGGTTTTCCTTGAACAAGCAGGAGTTACGCCGTGAACGTGATGAATTACAACGGCTATGCAGCCAGAATTGAGTACAGCGATGAAGATGGCCTGTTTGTCGGCCACATTGCAGGTATCAAGGATGTTGTTGGGTTTCACGGCGAGTCAGTCCAGGAGCTTCGAGCGGCGTTCGAAGAGGCCGTCACTGACTATCTGGAAACGTGCGCCAAGCTCGGACGTGCACCGCAGAAACCCTATTCGGGCAATCTGAGTCTGCGTCTGGCCCCCGCACTGCATGCAACGGTCGCGGTAAAAGCGCAGTTAGCTCACAAGAGTATCAATCAGTGGGTCGCCGACGTGCTTGATCGCGAAGCGCATGCCTAAGGTTGTGTTATTTGTTCACTGCGGTATCTGATCAGGTGTGACTGCGGAATCGGACTGCTGCAATGGCATCAGTGCTTTTGCAAAGAAATGGCCAAGCTCACTGGCCTGCACCGCATTCATTTTTTACATGTGCAAAATCGTGGCAAAAAAAGCCACTACGTCAGCTCAAACCGCTCTTGCGCATAATCCTTACCTGCCAGGGTAAGTTCAAAAATGGTGGCGCCGAACGTACCCCGAGTCACTTTTTGATTCACAAGACGTTTAGCCTGGAGTTGCTTCAGACCCTCTTCAACTTCCAACTTGCTGAGTGAGACCAGCTTGCAAATCGAGTCCAGGTTTGCAACTTTTCTGAAGTTTGCGTGATAGGCCAAAGCTTCCATCAGCAACGTTTGGTTATCTGTCAGCTGTGGAAACTGTGGGTTGTTCTTTTTGTAAATTTTTCGCTCTATCTCATGTAGCTCGCCGTAGGCTCCGTCGTTGCTGCGGTAGTAGTAAATCACTAACGTCAGGGTGCTGACGAAAGCCCCGATAATCGTCAGTAGCGACCAGTTCGGCATTGGCGTTTCCAGCTGAAGCCAGCTCCATGTGCGTAGCAGCCAGCCCTTGATCTCCGCCAACAGCGTCAGCTCGAAGTAAGTGTCGAGCAGCTTTGTGGCAATGATCAGGGCAATAAGGAAGCCCGCAGCCGAGTAGGCCATAGCCTTGCAAGTGAACGGGGAATGATTGCCTTCTGCCGCCATGCTGATGGTCTCCAGCGCAGGGAACCGATCTTTCAGCATAGCAGCAGGGCACTCTGGCATTGGCCACGCAAGCAGTGAACAAGGCGAGCCGGCTGTTAGACTGTCTGGATTCTTCGAATGGAATCGACATCATGCTCCCTCCTCGCGCCAGTTTTCGTGGTACCGCCAGGTTCATAGTGACTGTGTGGATGGTCGCCCTGTCATCACTGGCCCTCGCTTCCGCTCCTGCAACCTTTCCCGACGCCGAAGCCAGCGACCCCGCCAGGCTGGGCTGGATGGTCGGGTCTCCACCTCCCGCTGATCGCACTGTGCGTTTTGAAGACGGCAGCTATTTCCGGTTTCCGGCAATGCGCTGGAGTGTCTCGAATTTCCGGCAACTGATGCCGACGATCAATGTTTCGCGTGGGCTTGGTTCGCCTGTTCCCTTGGTATCCACGTTGCGCGACGACATCGACACGATCAGTTTCGTCCCCCTTGATGCCCAGCTGCCTATGACCTGGGAGCAATCCCTGGCGGCTACCTACACCGATGGCATTGTGGTGATGCACCGCGGGAGGGTCGTCTACGAGCGTTATTTCGGTGTGTTGAAGGCGGACGGTCAACACGCCGCGATGTCGGTGACCAAGTCTGTGGTCGGCACGCTGGGCGCCATGTTGGTGGCGCAGGGACGTATCGACGCTGGTAAACGGGTTGACGAATATGTACCGGAGTTGAAGGACTCCGCGTTTGCTAGCGCCACGGTACGGCAGGTGCTCGACATGACGACGGGCCTCAAATACAGCGAGGACTACGCGGACCCGGATGCCGAGGTCTGGGCCCATGCCAGGGCAGGCAGCCCGTTGCCAAAACCCAAGGGTTATGACGGCCCTCGCAGTTACTACGAGTTTCTGCAGACGGTGCAACCACAAGGCGAGCACGGCAAGGCGTTTGCCTACAAAACCGTCAACACCGATGTGCTGGGCTGGGTCATTGCCCGTGCCACCGGACGCAATGTGGCGCAACTGCTGTCGGAGCAAATATGGAGCCGATTGGGCGCCGAACAGGACGCCTATTTCACCGTGGACTCCATCGGCACGCCGTTCGCCGGTGGTGGCCTGAATACGGGGTTGCGGGATTTGGCGCGGTTTGGCGAGATGTTGCGTAACGGCGGTCGGTTCAATGGTCAGCAGATCGTGCCTGAGGCCGTGATTGACGATATCCGTGCCGGCGCTGATAAACAGGCTTTTGCCAGGGCGGGGTACACATTGCTCAAAGACTGGAGTTACCGGTCGATGTGGTGGGTGACGGACAAGGAGGGCGGGGCGTTCATGGCGCGCGGGGTTCACGGGCAACGTATCTATGTCGACCCGAAGGCCGAGATGGTCATCGTCCGTTACGCATCACACCCGGTGGCCAGTAACTCGGCCAATGATCCCGTGACATTGCCGGCGTTTGATGCGCTGGCTGAATATCTGAAAAGGAATAAACAGCAATGATCACCACCACAACCCACTCCATTGAAGGCCGGCAAATTACCGCCTACCTGGACATCGTCAGCGCCGAGTCAGTGCAAGGGATCAACGTTGTTCGTGACGTGTTCGCCGGGATGCGCGACATTTTCGGCGGGCGCTCCCAGACGCTGGAGCGAGCGTTGAAGGAAGCACGCATTCAGGCCACCGATGAGATCAAGGAGCGGGCGCAGGCGCTTCAGGCGGACGCGGTGGTGGGGCTTGACTATGAGATCAGCATGCCGGCCGGCAAGGGCGGAATGGTCGTGGTGTTTGTGACCGGGACAGCGGTCAAGTTGCGATGAGGGATCGCAGCCATTCGTCGGTCACATGGAAATTCGAACGGAAAGTCCATTAGTGACCGGCTAGTCTGAAAAACCTTGGCGGTCGATATTTTTCAGGCAAAGGGCTTGCCGGTGTCGATCCCGCTCTTTGAAAGGGGTGAAGAGATGGCTGATCCGTATATCGAGGACGATGGCGCAGAGTTTCCGATCAACAATTGCGTGCAGTGTGGCCAGACCCAGTATGTGGCCAGTTTCGGCGAAGACCAGACAGAGGTCGACAAGATCAAGACCAGGGCGTGCCGGGTCCTGAAGGGCAAGTTCCTGCCCAAGGTGACAGCACCGGTCAGGAAGTAGGCGAACGCAGGCAGACCCCGTCATTGAACGGGGTTTTTCATGGCTGAAAGGGTTTTGTGACGGGTTTTTTAAAGTGGAGATCTTTCACAAACTTTTCACAACAACCTCCGTAGTCTCGACTCATCCGTTAGAAAGCAACACCTGGCCCGTTTCCCCAGCGGGCTTTTTTTTGCCTGTCGTAAAACCTTTTCCAAAATAGCTGTCCAACCGTCGCCAATCGCGAAGTTGGACCGGCGTGCTGGACTCTATCCGCGCAAAAGCATTCAATCTCGCCCCCTTTTTGTGTACCCCTATTTTTTGAGGTTTTTGTCATGCGTTTAACACTGCCTGCTCTGGTTCTGGGGCTTCTGGTTGCTCAAGGTGCAATGGCCGGTGACGGTACTGCCGCGCTGGGTGGTGGCTTGGGCGGCGCATTGGGTAACGTGGTCGGCCAGAAGATGGGCGGCAGCACTGGCGCAGTGATCGGTGCGGGCGTTGCTGGCGCGGCGGGTAGCGCAGTTGCCGCCAAAAAAGGTCATCGCACCAGCGCTGCCATCGGTGGCGGTGTCGGCGCAGCCGGTGGTTCGGTGATTGGTAAAAGCCTGGGTGGCAAGTCCGGTGCCACCATCGGCGCAGGCCTGGGCGGTGCCTTGGGCGGCGGCGTAGGCAGCAACCTGGCCAACGGTCACAAGCGTCACTGATGCTGATCCAGATTTGAAAAAGCCCGGCCGTATGCCGGGCTTTTTCATATATGAACGATTCCCGCCGCAGCGGCTCAAATCTTCCATACCCCTGAAGAATGCGAGGCGCGCCATGAACTCCAAAACCGACGGCAAACAGAACGCAAGCCCGATGACTCGACGATTGATGTTGCCTGCGATTGTTTTTGGATTGCTGCTCTCCCAGGTGGCGCTGGCAGGCGGTAATGGAGATGCTGCGGTGGGCGGCGGTCTTGGTGGGGTGCTGGGCAACGTGGTCGGCGGCCAGGTGGGTGGCAGTACTGGCGCAGCGATTGGTGCGGGTGTCGGCGGAGCGGCCGGCAGTGCTGTTGCCGCGCCCAAGCACAATCGCACCGAAGCGGCGGTAGGCGGTGGTTTGGGTGCGGCGGGCGGATCGGTGGTCGGCAACAGTCTTGGCGGTTCGACCGGATCGGCCATCGGTGCCGGTCTTGGCGGTGCAGCCGGCGGTGCGATCGGCAATGATCTGGGGGATGACAGTGGCCATTCCCATTCCGGTGGCGGACATAAACACTCGAACAAGCACCACAAAAAGCATCACTGATTGAGTGAGGCAAACCATGACGCTGGAATCCGAAGGCACGGAAGACAAAGACCCAAGCGGACAGCCATCCATCAACGATCCCGGCAATGAAGATCCGGGATCGCTGATGGATGATGCGACGGTGCCACTTAACGATGCTGATGACGCAGGCGATGTGGGGAATATCGAGTTTGATGATGAGGAAGAGGACGAAGACTGAATCCTGTTGCCGAATCAACCGATCGTCTACCTGGTCGAACGCGTCCATCGTGCAGTCCTCGATATGTCATGACCTGCGCTTGAGGTCAGATGAGAGGTGCGATATGAACACTGATCCAAAGGCCTTCGACGATGATGAAACTCCGGAATATCCGCTGCCGTCACCTACCGATTCCTTGAGCCGCGACCAACGACCGCCGGACGACGATGCTGGCGTGGAGCAAGTGCCGGGCGACGAGAGCGACGAGAATCTCGAGGCAGATCCGCACGATCGACGCGATGCAGATACCGATGGCTCGGGAGAGCCGGCTACTTCGAAGCGGCGGTGAGGGCATCCGGGTCCTTAATGCTTCCTGAGCGAATCGAGCCGAGGGGGTCGCCCGATCCCAGCGGATCCACCCACCCCGTCGGGTTGCGGGTGAACCGATACGGGTTCAACCCACCGCCCGGCCTGAGCGGATCCGGTGTCAGGAAACGACCGAAGTCCGGATCGTAATAGCGATGCCGGTTGTAGTGCAGGCCACTCTCAGCGTCGAAGTATTGCCCCTGAAACCGTAAGGGTTGTTCGAGCCGTTCGCGGCTCGACTCACGGAGTTTGCCGTGGGCGGTGTATTTGGCCGACCAGACGATCGCACCGCCGTGCCCGGTCAGTTCCTGCGGGGTGCCGAGGTGGTCGAGTTGATAGTAGTAAGGGCAGGCGTGTGCCCGGCCTTTGCCGTCGAGCAGCGCCAGCGGGTGGAAGCTACCGGGTTCACCGGGTTCACTGCGTTCGTAGACGTAGCTGCGGTAGTGCCGGGGGCCGCTTTCGGCGATCAGCCGATCGTCTTGCCAGAAGTATTGCGTGGTGTAGCCGTCAACCGTTTTCCGGATGCGCCGGCCAAAAGCGTCGTAGCGATAGCTGACATTTTTACCGTCCGGAGGGCTGACGCCGATCAGGCGGTGCTGGCTGTCGTAGGTGTATTCGGTAACCTGGGGCGGCAGGCCGCGGCGTTCGCGGATCAGATTGCCGAAGGCGTCGTAGTCATAGTAGCTGTCGTCACTGCGCTGCAGGCGGTTGCCCTGGAAAACACAGGGGCCGGGACGCTCGTGGATCAGCAGGTTACCCGCCGGGTCGTGGGTGAAGTGCTCTGCGGACTGGTCGCGGGCGTGACGTACATCAGTCAGGCGATCGAGCGCATCGTATTGATAGCGGCGTGAACCGTGGCGGCTGTCGGTAACCTTCAAGAGGTTTCCCTTGGCGCTATAGGCATACTCGCGGCGGTACAGCGGTCGTTGTTTTTGGTTGATCACATGGGCCTGCAAACGGCCCTGCTCGTCGTAGGCGTATTCGCTGAGCAGAAGGCCCTGTTGGCGCTGCTGTTCGCGCCCGCCGACAAAACGATGGCGGGTCAGGGGTGTGCCGTTGAGGTCGATGGCCGTGAGGGCGCCTCCCTTGGCGTGGTGGTAGACGAGGATACAGGCGTCCGGCAGGCGCAGGCACTTGAGCCGACCGCAGACGTCGTAGTCGTAACGCAGGGTGCCCCAGCCCTGATGCTCGGTGATCAGTCGGTCCTGAAGATCGTATTCGAACCGCAACGGAGAATCCCGGTCGTCATCGACGCTGACCAGTCGCCCGAGCGTGTCGTAGCGGTACTCGAGCCGGACCCCATCGGATAAGGTTTTGACCCGTAACCGCCCGGCGCTGTCACGCTGATAGCCGGTAACCCGTTGCGAACCGTCGTCGCCAAACTCGGTTTTCATCAGCAATTGGCCATTGAGGTCGTAGCTGTAGGTGGTACAACGTCCATCGAAGGCTGTTTCCTGTCGGATCAGTCCTCCCGGGGTGTAGTCCAGGCGGTAAGTGTCGCCCACCTCGTTTTCGATCTCGGTCAGCAACAATTGCGCATGGTCGTAGCGGTACTTCAGCGCGCTGCCGTCGGGGTTGATCCGACGACTGATCACGTGCAGGTCGTCGGCGTATTCGTAACGGGTTACCCGTCCCAGTTCGTCGGTCTCCGCGGTGATCCGGCCGTAGGCATTGTAGCGCCAGGCACGGCAGGCCCCCATGGGCAGCGTGGTCCGGCTCAGTCGACCGACGGCGTCCCACTCATAACGGGTGATGGCACCGTGTTCGTCCTGCCCGGTAATCCTCCGCCCCAACGCATCGTAGGAAAACATGCGCTGAGAACCATCGGGCAAGGTTTCTTCCAGCAATTGTCCCAGGGCGTTCCAGGCAAACCGTTGAATGCTCTGGTCTGGAAACCGGATCGTCAGCAAGCGCCCCAGCGAGTCGTAGCAATACTGGGTGATCTGTCCGTCGGGATCGGTGACGACAGTGATGTCTCCCTGGGCATTGCGCTGGTAACTCCACGTCGCCCGACCGCGGGTGCGGGCGTGCAGGAAACCGTAGCGATACTTGTAGGACGTGGCCGCCTCATCCGGCGCAAGCAGCGTGATCAGTCGACCGGCCTCGTCATAATGGTATTGGGTGACGGCGCCGAGGGCGTCCTGCTCGAAGATAAGCCGGCCCAGATTGTCGTAGGCCTTGTGTTGCTCGCCGCCGTCCAGTCCGATCTGGCGCACCAATCGCGCGTATGGGTCATGAACGTAAACCTCCTGGCTGCCGTCGGCGTTGTTCACCGTCACGGTGCCTTGATCGTCCCAGACGTAACGCGCCTCCATCTGCGCAAACGAGGCCCAATGATGGACGCAGCGGGCGGTCTTGCCGGAGCGTTCCCACGCCCAGAAGAAACTCGCGCCGCCCGCCAGTTGCCGTTGCAGGATCACGTGCTGCTCGTCGTAGTCATAACGCTCGCTTTCACCCGCCGCGTTGGTCACCTCGCCCAGACGCTGGCGGGCGTCGTAGCGGTAGCTGGCCAGTGTCTGTTCGGTGCGCCAGGTGTGCGCCTCGGGCCCGCAGCGCTGAAACACCTGATAGTCGACGGCCACCAGGTGCTTGAGGTCATAACGCAACAGCAAGGCACGGTCAGCGCCGTTGTCCAGGCGCTGGATCCGCTCAAGGCCGTCCCGCTGTACCGTCAGGCGGTTGTCGTAGGCGTCGCTGATCACGGTCAGTCGGCCATCGCGGAAATGAAAAAAACGCCCCGCGTCGCCGGCCTGGGCGAGGATCAGTTCGCCCGGTTCTTCGCCGAGGTAAATCGCCGCCCGTGACAGTCTGTTACGGATCAACGGGCGCGCCGTCGTCGGCCATGGAAATGCCGTGCGGTGGTTTTCGGCGTCGATCCACAGCACTTGCTCGCCGTGGAATTCCAGATGCTGGCACAGCGAGTGCCGCCAGCCGAAACCGAGCCCGCTGTCGAGTTCGACGGCACGGGTGCGATAGAGGCGGGTGAAGTCGAACGGCAAGATCCCGTCGAGGGTGCCGTCCGTGAGGGCCAGCGATACTTCACCGGTGACCATCGACACCGGGCCGTTGCGGGGGGCGGTGCGCTCGATGCTATCGATACAGGCGGCGAACCTGTGCACTTGTGTCAGGGGACCGCTGGCGTGACAGGCCAATACCTTTTGGGGATCGAACATCTGCAGACTTTCGCTTGGCGGAATGTAGGACGTGAGACTCTGCGGAGGATCTTCAAGGAAAGAAGTCGGGAAAGTTGGCGTTTGATGTAGGGCGAATCGCTAAATCACGAGAGCCATTCGGCGTGGATCGGGATTTCCTCGTTGCTCTGAGACGGCCGCGCTCGTTATGCTGCTGAATCCTTTAATCCATTCGGGTGCGGGCCTCACCTGCGCCGCCCGGGATGCCTTGGAAAACGGATCAGATGCGATGAATGCACCGCTGAAAACATTCGGCCCGATCAAGGCCGTGATTTTCGATATGGACGGCTTGCTGCTGGACACAGAGGGCATCTACACCGAAGTCACGTCCATCATAGCCGCGCGTTACGGCCGAACGTTCGACTGGAGCATCAAGCAGAACATCATTGGCCGGGGTGCAGGGGATCTGGCGCGCTATGTGGTTGAAGCGCTCGACCTGCCGATTACCGCCGAAGAGTTTCTGGTGATCCGCGAGCCGCTGATGCGCGAGCGTTTTCCTACAGCGCAGGCGATGCCTGGCGCACAGGAACTGGTACGGCATCTGAAGGCCAACAACATCCCCATTGCCGTGGGTACCAGTTCTTCGAGCCAGTCGTTCGGCCAGAAAACCACCCTGCACCGCGACTGGTTCACCCTGTTCGACTTCATCGTCACCGCCGATGATCCCGAGGTGGGGGCGGCCAAACCGGCACCGGATATCTTCCTGACGGCGGCGCGGCGTCTGGGCGTCGCGCCCGAGGATTGCCTGGTATTCGAGGATTCGCCCTTTGGTGTCACCGCGGCGAAAGCGGCGGGGATGACGGCGATCGCGATTCCGGATGCGGCAATGGCCGACGCCAGGTACGCACACGCCGATGGCATTCTACGTACGTTGAAGGCGTTCGAGCCGGGCGCTTTTGGTTTGCCAGCGCTTGAGCGGGCCTAGCTGAAAAGACGGGGATGACTCTGGCAAATGTGGGAGCGAGCCTGCTCGCGAAAGCGGTGTTTCAGACAACATCAACGTGTCTGATACTCCCTCTTCGCGAGCAGGCTCGCTCCCACAGTTATTGCAGTTGACAGATATGCATCAGGCGCCGAAGCCGCCGTCGATGGTCAGGCTGGCCCCGGTGATGTAGCCGGCTTCCGGGCTGACGAGGTAGGCGACGAAGCTGGCGATCTCTTCGGCCTTGCCGTAACGGCCCACGGCCATCAGCGGGATCAGGCTCTCCGCAAAGTCACCCTCGGCCGGGTTCATGTCGGTGTCGACCGGACCCGGCTGCACGTTGTTGATGGTGATGCCTTGCGGGCCGAGGTCACGGGCCAGGCCTTTGGTCAGGCCGACCAGCGCCGATTTGCTCATGGCGTACGGGCCGCCACCGGCAAAGGGCATGCGGTCGGCGTTGGTGCTGCCGATGTTGATGATGCGACCGCCTTCAGTCATGTGTTTGGCGGCGGCCTGGGTGGCAATGAACACGCTACGTACGTTGATGGCCAGGGTCTGGTCGAAGTCTTCGAGTTTGAACTCGGCCAGCGGTGCGACAGCCAGTACGCCTGCATTGTTGACCAGGATATCCAGGCGACCGAAGGCCTCCACCGTGGCGGACACGGCGCCGCGGATCGCGTCGGCGTCAGCGCTGTCGGCCTTGATGGCCAGGGCTTTGCCGCCTGTAGCGGTGATGCTGTGTTGCAACTCTTCAGCCTTGGCTGTCGAGCTGACATAAGTGAAGGCAACGGTCGCGCCTTCAGCGGCCAGGCGCTTGACGATGGCTGCACCGATACCGCGGGAACCACCTTGAATCAATGCCACTTTGCCGCTGAGGTTCTGAGTAGTCATGTCGATCTCCAAGTCCCGAGGCGAGATGTCCCGGTTGATGGAGGCTAGTATCGATTCAGGATTACGAGCTGTGTAGACCCTAATTGCGATAGTCTGTGTAAACCAAAAGTTTATAGTGGCGCCTATGGAAACCTTCAGCAGTATCGAATGCTTTGTGCGCAGCGCCGAGGTCGGCAGCTTCGCCGAAGCGGCGCGACGCTTGAGCCTGACACCGGCGGCGGTGGGCAAGAGCGTTGCCAAGCTTGAGGCGCGCCTGGGCGTCAGATTGTTTCAGCGCAGCACGCGCAGCCTGACGCTGACCGAGGCCGGTCAGTTGTTTCTCGGCGAAGTCAGCACCAGCCTGCACACCATCCAGAATGCCGTGGCCAACCTCGCCAGCGCCGGTGGGCAGCCAGCGGGTACATTGAAGGTCAGCATGGGGACGGTATTCGGTTGCCTGTACATAGTGCCGATGCTCGGCGAGTTTCTGCGGCGATTCCCGGCAATCAACCCGGACTGGCACTTCGACAACCGCCAGGTCGATCTGATCGGGCAGGGGTTCGACGCGGCCATCGGCGGCGGCTTCGAATTGCCCCAGGGCGTAGTCGCGCGCAAGCTGAGTCCGGCGCATCGGGTATTGGTGGCTTCGCCGGATTACCTGGAGGCACATGCATCAATCACCGAGCCGGACGACCTCAAGCACCACGACGGGATCCTGATCCGCTCGCCGCAAACCGGTCGCGTGCGCTCCTGGCAGTTGACCCATCGCAATCAGCAACACAGCCCGTTGACGCTCAAGGCGCGGATGACCATGAGCGATTCCGAGGCCGCCTGCGTCGCCGCCGCACAAGGTCTGGGCATTGCGCTGGTGAGTATGCCGTTCGCCTCGGGTTTCCTTGAGGTGGGCAGGTTGCAGCGGGTGTTGCCGGACTGGTACATCGACGACGGCTACACCTCCATCTATTACGCCGAACATAAACTGCTGCCCGGCAAGACCCGGGCGTTTGTCGATTTCATCATCGAGCAGTTTGCCGAGCGGGGGCTGGGGCAGAGGTTTAGTGCGGTTTGAGCAAGTCTTGAAACCGAGGGGCGGCCATCGCGAGCAGGCTCGCTCCCACATTGGATCTGTGTGGGAGCGAGCCTGCTCGCGAAGGGGGCGCCGCGGTCTACCGGGCAAACCGCCCCGGCCAGCCAATGATGTTTTTCGGCCGTGGCGTCGCATAGGTCCGCACCTTCGAGGTCGACAACCCCAGCCGCACCAGCGATTCGGCAATGGTCACCGCCGCCGTCACCCCATCCACCACCGGTACCCCGGTACGCCGGCGAATCTGCTCGTCCAGCCCGGCCATGCCACCGCAACCGAGGCAAATCACTTCGGCCTTGTCCTGGGTCACTGCCAGTTCGGCCTGATGCACGATGGCTTCCAGTGCGCGTTGCGGTTCATGTTCCAGCTCCAGCACCGCCAGACCACTGGCCCGTACCGAGGCGCAACGATCCCACAGGCCGGAGAGCTTGAGGCGGTCTTCGATCAGCGGCACGGTGCGGTCGAGGGTGGTGACTACGGAATAGGCGTGACCGAGAAACATCGCCGTGCTGGCGGCGGCATCGGTGATGTCCACCACCGGCACGTTGAGCAGTTCCTGCAAGCCTTCACGACCGTGTTCGCCGTAGCCGGCCTGGATCACCGCGTCGAACGGCTGGTCATAGGACATCACCCGGTCCATGACCGCGATGGCCGCCAGGTAACTTTCGAAGTTGCCCTCGATGGAGTCGGCGCCGAAGTGCGGGGTGAGGCCGACGATTTCCGTGCCGGGCGATGCGACGGCCTGTGCCGAGCGGGCGATGGCCTGGGTGATGGATTCGGTGGTGTTGACGTTGACCACGAGAATGCGCATGGGGAGTCCTTATTGCGGATGGTTCTGCGGCCCGACTGTGCCGGGCCGCCATGGAGTTAATGGCTGACGTTTTCGACCGCGATGGCTTCGCCGCTGACATCGGCGTAGTGCGCTTGGCGCTTTGCGATGATCAGGTAGAGCATTCCGGCGATGCCGGCACCAATCAGCCAGGAGAACGGCGACACGCTGTGGAACCCCGGCACCAGGGCCAGGACGATGGCGATCAGGGCAGCGGGAATGAACGCCGCCACCGCGCGCAAATTGACCCCCCGGCTGTAGTAATAAGGGCCGTTGGGGTCTTCGCTGTACAACTGCGGCACGTTGACCTGGCCTTTTCGTACCAGCCAGTAGTCGACCATGATCACGCCGTACAACGGGCCGAGCAGGGCACCGAGGCCGGACAGGAAGTACACGATCACCAGCGGGCTGTTGTAGAGGTTCCACGGCAGGATCAGCACGGCGATGGTCGCGCTGATCAGTCCGGCGCGACGGAATGTCAGGTACTTCGGCGCCAGGTTACTGAGGACGAACGCCGGGGCGACGAAGTTGGCCATGATGTTCACCGCCACGGTGACGATCAGGAACGCGAGGCAACCGAGTACCAGGAAGAAGGTGTTGGGGATCGAGGCGATGATTTCGGTCGGGCTTTCGATGATCCGGCCGTTGATCTGGAATTGCGCACCGCACAGCAGGACAGTGATGCCGGCAAACACCAGGATATTCACCGGCAAGCCCCAGAAATTTCCGACCTTGATGGTCTTGCGGCACGGTGAAGAGCGGGCGAAATCGCAGAAATTGAGGATCAAGGTGCCGTAGATCGCCAGCCACAGTGCGCCACCGGCAAAGATATTGCGCCACATCTCGCCACCGGTCAGCGGCTCTCGGATCGACCAGGCAATGGTCGCGTTGGCCTGGAAGTACATCCACGCGGCGAGGGCGGCGACGGTCAGCAGAATCACCGGGCCGGCAAACGCCTCGTAGCGCCGCACCATCTCCATGCCATAGGCCAGGATCGCCAGTTGCACGAACCAGATCGCGACGAAACACACCCATCCCAGGGTCGACAGACCGAGGATCGAGTCGTGGTCGTAGTCGGCGAACCCGGGATGGATCGCCGTCAACAGCACGCGAAAGACGACGGACGCGAGGTACGTCTGAATGCCGAACCAGGCGATGGCGATCACGGCGCGGATCAACGCGGGAATCTGCGCTCCGTGAATGCCGAAACTGATCCGGCTGATGACCGGAAACGGAACCCCGGTCTTTTGTCCCATGTAGCCGGACAGGTTCATGAAGCAATACACCAGCGCCGCTCCGATCCCCAGGGACAACAGGATCTGCCAACCGCCCAGGCCCAGGGCATACAGGCCGATGGCAAAGGAGTAGTTGGCAATGTTGTGAACGTCGTTGGTCCACAAGGCAAAGATGCTGTAGCGGCCCCAGCGCCGGCCTTCGGCCTTGGTCGGCGCCAGGTCCTTGTTGTGCAGTCGGGGACTGAGCACCACGGGGGAGTGATGTGCCGGATTGTCGGCGGTGTGGGTGGAATGGGGGGAGGGTAGATCCAGCGCGATATTGTTATTGGAGAGACTAGTACGCATTCCGGCAGGCTCCTGATGCTCGACGCCGCGATGACTGTGCATGAGCCTTGGCTCGACAAATCTTCGTCGCGGGTGGCGAATATCATTGGTTACGGGGCATCTGCAGCCTGTACGGGATAGGGCGCTTCAGGCTTGCGGATCTAAAGTGTGTGTATGTTTTGAAGTGATTGTATACAAAACATGTATGCACTTAAGCCAGATCCATGCCAGCCGAGCGTTCTATGAACGGCGCTGTTCATTTCGTTTTGTTATGGCTTTTCGCCAAGCCATTGAAAAAATGACAATATAAATTGACCGATTGAACAGGTATTTATTTTGAATGGGGGATTCAGGAGGGCCTGGCTGCGCACGGCTGAGGCAGGAATGTAACTTTTTGGGGCGCAGAAACTAAAAGTGCACACACAAATGGCACCTATGGTGACAATCGTGTGTACACATTTTTTGAGGCTGCAGATAGCACTGTAGGAGCGAGCCTGCTCGCGATGAACCCGAGAACGCAGCGGGGTATCAGGCACCCCGCGTTATCGTTGACGACCATCGCGAGCAGGCTCGCTCCTACAGTGGGCTTACGCTTTGGACTTGCTGATGATGTTCCCCGCGTGCAACCCGCATTCCTTCTGCGTCGCTTCTTCCCACCACCAGCGGCCTTCGCGCTCATGCTGGTTCGGCAGTACCGGGCGGGTGCAGGGTTCGCAGCCGATGCTGATGAAACCGCGTTCGTGCAGGCTGTTGTAAGGCAGTTCCAGCATGCGGATGTAACCCCAGATTTCTTCGCTGGTCATTTGCGCCAGCGGGTTGAACTTGTACAGGGTACGTTCCGGGGTGGAGAACGCGGTGTCGATTTCCATCACCGCGACGGCGCTGCGGGTGCCGGGGCTCTGGTCCCGACGCTGGCCGGTGGCCCAGGCTTTCACGCCAGACAGCTTGCGGCGCAGCGGTTCGATCTTGCGGATGCCGCAGCATTCGCCATGGCCGTCCTTGTAGAAGCTGAACAGGCCTTTTTCCTTCACGAAGGGTTCGAGTTTGGTGTAGTCCGGCGACACCAGTTCGATGTCGATCTTGTAGTGCTCGCGCACCTGATCGATGAAGCGGTAGGTCTCGGGGTGCAAGCGGCCGGTGTCGAGGCTGAACACCTTGACGTTCTTGTTCAGCTTCCAGGCCATGTCCACCAGCACCACGTCCTCGGCACCGCTGAAAGATATCCACAGGTCATCGCCGAACTCGGCAAACGCGAGTTTCAGGATGTCCTGGGCGGATTTGTTGGCATAGGTCGTGGCGAGTTCCACGACGTCGAACGTTGGGCTCATCAGGGCGGCTTCCTACAGGTCGGTGGCGCTGGGCGCTCTATATGGGGCCGATGGTAACAAAAAGCTGCATGGGCCGGGGCATCCTCTGCGTTGCGCAGGCAGGCCCGAGTCGCTAGAGTTCGGCAATCTTTTTGCTCGCTCGACTCAATAAACAATACAAATGGGAGTGTCTTGTGGAAATTGCCTGTCTGGATCTTGAAGGTGTGCTGGTCCCGGAAATCTGGATCGCCTTCGCCGAAAAAACCGGGATCGAATCCCTCAGGGCCACCACCCGGGACATTCCCGACTACGACGTGCTGATGAAGCAACGCCTGCGGATTCTCGACGAGCACGGCCTGAAGCTCTCCGACATTCAGGAAGTGATCGCCACGCTCAAGCCGCTGGACGGCGCCATCGAGTTCGTCGACTGGCTGCGCGAGCGCTTCCAGGTGGTAATCCTGTCGGACACCTTCTATGAGTTCTCCCAGCCGTTGATGCGCCAACTGGGCTTCCCCACCTTGCTCTGCCATCGACTGATTACCGACGACAGCGGACGAGTTACGGGCTATCAACTGCGTCAGAAGGATCCAAAGCGTCAGTCGGTCCTGGCCTTCAAGAGCCTCTACTACCGGGTGATCGCGGCAGGGGATTCCTACAACGACACCACGATGCTGGGCGAGGCCGATGCCGGGATTCTGTTCCATGCGCCGGATAACGTGATTGCCGAGTTCCCGCAGTTCCCGGCGGTGCATACGTTTGAAGAGCTCAAACAAGAGTTCATCAAATCTTCGAACCGCACTTTGAGCCTGTAAACCCGATCCCTGTAGGAGCTGCCGAAGGCTGCGATCTTTTGATTTTGTTTTTTAAAGGCAAGATCAAAAGATCGCAGCCTTCGGCAGCTCCTACAGGTTTTGCAGGGTCTCGAGCAACACCTTCACCTTGGTGATCGATTCCTGATATTCGGCCTGCCACTCGGAATCCGCGACTATCCCGCCGCCGCCCCAGCAACACACCTGCCCATCCTTGACCAGCAAACTGCGGATGGCGATGGAGCTGTCCATCTCGCCGCGCACGTCCAGGTACAGTAACGAACCGCAATACAGGCCGCGTCGGGTCGGCTCCAGTTCGTCGATGATCTGCATCGCGCGAATCTTTGGCGCGCCGGTGATCGAACCGCCGGGAAAGCTGCCGGCGATCAGGTCCAGAGCGTCGCGATCATCGGCCAGTTCACCGGTGACGCTGCTCACCAGGTGATGCACGTTCGGGTAACTTTCCAGGCTGAACAGCTCCGGCACCCGGACCGAGCCGATGCGGCAGGTCCGGCCGAGATCGTTGCGCAGCAGGTCGACGATCATCAGGTTTTCCGCGCGGTCCTTGGGGCTGGCCAGCAGTTCGGCGGCGTTCGCGGCGTCTTGCTCAGGCGTAATGCCCCTGGGCCGAGTGCCCTTGATCGGGCGGGTTTCCACATGGCGCTGGCTGACTTTGACGAAACGTTCCGGCGACAGGCTGAGGACGGCATTGCCGTCAGGCAAGCTCTGGAAGCCGGAAAAGGGCGTCGGGCACGCTTCGCGCAACGCGCAGTAGGCGGCCCACGAGTCACCCTGGCAGGGCGCGCGAAACCGTTGGGCGAAATTGACCTGATAACAGTCACCGGCCTGAATGTACTGCTGGATGCGCTCGATGGCCTGTTGATACTGGTCAGCGCTCAAGTCGGCGGTCATCGGGGTGAGCAGTTTGAAGGGAGCGACCACTTCAGGTGCCGGTTGGCTGAACAGCTCGATCAGGCGCTGACGCTCGCTGTCGGGCAGGGTCGGGTGGAACACCAACTGGCTGGTCAGCACCAGGTGATCGCTGACCAATGCCCAGCCGTACAGGCCGAAACGCGCGTCGGGCAGATGCAGGTCGTCACTGGCCTGGCTCGGCAGGCGCTCCAGATGTCGGCCGAAGTCGTAACTCAGGTAGCCGATCAACCCACCGGCAAACGGCAACTCATAAGGTGCCGGCAAGGAGGCTTCGCCGAGGCGTGTCAGGTTATCGCGCAGGCGTTGCAGGAAAGCCTCGCCACTTTCGTCGGGCGATACCGTCAATTGTTCCAGCGGCCAGGCGCTGAGCAGGTCATAGCGGCCGCGGTCGGCGCTGGGGCGGCCGCTGTCGAGCAGCACGGCGCCGGGGGCATGGCGAATCGCCGCGAAGTAGTGGGCGGGGTTGGCGCGATAGGGCAGCGGGTGTACGGAGCAGGTCAACATGGGCGGGGGAGATCAGCCATCGAGGCGGGGTGGCGATTGTAGTCCCCTCGGAGAATTGCTCCTAGAGGGGGATGTGTAGTGTAGGAGCGAGCTTGCTCGCGATGGACGTGAACGATGACGCTGGGAGCCTGACACCCCGTGGCGCTCTCTGGTCCATCGCGAGCAAGCTCGCTCCTACAGGAGAAGGGCCTCAGCCCTCGACCGCAGGAATATGCCCAAACATCTCCTGCACGAACGCCACGCGCTCTTCGACCGTTTCGGTCGTGCCACGAGCCTTCAGGTCTTCCAGCCGTGCTTCCACCGCATGAGTACGCAACGTCAGCCCGCAGTCATTGGCAATCTGGATATTCAGCCCCGGCCGGGCGTTGAGCTCAAGGATCAGCGGGCCTTTTTCCTGGTCCAGGACCATGTCGACACCGATGTAGCCCAGCCCGCACAACTCATAACAGCCAGCGGCGAGTTTCATGAAACCGTCCCAATAGGGCAGTTGCACGCCATCCACCGCGTTGGTGGTGTCCGGGTGTTTGTTGATGATGTTGTTCAGCCAGGTGCCGCGCAGGGTCAGGCCGGTGGCCAGGTCCACGCCGACGCCGATGGCGCCCTGGTGCAGGTTGGCCTTGCCGTTGGACTGGCGCGTCGGCAGGCGCAACATGGCCATCACCGGGTAACCCATCAAGACAATGATGCGGATGTCCGGCACGCCTTCGTAGCTGATGCTCTTGAAGATCTGGTCCGGAATCACGCGGTATTCGATCAGCGCCCGGTCGCGGTGACCGCCCAGGGAATACAGGCCGGTCAGGATGCTGGAAACCTGGTGCTCGATTTCTTCATGGCTGATGATCCGGCCGGACACCGTGCGATAACGCCCTTCGAAGCGGTCGGCGATGACCAGGATGCCATCGCCGCCAGCGCCCTGGGCCGGTTTGATCACGAAGTCACTGCGACCGCCGATGATCTCTTCGAGATTGTCGATTTCCTTCTCGGTGGAGATCACGCCATAGAGCTCGGGCACATGGATGCCCGCGGCGATAGCGCGCTCCTTGGTGAGGATCTTGTCATCGACGATCGGGTACAGGCTGCGCTTGTTGTACTTGAGCACGTAGTCTGCGTTGCGCCGATTGATCCCCATGATGCCCCGGGCTTCCAGGGCCTTCCAGGTCTTCCAGAAGCCGAACATCAGGCGTCAGCCTTTTTCAGGAAGGCTTTGAAACGCACCAGTTCGGTCAGGCGGTAGCCGCGATAACGACCCATGGCCAGCATGAAGCCCACCAGGATCAGCAGGATCGCCGGGAACGTGAACACGAAGTACACCAGTTCCGGCACGCTCATGATCAGGTGCGCCAGGGACGCGGCGAACAGCGTGCCGATGGCCACTTTCATGGCATGGCCACCGCCGCGCTCTTCCCAGGTGATCGACAGGCGTTCGATGGTCATGGTCAGGATCACCATCGGGAACAGCGCCACCGACAAGCCGCGTTCCAGGCCGAGTTTATGGCTGAGCAGGCTGATGGCCGCGATCAGCACCACCACGAAGGTCAGTACCACCGACAGCCGCGGCAGCATCTGCAGTTTCAGGTGTTCGAGATAGGAGCGCAGCGACAGGCCCAGCGCCGTGATGATGGTAAACAGCACGATACCGAAGCCGAGCTGGGTTTCGCGGAAGGCCAGGGCGATCAGTACCGGGGTGAAGGTGCCGAGGGTCTGGATGCCGATCAGGTTGCGCAGGATCAGGATCACCAGCACGCCGATCGGGATCATCACCATGATCATGAAGGTCTGCTGGGTTTGCAGCGGCAGGCCGTACAACGAGTACTCGAGGAAGTTGGCGTCGGTGTTTTCGTCGGTCAGCTTGGCCAGGCGAATGGCGTTCATTTCGCTGTTGTTCAGGCTGAAGGTCACGTTGGCCTTCTTGCCACCATCGACGGTGATCAGGTTTTCGTCGCCGGTCCACCACAGCAGGCGGTCGGTCGGCAGCCCTTGCTCACCGGTTTCCGGGTTGAAGTACAGCCAGTCGGTGCCATTGAAACTGCGCAGCCACAGTTCCGGTGTTTGCGGCTGGTCGGCCACCAGGCGGATGGTGTGGACCTTCTCGATCGGTACGTGGGCGATGGACAGCAGCAGCTCGACGGTTTTCGCCTTGTGCGCGGTGGATGGATCACCGGCCAGCAACAGTTTCACGTTGTCGTCGTTGAGGTTGTTGACCCGCTTGATGGCTTCGCCGACGAAGGTTTCGACGTCGGCCGAGTGCTGGCGAATCGGTGCGAGCAGGGCCTCGGCGGCGATTTTTTCCGGGCCTTCGATGGTGATGCTGTCGCGAAAGGTCGGGCCTTTGATCTTGGCCTTCTCGCCGGAATAACGCTTGGTCAGCACCAGGCGGTAGTACAGCGTCTGATTGCCTTTGGCCCGGCGTGCCGACCAGGTGACCTTGCGGTTGCCGTCGACCCGGTTCACGGCCACCCCGTAATTATTGGAGATGAAGCTCTCGTTGAGGCTGACGAAGTCGCGGCTTAGCGGTGGCACAAACATCTGGATCTTGACCGGATCCTTGGCGCTGGCGACGAACTCGACCTTGGCGTCGATGTTCCACAGGTCGTCAGTGGCGTCTTCGGTCACTGGGATGCCCAGCACGAAGATCTGATAGGCCGTAACTGAAATGCCCAGCACCACCAGGATGGCGATCAGCAGTTTCAGATGAAGGGTAAGAGAGCGCATTTGAATTACTCGGCGGTATGAGCGTCGGTGGTGCAGGCGGGTTTGCCGGCAGCATATTTAAGGCTGGGGTCAACCAGTGCATCGAAACGCTTGAGCGCTTCGGAGCCAATCAGGAGCGGGTATTGGAACGCGCTACGGTCGGTCAGGTTCACTTCGATGCTGCGCAGGGCCGAGCCCATGCAGATGTCCAGTTCGATCACGGGGCGGGCGGTGTACTTCTTGCCTTCCTCGGGATCGTAGTCGCCGGCCCGGCGCTTGATCTTGCTGACACGGGCCAGCGGGCGTTCGATCGGATGCGAATGGGCGGCGTCGATGGCCAGGTAAAACCGCACCCAGGATTCGCCGTTGCGTTTGAAGCGCTTGATGTCCCGTGCACTCAGGGAAGCGGTTTTTGCCCCGGTGTCGAGTTTGGCCGCCACTTCCAGGTCGATGCCATTGAGCGATGCGTACTCATTCAGGCCATACACAGTCTTTTCCCCGGCCATTGCGAACCCGGGCAGGCAAAGTAAATAAAGGAAAGCAGGGAAGGGCTTGAGTCTCATAAATCCTGGTGCGCAGCGGTCCGACTTGATTCAAGGCCCTGGCATCGCTGCGCAAGCTCCCTCGTATGCCTGGCAGGTTTTTATGACAGGCAGTGCAGATGTGACAAACAAATGCGGCGGCATTCTAGCACGGTGGTCTGATGGCGCCAGCGCTGGCGGGTGGCTATAAACCAGCGGATTGCTTCGTTATGGTGCAACCGGTTATCAGAAGATTGTCGACAATATCGATTTAACCTTTGACTGCGCTCCCGGTATTCGTTAGTTTTTGCGGCATTGGCTCACAAGGTGTCGACAATATGCTGGATCAACTCGATCCCCCGGTTTCTACGCAAGACGATACGGAGACACTTTCCGAGAACGTCTTCCGCCGCATTCAGGCGGCTATCGTCAAAGGCGAGATCGCGCCGGGCAGCAAAATCTCCGAACCGGAGCTGGCGCGTACCTACGGCATCAGCCGTGGCCCGTTGCGCGAGGCCATCCATCGCCTGGAGGGCCAGCGCCTGCTGGTGCGCGTGCCGCATGTCGGCGCGCGGGTGGTGTCGCTCAATCATGCCGAGCTGCTTGAACTGTACGAAATCCGCGAATCCCTGGAAGGCATGGCCTGTCGCTTGGCCGCCGAGCGCATGAGCCTCGAAGAAATCGACGAGCTGCGTCGGGTGCTGGAAACCCATGAGCGTGATGAGGCATTCCAGGCAGGTCGCGGCTACTACCAGCAGGAAGGCGATTTCGACTTCCATTATCGAATCATCCAGGGCAGCGGCAACCGCACGCTGACCCAAATGCTCTGCGGCGAGCTCTATCAATTGGTGCGCATGTACCGCATCCAGTTTTCCACCACGCCCAATCGCCCGCACCAGGCGTTCGCCGAGCACCACCGCATTCTCGATGCCATCGCCGACCGTGACGGTGAGCTGGCCGAGTTGTTGATGCGCCGTCACATCGGCGCCTCCAAACGCAATATCGCCCGTCATTACCAGGACGGCGTCAACCCGACAGCCAAACGAGGTGAGTCATGAGTTTGAACAAGAGCACACCAGGCCAGCGTTTCCGCGATGCGGTCGCCAGCGAACATCCACTGCAAGTGGTCGGCGCAATCAATGCCAACCATGCGCTGCTGGCCAAGCGCGCCGGTTTCAAGGCGATCTACCTGTCGGGTGGCGGGGTGGCTGCCGGCTCCCTCGGCTTGCCTGACCTGGGCATCACCGGCCTGGATGACGTGCTGACCGACGTGCGCCGTATCACCGACGTCTGCGATCTGCCATTGCTGGTGGACGTGGACACCGGTTTCGGTTCCTCGGCGTTCAACGTCGCTCGTACCGTCAAGTCGATGATCAAGTTTGGCGCGGCGGCGATTCACATCGAAGACCAGGTTGGCGCCAAGCGCTGCGGCCACCGTCCTAATAAAGAGATCGTGACCCAGCAGGAAATGGTCGACCGCATCAAGGCCGCCGTCGATGCCCGTACCGACGACAGCTTCGTGATCATGGCCCGTACCGACGCCCTGGCGGTGGAAGGCCTGGAGTCTGCCCTGGATCGCGCCGCTGCGTGCATCGAGGCCGGCGCCGACATGATTTTCCCGGAAGCCATCACCGAACTCGACATGTACAAGCTGTTCGCCAGCCGCGTGAAAGCGCCGATCCTGGCCAACATCACCGAATTCGGCGCGACCCCGCTGTACACCACCGAGCAACTCGCCGCTGTCGACGTGTCGCTGGTGCTGTACCCGCTGTCGGCTTTCCGCGCCATGAACAAGGCCGCGGAAAACGTCTACACCGCACTGCGCCGCGATGGCACGCAGGCGAATGTCATCGACACCATGCAGACTCGTATGGAGCTTTACGATCGCATCGACTACCACACCTTCGAGCAGAAGCTCGATGCGTTGTTTGCCGCGAAGAAGTAACGAACACCTTGTACCTGTGGGAGCGAGCCTGCTCGCGAAAGACGTCAACGATGACGCGGGAAGCCTGATACCCCGCGGTGTGCCGTCCACCATCGCGAGCAGGCTCGCTCCCACAGAAGAGCAATGAGTTTCCCCTAAAAATTTCAAAAAATTGGAGACAGCAATGGCCGAAGCAAAAGTACTCAGTGGCGCCGGGCTCCGTGGCCAGGTAGCCGGGCAAACCGCACTGTCCACCGTGGGCCAGTCGGGTGCCGGTCTGACCTATCGTGGTTATGACGTACGTGAACTGGCGGCTGACGCACAGTTCGAAGAAGTCGCCTACCTGCTGCTGTACGGCGAACTGCCGAGCAAGGCGCAACTGAACGCCTACATCGCCAAGCTGAGCAAGCTGCGTGACCTGCCGCAAGCGCTGAAAGAAGTGCTCGAGCGCATCCCCGCCGACGCCCACCCGATGGACGTGATGCGCACGGGCTGCTCGTTCCTGGGCAACCTGGAGCCGGAGAGCAATTTCTCCGAGCAACACGACAAGACCGACCGCCTGCTGGCTGCATTCCCGGCGATCATGACTTACTGGTATCGCTTCAGCCACGAAGGCAAGCGCATCGATTGCGTCAGCGACGAGCAGTCCATCGGCGGCCACTTCCTGCACCTGCTGCATGGCAAGAAGCCGAGCGAGCTGCACGTCAAGGTGATGAACGTTTCGCTGATCCTCTACGCGGAGCACGAGTTCAACGCGTCGACCTTCACCGCACGTGTTTGCGCATCGACCCTGTCCGACCTGTATTCGTGCATCACCGCGGCCATCGGCTCGTTGCGCGGCCCGCTGCACGGCGGCGCCAACGAAGCGGCGATGGAAATGATCGAGCGTTTCTCGTCGCCGGAAGACGCGATCAAGGGCACCCTCGGCATGCTCGAGCGCAAGGACAAGATCATGGGCTTCGGCCACGCGATCTATAAGGACAACGATCCGCGCAACGAGGTGATCAAGGGCTGGTCGAAAAAACTCGCCGACGAAGTGGGTGACAAGGTGTTGTTCCCGGTCTCCGAAGCCATCGACAAGACCATGTGGGAGCAGAAGAAGCTGTTCCCGAACGCCGACTTCTACCATGCCTCGGCGTACCACTTCATGGGCATCCCGACCAAGTTGTTCACACCGATTTTCGTCTGCTCGCGCCTGACCGGCTGGGCTGCACACGTGTACGAACAACGCGCCAACAACCGCATCATCCGTCCAAGCGCCGAATACACCGGCGTTGAACAGCGCAAGTTCGTGCCAATCGAACAGCGCTGAATGGTGGGAATGCCTGCACAGGTCACTGAATGAACCGGTGGCCCTGTAGGAGCTGCCGCAGGCTGCGATCTTTTGATGTTGCTTTTTGAAGATCAAAAGATCGCAGCCTGCGGCAGCTCCTACAGAGGTCCGCGCTCAACTCAGAAACTGTGCCAGGCCCCACCTTTTGTAACTACCGTGACCGAGTCCTGACGATGAACACACAATTCCGTAAACCGCTGCCCGGCAGCCACCTGGATTACTTCGATGTCCGCGCAGCGGTCGAGGCGATCCAGCCTGGCGCCTACGACACCCTGCCGTACACCTCCCGTGTGCTGGCGGAAAACCTTGTGCGTCGCTGCGACCCGGCCACGCTCACCGAATCCCTGAAGCAATTCATCGAGCGCAAGCGCGACCTCGATTTCCCGTGGTTCCCGGCCCGCGTGGTGTGCCACGACATTCTCGGCCAGACCGCGTTGGTCGACCTCGCCGGCCTGCGTGACGCCATCGCCCTGCAAGGCGGTGACCCGGCGCAAGTCAACCCGGTGGTGCCGACCCAACTGATCGTCGACCACTCCCTGGCCGTCGAGCGTGGTGGCTTCGATCCGGACGCGTTCGAGAAGAACCGGGCCATCGAAGACCGTCGCAACGAAGACCGTTTCCACTTCATCAACTGGACCAAGAAGGCGTTCAAGAACGTCGACGTGATCCCGCCGGGCAACGGCATCATGCACCAGATCAACCTGGAGAAAATGTCTCCGGTGATCCAGGTGCGCGACGGCGTGGCCTTCCCTGATACCTGCGTCGGTACCGACAGCCACACCCCGCACGTCGATGCGTTGGGCGTGATCGCCATCGGTGTCGGTGGTCTCGAAGCCGAAAGCGTGATGCTCGGCCGCGCATCGTGGATGCGTCTGCCGGAAAGCGTTGGCGTCGAACTGACCGGCAAGCTGCAACCGGGCATCACCGCCACCGACATGGTGCTGGCGCTGACCGAGTTCCTGCGCAAGCAGAAAGTCGTTGGCGCATGGCTGGAGTTCTTCGGCGAAGGTGCCTCGGCCCTGACCTTGGGCGACCGCGCAACCATCTCCAACATGGCCCCGGAATACGGCGCCACGGCGGCGATGTTCTACATCGACCAGCAGACCATCGACTACCTCAAGCTCACCGGCCGTGAAGACGAGCAGGTGCAGTTGGTCGAGAACTACGCCAAGACCACAGGCCTGTGGGCTGATAGCCTCAAAGGTGCCCAGTACGAGCGTGGCCTGACTTTCGATCTGTCTTCGGTCGTGCGCAACATGGCCGGCCCGAGCAACCCGCACGCCCGTGTGGCGGTTTCGGATCTGGCGGCCAAAGGCATCTCCGGTCAGTGGGACGATGTGCCGGGGCAAATGCCGGACGGCGCGGTGATCATCGCCGCCATCACCAGCTGCACCAACACCAGCAACCCGCGCAACGTGATCGCCGCCGGCCTGCTGGCGCGCAACGCCAACAAGCTCGGCCTGACCCGCAAGCCTTGGGTCAAGTCGTCCCTGGCACCGGGTTCGAAAACCGTGGCGCTGTACCTCGATGAAGCAGGCCTGACCGAAGAGCTGGACAAACTCGGCTTCGGCGTCGTGGCTTTTGCCTGCACCACGTGCAACGGCATGTCCGGCGCTCTGGACCCGGTGATCCAGCAAGAGATCATCGACCGCGACCTGTACGCCACTGCGGTGTTGTCCGGCAACCGTAACTTCGACGGCCGGATTCACCCGTACGCCAAGCAAGCGTTCCTCGCGTCGCCGCCCTTGGTGGTTGCGTATGCGATTGCCGGCACCATCCGTTTCGACATCGAAAAAGACGTGCTGGGCGTGGTGGACGGCAAGGAAATCCGTCTGAAAGACATCTGGCCAAGCGACGAAGAAATCGACGCGGTGGTCAAGGCGTCGGTGAAGCCGGAGCAGTTCCGCCAGGTGTACATCCCGATGTTCGCCATCCACGAAGACACCGGCCCGAAAGTCGCGCCGCTGTACGAGTGGCGTGAAATGAGCACCTACATCCGCCGTCCGCCGTACTGGGAAGGTGCGTTGGCCGGCGCTCGTCCGCTCAAGGGCATGCGCCCGCTGGCGGTGCTGCCGGACAACATCACCACCGATCACCTGTCGCCGTCCAACGCGATCATGATGGACAGCGCCGCCGGCGAATACCTGGCGAAAATGGGCCTGCCGGAAGAGGACTTCAACTCTTACGCGACTCACCGCGGTGACCACCTGACGGCGCAGCGCGCCACCTTCGCCAACCCGAAACTGTTCAACGAAATGGTTCTGGAAAACGGCAAGGTCAAGCAGGGTTCGCTGGCCCGTGTCGAGCCGGAAGGCAAAGTGATGCGCATGTGGGAAGCGATCGAAACCTACATGGATCGCAAGCAGCCGCTGATCATCATCGCCGGTGCCGACTACGGTCAGGGTTCGTCCCGCGACTGGGCGGCCAAGGGCGTGCGCCTGGCGGGTGTGGAGGCGATTGCCGCCGAAGGTTTCGAGCGCATTCACCGCACCAACCTGGTGGGCATGGGCGTGTTGCCGCTGGAGTTCAAGCCAGGCACCAACCGTCACACCCTGGCCATCGACGGCAGCGAAACCTACGACGTGATCGGCGATCGCACGCCGCGCGCCGAGCTGACGCTGGTGATCCATCGCAAGAGCGGTGAGCGCGTCGAGGTGCCGGTGACCTGCCGCCTCGACACCGCCGAAGAAGTGTCGATCTACGAGGCCGGCGGCGTGCTGCAACGCTTCGCCCAGGACTTCCTCGAAGAGTCGGCGGTTGCCGTTTAACACAGGCTGTACCGACACGGGACTTTGAGTCCCGTGTCTGCTTTCAGATCAGGAGTAACGAGCACCATGGCTCACGCAGCTCAAATCAAGATTCCAGCTACATACATGCGCGGCGGCACCAGCAAAGGCGTGTTCTTCAGTCTCAAGGACCTGCCCGAAGCGGCACAGGTCCCAGGCCCGGCCCGCGACGCGTTGCTGCTGCGCGTGATCGGCAGCCCCGATCCGTACGACAAACAAATCGACGGCATGGGCGGCGCGACCTCCAGCACCAGCAAAACCGTGATCCTGTCGAAAAGCACCAAGGCCGATCACGACGTCGATTACCTGTTCGGCCAGGTATCCATCGACAAGCCCTTCGTGGACTGGAGCGGCAACTGCGGCAACCTGTCGGCAGCGGTCGGTTCGTTTGCTGTCAGCAACGGCCTGGTGGACGCCAGCCGTATCCCGCATAACGGCGTAGCCGTGGTTCGCGTGTGGCAGGCCAACATTGGCAAGACCATCATCGCCCACGTGCCGATCACCAACGGTGAAGTGCAGGAGACCGGTGATTTCGAACTCGACGGCGTGACCTTCCCGGCGGCCGAAGTGCAGATCGAGTTCCTCGATCCGGCAGCGGAAGAAGAGGGCGGCGGCGGTTCGATGTTCCCCACCGGCAACCTGGTCGATGACCTGGAAGTGCCCGGCGTCGGCACCTTCAAGGCGACCATGATCAACGCCGGCATCCCGACGATTTTCGTCAATGCCGAAGACATCGGCTACAAGGGCACCGAGTTGCAGGGCGCGATCAACGGCGACCCGAAAGCCTTGCTGATGTTCGAGACCATCCGTGCCTACGGCGCATTGCGCATGGGCCTGATTTCCAACATCGACGAAGCAGCCAAGCGTCAGCACACGCCGAAAGTCGCCTTCGTGGCCAAGCCGGCGGACTACGTGGCGTCGAGCGGCAAGGCGATTGCCGCAGGCGATGTCGACCTGCTGGTACGTGCGTTGTCCATGGGCAAGTTGCACCACGCGATGATGGGCACGGCGGCCGTGGCGATCGGTACGGCTGCAGCGATTTCCGGCACCCTGGTGAACCTCGCGGCAGGTGGCATCGAACGCAACGCGGTGCGCTTCGGACACCCGTCCGGCACCCTGCGCGTCGGCGCCGAGGCCAGTCTGGTCAATGGTGAATGGACCGTGAACAAGGCGATCATGAGCCGCAGTGCGCGGGTATTGATGGAAGGGTTTGTGCGGGTGCCGGGGGATTCTTTCTAAACCCGATCTGAAACTCAACACAAGACCCTGTGGGAGCGAGCCTGCTCGCGAAAGCGGAGTATCAGACGACATCAATGTTGAATGTGGCGCCGTAATCGCGAGCAGGCTCGCTCCCACAGTTGATCTTCGGTGAGCACGGTATTCGTGTGCGACGCAAATCCAGTGTAGGAGCGAGCCTGCTCGCGACAGGGCCGGAACAGACCCGGGAGATTTACTTGAAACGCCGCTCCACACCTTTCTCCACGAGAATCTTCGCGGAGATCTCTTCCACGGAAAAATGCGTGGAGTTGATGTGCGGAATGTTTTCGCGGCGGAACAGGTTCTCGACCTCGCGCACCTCGAACTCGCACTGGGCGTAGCTCGAATAGCGGCTGTTGGGCTTGCGCTCGTTGCGAATCGCGGTGAGGCGGTCAGGGTCGATGGTCAGGCCGAACAGCTTGTGCTGGTGGGCGCGCAGTGCGTTTGGCAGTTGCAGGCGTTCCATGTCGTCTTCGGTCAGCGGGTAGTTGGCCGCGCGGATGCCGAATTGCATCGCCATGTACAGGCACGTCGGCGTCTTACCACATCGCGACACGCCCACTAGTATCAGGTCGGCCTTGTCGTAATAGTGCGTGCGGGCGCCGTCGTCGTTGTCGAGGGCGAAGTTGACGGCCTCGATACGCTCCATGTAATTGGTGTTGGCGCCGATGGAGTGGGACTTGCCGACGGTGTAGGAAGAATGCTCGGTCAGTTCCTGCTCAAGCGGTGCCAGGAACGTCGAGAAAATGTCGATCATGAAACCATTCGAGGTGGCGAGAATCTCACGAATGTCCTGATTGACGATGGTGTCGAAGATAATCGGACGGAAGCCGTCGGTTTCGGCGGCTTTGTTGATTTGTTGTACCATGGCCCGCGCTTTGTCCACGTTGTCGATGTACGGCCGCGTGACTTTGCTGAAGGTAATGTTTTCGAACTGCGCCAGAAGGCTTTGACCCAGGGTTTCGGCGGTAATGCCGGTACCATCGGAGATAAAGAAAGCAGATCGTTTCATTTGCACCTTGGGCCTTAAGCTAGTGACGAATCTTGGATATGATAGGCGCGATTTGCCGGCCGCCAATGGCCCGCATTCTCACTTATTTTCCAGGTCCAGGCCATATAGCCGGCAAATGCTCACTTAAGCAGCCGGTTTCTGAGCTTTTCCAACACAGTTAGTGGAGAGATCACCTTGGTAGAGTACGTAGTTTCCCTCGATAAGCTCGGCAAACACGATGTTGAGCATGTGGGGGGCAAGAACGCATCCCTGGGCGAGATGATCAGCAACCTTGCGGGTGCCGGTGTATCGGTGCCCGGCGGCTTCGCCACGACCGCTCAGGCTTATCGTGATTTCCTGGAGCTGAGCGGCCTGAATCAGCAGATTCACGACGCGCTCGATGCCCTGGACGTCGATGACGTGAATGCCCTGGCCAAGACCGGTGCCCAGATCCGTCAATGGATCATGGAGGCCGAGTTCCCTGAAAAACTGAATGCCGAAATCCGTACCGCGTTCGCCACGCTGTCCGCCGGCAACCCTGACATGGCCGTGGCCGTGCGTTCTTCCGCTACCGCCGAAGACCTGCCGGACGCTTCCTTCGCCGGTCAGCAGGAAACCTTCCTGAACATCCGTGGTGTCGAAAACGTCATTCGTGCCGCCAAAGAGGTGTTCGCCTCGCTGTTCAACGACCGTGCCATTTCCTACCGCGTGCACCAGGGCTTCGACCACAAGCTGGTTGCCCTGTCGGCCGGCGTGCAGCGCATGGTCCGCTCCGAAACCGGCACCGCCGGCGTGATGTTCACCCTCGATACCGAATCGGGCTTCCGTGACGTGGTGTTCATCACCGGCGCCTACGGCCTGGGTGAAACCGTCGTTCAAGGCGCGGTGAACCCGGATGAGTTCTACGTCCACAAGGGCACGCTGGCGGCCGGTCGTCCGGCCATCCTGCGCCGCAACCTGGGCAGCAAGGCCATCAAGATGATCTACGGCGACGAGGCCAAGGCCGGTCGTTCGGTCAAGACTGTCGACGTGGACAAGGCCGAACGCGCACGTTTCTGCCTGACCGACGCTGAAGTCAGCGAGCTGGCCAAGCAGGCGATGATCATCGAGAAGCACTACCAGTGCCCGATGGACATCGAGTGGGCCAAGGACGGTGACGACGGCAAGCTGTACATCGTGCAGGCCCGTCCGGAAACCGTGAAGAGCCGCACCCAGGCCAACGTCATGGAACGTTACCTGTTGAAAGAAACCGGTACCGTGCTGGTTGAAGGACGCGCCATCGGCCAGCGTATCGGCGCCGGCAAGGTCCGCATCATCAAGGACGTGTCCGAGATGGACAAGGTCCAGCCAGGCGACGTACTGGTGTCCGACATGACCGACCCGGACTGGGAACCGGTCATGAAGCGCGCCAGCGCCATCGTCACCAACCGTGGCGGTCGTACTTGCCACGCGGCGATCATCGCTCGTGAGCTGGGCATTCCAGCGGTAGTCGGTTGCGGCAACGCCACCCAGCTGTTGAAAGACGGCCAGGGCGTGACCGTTTCCTGCGCTGAAGGCGACACCGGTTTCATCTTCGAAGGCGAACTGGGCTTCGACATCAAGAAGAACTCCGTGGATGCCATGCCGGAGCTGCCGTTCAAGATCATGATGAACGTCGGCAACCCGGACCGCGCCTTCGACTTCGCGCAACTGCCGAACGCCGGTGTGGGCCTGGCTCGCCTGGAATTCATCATCAACCGCATGATCGGCGTGCACCCTAAAGCACTGCTGAACTACGACGGTCTGCCGCTGGACATCAAGGAAAGCGTCGACAAGCGCATCGCCGGTTACAACGACCCGGTCGGCTTCTACGTCGAGAAACTGGTCGAAGGCATCAGCACCCTGGCGGCAGCGTTCTGGCCGAAGAAGGTCATCGTGCGTCTGTCGGACTTCAAGTCCAACGAATACGCCAACCTGATCGGCGGCAAGCTGTACGAGCCGGAAGAAGAGAACCCGATGCTGGGCTTCCGCGGTGCTTCGCGTTACATCAGCGAATCGTTCCGCGACTGCTTCGAACTCGAATGCCGCGCCCTCAAGCGCGTGCGCAACGAGATGGGTCTGACCAACGTCGAAATCATGGTGCCGTTCGTTCGTACCCTGGGTGAAGCGAGCCAGGTGGTGGATCTGCTGGCGGAAAACGGTCTGGCCCGTGGTGATAACGGCCTGCGCGTGATCATGATGTGCGAACTGCCGTCCAACGCCATCCTGGCTGAAGAATTCCTCGAGTTCTTCGACGGTTTCTCCATCGGTTCCAACGACCTGACTCAGCTGACCCTGGGCCTGGACCGCGATTCCGGTATCATCGCGCACCTGTTCGACGAGCGTAATCCGGCGGTCAAGAAGCTGCTGGCCAACGCTATTGCCGCCTGCAACAAGGCCGGCAAGTACATCGGCATCTGCGGTCAGGGTCCTTCGGACCACCCGGACCTGGCCAAGTGGCTGATGGAGCAGGGCATTGAAAGCGTTTCGTTGAACCCGGACTCCGTACTGGAGACCTGGTTCTTCCTGGCAGAGGGTCAGGCGCAGGCTTGACCCCGTGTGAACGGACCGCTCACCTGCCTTTGTAGGAGCGAGCCTGCTCGCGATGGACGTCAACGATCACGCGTTTATCCTGGATAGACGTGGTGTCCCGAAGTTCTTCGCGAGCAGGGCTCGCTCCCACAGGGATCTCTCTGTAGGAGCGAGCTTGCTCGCGATGGACGTCAACGATGACGCGTTTTTGCTGGATAAACGCGTTGTCCTGGAGTCCATCGCGAGCAAGCTCGCTCCTACAGGGGGAGCGGTCTTTTAGAGATTCAAGCAGGGCGGGCTCCTCCGGATGCCGCCCTTTTTTGTGCAAGAGATTATGCAAAGCAGCAGCAACCTATTTCCTGTCGCCCTGATCAGCGCCGAACGGCGCGGCGATCTGAGCGAAGATGTGTATCGTTTGAAACCCGGTAACAGCCCCGACTTCACCGTCGAACTGGCTGTGACACGCCTTGGCATGGCCGATGAGCCGTCATCCCGTGGCGTGCCGGTGATCCTGCTGCACGGCAGCTTTTCCAATCGCCGGTTCTGGTTCTCTCCCAAGGGCCTGGGGTTGGGCGCCTATCTGGCCCGCTTGGGGTTCGACGTCTGGATTCCGGAAATGCGCGGCCATGGCCTGTCCCAGCGTAACCACGACTACCGCAAGAACCGGGTCGCCGACTACGCACGCTATGACCTGCCGGCCATTGGCGCGTTCGTGCGCGAACAGAGCGGGCAGGTGCCGCACTGGATCGGTCACTCGCTGGGGGGGACTACACTGGCCGCAGCGCTGGGTGGCGAGTACATCGGTGAGCCGGTGGTGGCCTCGGCGGCTTTTTTCGGTACACAAGTCAGCCGCACCTACTGGCCATTGAAAATTCCGCCGGTGGAGTGGAGCAGTCGCTTCATTCTCAAGCGTTTTGCCCAGTTGTCCGGAGCAAGGCTCAAGCGTGGCCCGGAGGACGAGCCGATCGGCCTCGCCTTGGAAAGCATGCGTTGGTTCGGCCTGTTCGGGCGCTTTGGCGATGCCGATAAAGACTGGTGGGCCGGTTTGGCCGAGGTCAGGTTGCCGGTGCTCGCCGTGAGTGCAGCCGGTGATCATCAGGACCCGGCGTGGGCGTGCCGCAAACTGTTCGAGCAGTTCGGTTCCGAGCACAAGCAATTTATCAATCTGGGTCGTGATCAAGGTTTCAGCGACAATTTCGGTCACGTTGAAATGCTCGTCAGCAAACCTGCCCAGGCCGAAGTCTGGCCATTGGTGACCCGCTGGCTGGCGGATCAGCAGACACCCTTGTTGGGTGGGCAAGGGGATTTGGCCGCGGCGGTTTGAGCCTGATGCTCTAACAAGGGCATTTCGCTCCGGTCGGCTTGCGGCTAAGATATGACGCATTGAGCTGTTCCGGTCACTTTGCGTGACTGAGTCATCACTGATGTTCGTGCTGTCTTCCTCTTTACAGGAGTTTCTCGATGATCCATTACCTCACGCCTGACCTGTGCGACGCCTATCCGGAACTGGTGCAGGTGCTGGAACCGATGTTCAGCAATTTCGGCGGCCGTGACTCCTTCGGCGGCGAAATCGTGACCATCAAGTGCTTCGAAGACAACTCGCTGGTCAAGGAGCAAGTCGAGCTCAAGGGCAATGGCAAGGTTCTGGTGGTCGATGGTGGCGGTTCCCTGCGCCGCGCGCTGCTGGGTGACATGCTCGCCGAGAAAGCCTCCAGCAATGGCTGGGAAGGCCTGGTGATCTATGGTTGCATCCGTGACGTCGACGTCATCGCGCAAACCGATCTGGGGGTTCAGGCGCTGGCCAGCCACCCGATGAAAACCGACAAGCGCGGTATCGGCGATCTCAACGTTGCCGTGACCTTCGCCGGCGTGACTTTCCATCCGGGCCATTACATCTATGCGGACAACAACGGCGTGATCATCTCGCCCAGCCCGCTGAAAATGCCTGAATAAAAACGGCTGCAGACCAGAGGAGTGCGGATGTTCGAGGAAGAAAACGCGCAATGGGGGCTGGTGCATGCCCTGGTGCTGGACGGTAGAGGCGGTGCGCGTTCGATTGCCCGGACTGAACTTGACGACTTGCAGCTGCAGGCCCATGAAAGCCTGTGGTTGCACTGGGATCGCAGTCATCCGCAAACCCAGACCTGGCTACGCAAGTCCAGCGGTCTGAGCGAATTCAGCTGTGACCTGTTACTCGAAGAAAACACCCGTCCGCGACTTTTACAGCTTTCGGACAGCGAACTGCTGCTATTTTTGCGCGGGGTCAATCTGAACCCCGGTGCCGAGCCGGAAGACATGGTGTCGGTGCGGATCTTCGGTTCTGCCCAGCGTGTCATTTCCCTGCGTTTGCGTCCGTTGCGCGCCACTGAAGAGCTGCTGGTGCAACTGGCCGATGGCAAGGGGCCGAAAACCGCCTCCGAACTCATCCTGTATATGGCGCAGTACCTCACCAACAAGGTGCAGGATCTGGTCAGCGACCTCTCGGAAGTGGTCGATGAGGAAGAAGAAAAACTGGATGCCGACGAACGGTATACGCCTGAGCACGGGGCGGTTTTGCAGATTCGTCGGCGGGCGGCAGCGTTGAAACGCTTTCTTGCTCCGCAGCGGGATATTTTCGGGCAGTTGACGCGAATCAAGTTGCCCTGGTTCGTCGAGGACGATGGTGATTACTGGAACGAATTGAACAACAGTCTGACCCGCTACCTCGAAGAGCTGGAACTGACCCGGGAGCGGGTGGGGCTGGTCCTGGAGGCGGAAGACCGTCGCTTGAGCGTGCGCATGAACCGCACGATGTATCGCTTCGGGATCATCACCGGGATCTTTTTGCCCATGAGTTTTCTGGCCGGGCTTTTGGGGATCAACGTCGGTGGCATTCCATTCTCTGCCAGCCCTTACGGCTTTCTGATCGCCTGCCTGATGATGGTCTCGGTGGCGTTGGGGCAATGGTGGTTATTCCGACGTTTGCGCTGGGTCTGAGGGAAAGCATGTGACCCGACCAAAACTGACCGCGTCTCCCACAGACATCACGAGAGGTGCGTATGCACGATCCGTTTGAACAGTCTTTACGCGACATGCTCAACGCCTCACCGTCCACCCGGGACGACGATGCGTGTCTGGGGCGTGTGCTGAAAACCGCCAACCGCCAGGTCGGCGCCGGTGATTTGTTCAGCCTGCTGGGGCGCTGGTTGCCCGCACTGATGATTGCCCTGAATAACGGATCGGCCCATGTCTCGCCGGTATCCCGTCTTCGTAAACCTGCTGCCCGCACTGCTGATAAGGCTGATTGAATATGGAACTTGATCTCTGGACACAGAGCCTCGTCACTGCAATGACTGCGTTGTGGACCAAGGTTGCGAACTTCATTCCAAACCTGTTCGGCGCACTGGTTGTGCTGCTGTTGGGTTTTGTCGTGGCCAAACTGCTGGACACCTTGCTTTCCAAATTGCTCGCCAAACTGGGCCTGGACCGCTTGATGGGCGGCACCGGCCTGACCAAGCTGATGTCCCGCGCTGGATTGCAGGTTCCCATTTCGACCCTGATCGGCAAGATCGTCTATTGGTTCGTTCTGCTTATTTTTCTGGTTTCTGCCGCAGAATCTCTTGGACTTGAGCGAGTATCAGCTACGCTTGATATGCTCGCGTTGTATTTGCCGAAGGTATTCGGCGCGGCGCTGGTGTTGCTGGTAGGTGTTTTGCTGGCGCAACTGGCCAACGGGCTGGTGCGCGGCGCGGCAGAAGGCGTGGGGCTGGACTATGCTTCAGGGCTTGGACGAATTGCCCAGGGCCTGGTGATCATCATCAGTATTTCGGTGGCGATCAGCCAGTTGGAGGTCAAGACTGACCTGCTCAACCATGTGATCGTGATTGTGCTGATAACCGTTGGTCTGGCGGTAGCGCTGGCCATGGGGTTGGGAAGCCGGGAAATAGCCGGCCAGATTCTTGCGGGAATCTACGTGCGTGAGCTGTATCAGGTTGGGCAACAAGTGCGTGTTGGCGAGGTCGAAGGCCAGATCGAAGAGATCGGCACGGTTAAGACCACATTGCTGACCGATGAGGGTGAGCTAGTCTCTCTTTCCAATCGGATCCTCCTCGAGCAGCATGTGAGTAGCCGCTAACCCGGCAAACCCTGCTAATGTATGCCGCCGCAAAATGCCAGCTGACGCTGGCTGCGGAGGATATTGACCTGACTGTCGGCCCGACTTGTTTTGAATAAAGCTCAATCGCTATCCATGCGCTACGACCCCCGCGAGCTCTCTGATGAGGAGTTGGTCGCGCGCTCGCATACCGAGCTGTTTCACGTAACACGCGCTTACGAAGAACTGATGCGGCGTTACCAGCGAACATTATTTAACGTGTGCGCAAGATATCTCGGGAACGATCGCGATGCAGACGATGTCTGTCAGGAGGTCATGTTGAAGGTGTTGTATGGCCTGAAGAACTTCGAGGGCAAATCGAAGTTCAAGACATGGCTATATAGCATCACGTACAACGAGTGCATCACACAGTATCGAAAGGAACGGCGAAAGCGTCGCTTGATGGACGCATTGAGTCTTGACCCCCTCGAGGAGGCGTCCGAAGAAAAGGCGCCGAAACCTGAGGAAAAGGGTGGACTTGATCGCTGGTTAGTGTATGTGAACCCGATTGACCGGGAAATTCTGGTGCTACGTTTTGTCGCAGAGCTGGAGTTTCAGGAGATCGCAGACATCATGCACATGGGTTTGAGTGCAACAAAAATGCGGTACAAACGCGCTCTAGATAAATTGCGTGAGAAATTTGCAGGCATTGCTGAAACTTAGTTCAGCGCAAATATCTCTTACGTGTAGGCAAGTTCTGTTAGACTTGCCGCCGAGTTGTCCCCCGGTTTGCGGGACTGCTTCACAATCACCAGATGGGGATTTAACGGATGAAACTGAAAAACACCTTGGGCTTGGCCATTGGTACTCTTATTGCCGCTACTTCGTTCGGCGCATTGGCACAAGGCCAAGGCGCAGTTGAAGGCGAGCTCAACTACGGGAAGAAGTACAACGACAGCGTTAACAACGTTGAAGACGGCTACACTCCTGGCGCCTCCATCGGTTACTTCTTGACCGACGACGTATCGTTGAACTTCACCTACAACAACGATGACTACACCCGTTCGAACAACAACACCGGCAACCAGAAGATCGAAGGCGACCAGTTCGGTCTGAACGCTCAGTACCACTTCAACAACGCTGGCGACGCTCTGCGTCCTTACGTTCAAGGTGGTGTCAAGCACGGCAGCATGACCAACGTAGCCGCTGACGGCCACACCGGTCGTGACCAGTCGACTTTCCTGACTGCTGGCGCTGGCCTGAAGTACTACTTCCTCGAAAACGTCTACGCTCGTGCTGGCGTAGAAGCTGACTACAAGCTGGACAACGGCCGTTGGGACTACATCCCGTCCGTAGGTCTGGGTGTGAACTTCGGTGGCGGCAACAAGCCTGCTGCTGCTCCGGTTCCAGCACCAGAAGTCTGCTCCGACAGCGACAACGACGGCGTTTGCGACAACGTTGACAAGTGCCCGGACACCCCGGCCAACGTAACTGTTGACGCTGATGGCTGCCCAGCTGTTGCTGAAGTCGTTCGTGTAGAGCTGGACGTGAAGTTCGACTTCGACAAGTCGGTAGTCAAGCCAAACAGCTACGGCGACATCAAGAACCTGGCTGACTTCATGAAGCAGTACCCATCCACCACCACTACTGTTGAAGGTCACACTGACTCCGTCGGTCCTGACGCTTACAACCAGAAACTGTCCGAGCGTCGTGCAAACGCCGTTAAGCAAGTTCTGACCAACCAGTACGGTGTTGAATCGACCCGCGTTCAGTCCGTTGGCTACGGCGAATCCCGCCCAGTTGCTGACAACAAAACTGAAGCTGGTCGCGCTGTTAACCGTCGCGTAGAAGCGCAGGTTGAAGCTCAAGCTAAGTAATTAGCCCGCAGCTCCGAGAAAAGCCCGGCTCAGGCCGGGCTTTTCTTTGTCTGCGATTTGGGTTTCAGCATTGGTTTTGCGTTGCTTCCAAAGGATCGCAGCCTGCGGCAGCTCCTACAGGAATAAATGCCGAACCCGTGCAGGAGCTGCCGAAGGCTGCGATCTTTTGATCTCATCACAGGCGGCCACAGCACCGATCACCAGGATTGCCGGGCTTTTCAACTGGAAGCTATGGGCATCGTCCTCCATGGCTGTCAGGTCGCTCCAACATTCCCGTTGATGCGGCAACGATGCATTTTCGATCATTGCCACGGGCGTATCGGCTGCCATTCCACCGGCCAGCAGTTGCTCGCGAATTTCACTGATCTTCGCCACCCCCATGTAGATCACCAGTGTCGTGCCACCTTGGGCCAGCGCTTGCCAGTTCAGGCTGCTGTCATCCTGAGTGTGGGCGGTCACCAGCGTTACCCCTCGTGCCACGCCGCGCAGGGTCAATGGAATATCGCATTGCGTCGCGCCCGCCAGGCCGGCGGTGATGCCATTGACCAGCTCAACCTCGACACCACGCTCGCGCAGCCACTGCGCTTCTTCACCGCCACGCCCGAAGATGCACGGGTCGCCACCCTTGAGGCGCACCACGCATTTGCCCTGACGGGCATAACGCAACATCAGGCGATGGATAAAGGCTTGCGGCGTTGAACGACAGCCGCCGCGCTTGCCCACCGGAATTATCCGCGCGCCGGGGCAGTGCTCCAGCACCGCGACGTTGACCAGATCGTCGATCAGCACGACATCCGCCTCTCTCAACGCCCGAACAGCTTTGAGGGTCAGTAATTCAGGATCACCGGGACCTGCACCCACCAGCCAGACTTTTGCGCTCATAGTGTTTTCCTCACGAGATGGCGGCTTGCGGCTGCGCGGTGGCGGCCAACAAACGCTTGATTTCCGGGACGCAGGAGCCGCATTGCGTGCCGCAACCCAATTCTTGTTTCAAACCCGGCAAGTCCAGGCCGCGGCGGATGCCGGCGCAGACCGCGTTTTGGCTGACGTTTTTGCAGTTGCACAGGGTTTTGTTACCGATCGCTTCGGCGTCAACCTGGCCCGGTGGGGCACTCAGTGGCGCGAGCAGCCAGCGCCGTAGCTGTTCATCGGCGCGACCTTCGAGCCAGAGGTTTTGCAACCAGTGCCGGGCGAGGGTTTCACCCGCCAGGCGGATCGCAGTGATCCGGCCGTTCTCGATTCGCACCCGCTTACCGATGGAGCGTCGTGGATCGTCGTAGGCCAGCACCGGTCCATCGTTGAGCCCCAGACATTGATCGATATCGCGCAGCAATTGCGGATCTGGCGCCGTGGCGCTGGCAGCGCGTATCAGCAGCGCAGGGCGCTCACGACCGGTCAGACTGAGGCTGACGTAGGAAAACGTCTCGCAGAGGGGACGTAGAGTCTCAAAATGTTGTTGGACATCGCCCTCTATCAGCGCGAAAAGGTGCCAAGGCAATTGCACCGGTTCCAGGCGCACGCCGCTGTGTTTGAGCTCCGGTTGTTTCGACAACGGGTCGAAGGCGGGCAGGGTGAGGCTGTTCACGCCTCCCTTGAGAAAACGGTCACCAAAATGCATCGGCAAGAAGGCTTGGCCCGGACGCACGCTGTCGTCACTGGCGACCGGCACGATCACCGCGCCGCGGCGGCTTTTCAGGCTGATCAAATCCCCCGTTTGCAGGCGATGCCTGCGCAGCTCATCCGGGTGCAGGCTCAACACGGCTTCACTGACATGGCCGAACAACTGCGCGGCGGTGCCGGTGCGGCTCATACCGTGCCACTGATCGCGCAGACGACCGGTGATCAGCGTCAGCGGGAAGCGCGCATCCCGTTGTTCCTTGGCGGCGCGATACGGATCGGCCACGAACTGCGCGCGTCCGCTGGAAGTCGGGAAAATGCCGTCGAGATAGAGGCGGGCGGTGCCTGCGCTGGCCCCCACAGGAAAGGGCCATTGCTGCGGGCCGATGGTGTCGATCAAGCCGTGGCTGATCCCGGACAAATCCAGATCCCGTCCCCGCGTCAGCTGTTTGTATTCGTCGAAGACCTGTGCCGGGGTGTCAAAGGCAAACAGGCTGGTGGCTTCCGGACGCAGATGTTTTTCCAGGCGCTGTGCGAAATCCACCGTGATGGTCCAGTCCGGACGCGCTTCACCCGGTGCGACGATCGCGCGGCGGACGTGGGAAATACGCCGTTCGGAGTTGGTCACCGTGCCGTCCTTTTCGCCCCAACTGGCGGCGGGCAATAACAGGTCGGCATACCTGGCGGTTTCAGTGGTGCGAAAGGCCTCCTGCAGGACCACGAACGGGCAGGCCTCCAGTGCCGCGCGCACGGCCGCCTGATCGGGAAGAGACTGCGCGGGGTTGGTGCAGGCGATCCACAAGGCTTTGATCTTGCCGCTGCCCACCTGCTCAAACAACTCGATGGCAGTCAGCCCCGGGTTTTCAGGCAGTTGATCAACACCCCAGTAAGCGGCCACCTCGGCACGGTGCTCGGGGTTGGCGGCGTCACGATGGCCCGGCAGCAGGTTGGACAGGCTACCGGTCTCCCGCCCGCCCATGGCATTCGGCTGACCGGTCAAGGAGAAAGGACCTGCACCCGGACGGCCAATCTGCCCGGTGGCCAGGTGCAGATTGATCAGAGCACTGTTTTTCGCGCTGCCGGCGGTGGATTGGTTCAACCCCATGCACCACAGCGACAGGAAAGACGGTGATGTGCCGATCCACTCGGCACATTGCTGCAATTGCCCGACGCTGACCCCGCAGAGCTGCGACACCATCTGCGGCGTGTAATCGCGCACCAGTTTCTTCAGCTCGGGCAAACTTTCGGTATGGTCCTTGATGAAGTCACGGTCGATCCAGTCTTCCCACAGCAGCAGATGCAAAATCCCATGGAACAAGGCGACATCGGTGCCGGGCAAAATCGCCAGGTGCAGGTCAGCCAGATCGCAGGTGTCTGTATGACGTGGGTCAATGACGATGACTTTCATCTGCGGCCGGCGGGATTTGGCTTCTTCCAGTCGGCGAAACAGTACCGGGTGGGCGTAGGCCATGTTACTGCCGACGATCATCACGCAATCGCTCAATTCCAGGTCTTCATAGCTGCATGGCGGAGCGTCGGCGCCCAGGCTGCGTTTGTAGCCGACCACCGCCGACGACATGCACAGCCGTGAATTGCTGTCGATGTTGTTGGTGCCCACCAGCGCCCGAGCCAGTTTGTTGAAGGCGTAGTAGTCCTCGGTCAGCAACTGCCCGGAAATGTAGAACGCCACGCTGTCCGGGCCATGCTCGGCAATGGTTTGGGCGAAAACGCTGGCGGCGTGATCAAGCGCGGTATCCCAGTCGGTGCGGCTGCGCGCCAGGCCTTTGCCCAGGCGCAATTCCGGGTACAGGGCCCTTGCCGTCAAGTCGCCGGTCAAATGCAGGGTTGATCCCTTGCTGCACAACTTGCCGAAGTTGGCCGGGTGCGCCGGATCGCCGCTGACGCCGAGGATGCGCTCGCCGTCATGCTCGATCAGCACCCCGCAGCCGACCCCGCAATAGCAGCAGGTGGACGCGGTGATCTGGCGGTCCATCAGCCTGCGTCCCGCAGGGCCAGCATCACGCGGCCATTTTCGACCCGCGCCGGATGGTGGTGGGCGCAGCCGACGTCCGGGGCCAGGGCTTCGCCGCTTTGCAGGTCGATTTGCCAGTTGTGCAGTGGGCAGGCCACGCGTTTGCCGTAGATCAGACCTTGGGACAGCGGTCCGCCCTTGTGCGGGCAACGGTCGTCGAGGGCGAACACTTCATCGTCGCTGGTACGAAAAATCGCGATGTCACCTTTAGGGCCGGCAACGATCCGCGAGCCCAGGGCATTGATTTCATCCAGTGCGCAGATATCCAGCCAGTTCATGCCAGCACCTCCAGGTTTTTCACGGGGATGACGTCGAATTCTTTTTTCAGCTGTGGCTGTTCCAGGCGTTCCTTCCACGGGTCCTGTTCGAACGACAGGGAGAACTGCAGGCGATCGTTGAGCGCCTTGCGCCGCTCCGGGTCTTCCAGCACGGCTTTCTTGATGTGGTCCATGCCGACCCGTTGCAGGTAGTGCACGGTGCGTTCGAGGTAAAAGGCTTCCTCGCGATAGAGCTGCAGGAATGCGCCGTTGTATTCGCGGACTTCTTCGGCGGTTTTCAGTTTGACGAAGAATTCCGCGACTTCGGTCTTGATCCCGCCGTTACCGCCGATGTACATCTCCCAGCCGGAATCGACGCCGATGATGCCTACGTCCTTGATGCCCGCTTCCGAGCAGTTGCGCGGGCAACCGGAGACAGCCAGTTTCACTTTGTGCGGCGACCACATGTTGAACAGGTCATGTTCCAGTTCAATGCCAAGTTGTGTGGAGTTCTGCGTGCCAAAGCGGCAGAACTCGCTGCCGACGCAGGTCTTCACGGTGCGGATGGATTTGCCGTAGGCATGGCCGGATGGCATGTCGAGATCTTTCCAGACGCCTGGCAAGTCCTGCTTCTTGATCCCCAGCAAGTCGATGCGCTGGCCGCCGGTGACCTTGACCATCGGCACGTTGTACTTGTCGGCAACGTCGGCAATGCGCCGCAGTTCCGAAGGATTGGTCACGCCGCCCCACATCCGCGGGACGACCGAGTAGGTGCCATCTTTCTGAATGTTGGCGTGGGCGCGTTCGTTGATCAGGCGCGATTGCGGATCATCCTTGGCTTCCCCCGGCCAGGTGGAGATCAGGTAGTAATTGAGCGCCGGCCGGCAAGTGGCGCAGCCGTTGGGTGTGCGCCAGTTCAGGTAGCTCAGGGTGCCGGCGATGGTCAGCAGGTGCTGCTCGTGGATGGCCTGGCGGATTTGCCCGTGGTTGAGGTCGCTGCAGCCGCAGATGGCCTTTTCGCTTTTCGGTTTGACGTCGGCGGCGCCGCCCACGGTGTTGATCAGGATCTGCTCCACCAAACCCGCGCACGAACCGCAGGAGCTGGCAGCCTTGGTGTGTTTCTTCACTTCGTCGACGCTGAACAGCCCGTGTTCCTGAATGGCCTTGACGATGGTGCCTTTGCACACGCCGTTGCAGCCGCAGACTTCGGCCGTGTCGGCCATGCTCATGGCCTTGTCCTGGCCCTGGTGCCCTACGTCGCCAAGCGCATTTTCACCGAACATCAAGTGATCGCGGATCTCACTGATGGCGTGGTTTTCACGGATCTGCCGGAAATACCAGCCGCCATCGGCCGTATCGCCGTACAGACAGGCGCCGACCAGCACGTCGTCCTTGATCACCAGTTTCTTGTAGACCCCGCCAATCGGGTCGGAGAGGGTGATGGTCTCGGTGCCTTCACCGCCCATGAAGTCACCGGCGGAAAACAGGTCGATGCCGGTGACCTTCAATTTGGTCGAGGTCACCGACCCCTTGTAAGTGGCAAAACCCAGTTGGGCGAGGTGGTTGGCGCAGACTTTGGCCTGTTCGAACAACGGCGCCACCAGACCATAGGCGATGCCGCGATGGCTGGCGCACTCGCCGATGGCGTAGATCCGCGGGTCATAGGTTTGCAGGGTGTCGTTGACCAGAATCCCGCGGCTGCACGGAATGCCGGATTTCTCTGCCAATTCGGTATTGGGGCGAATGCCGGCGGCCATCACCACCAGGTCAGCGGGGATGATGTCGCCATTCTTGAATTGCACCGAACCGACCCGGCCATTGCCCGCGTCGTGCAAGGCCTGGGTCTGCTCGCACAGACGGAAATGCAGGCCGCGAGACTCCAGGGCGGTTTGCAGCAACTGGCCGCTGGTCTTGTCCAGTTGCCGCTCCAGCAGCCACTCGCCGATATGCACCACGGTGACGTGCATGCCCCGCAGCATCAGGCCGTTGGCAGCCTCCAGGCCGAGCAGGCCGCCACCGATCACCACGGCGTGCCGGTAGGTTTTCGCGGTGTCGATCATGGCCTGGGTATCGGCGATGTCGCGGTAGCCGATCACGCCCTCGAGGGTGTTGCCGGGAATGGGCAGGATGAAAGGCGTCGAGCCGGTGGCGATCAGCAGGCGATCGTATTCGGCTTCACTGCCGTCTTCGGCAATGACCCGGCGCTTGACCCGGTCGATCTCCACCACTTTGCGGTTGAGCAGCAGTTTGATGTTGTTGTCCAGGTACCAGTCCAGGTCGTTGAGCACGATCTCTTCGAAGGTCTGTTCGCCCGCCAGCACCGGTGACAACAGGATGCGGTTGTAGTTGGTGTGCGGTTCGGCGCCGAAGACCGTGATGTCGTACAGCTCGGTGCTCAGCTTGAGCAGTTCTTCCAGGGTCCGGACCCCGGCCATGCCATTGCCGATCATCACCAGTTTTAGTTTTTTCATCAGGTTCTCCGGGGAGTCCAGGCCTGCCTCATCAGGGTTCAGGCCATGCTCGACAAATTTTGCGCAAACAAAAAAAGGCGTCCCGCTAGTTGCCTAGCGAGGACGCCTTTGTCCTGGTCCCGTTCTCTCGGGAAGTGCAGCCTTCGTCGTTGAAGCCTGCGCTTTATGTCTGTTGAAAGGAGTAATGCAGTGGTTGTGCCAAGTCGCTCAGGTCCCGTGTTTGTTGGCGTTCTTCCCGTTCGCAAGGGCAGTGCCGCGAGGGAATGCACCGATTCAAGGCGCGTTGCCCGCTAATGGAGCGCCACCACCAGCAGCACCAGGTTGAGCAGCAGCGATACCAGCGCCAATGTCCGCCAGACTTTCAGCGGCTCGCGTTCCAGCAAGGGTTTGGGGCGCACGCTCAAACTGCGGCGTTCGCCTTGCTCGATCAGCAGCAACCATTCTTCCGCCGTTTCAAAACGCTGTTCGGGGGCCGCCGCCACGGCGCGTTCCAGGTGATGGGCGATCCAGTCCGGCAGGTCGGGCCGGTAGCGGCTGGCGTTGACCGGGAGACCAAATCTCGGGCGCTGGAACGCTTCGATTTCGCCATAGGGATAGTGCCCGGTGAGCAGGAAATACAAGGTCACACCAACGGCATACAGGTCCTGCTGTGGTGTCGGCACTTCGCCACGAAAGGCTTCCGGCGCGATGTAACTGGGTGTGCCCGGCAGAGCCCAGGGCAGGTCTTGCGAGAGACCGGGGCAGTAGGCGAGGCCGAAATCCAGCAGGCGCAGTTCACCGTCGTCCCCCAGCAACAGGTTTTCCGGTTTGATATCGCGATGCAGAATCTGCCGTCGATGCAACAGGCCGACCGCTCGCAGCAAGCGTTCGGCGATGTCTTGCCACTGGGGCAGCGGCAACGGTCCGCTTTGCTCATGCCGTTGCGCCAGGGTAGCGCCCGAATATTCGCGCATCACGTAGTACAAATGCTGACGCTGACTGGCGGCATGCACTTCGGGAAAATGCCGACCGGCCACGCGTTTGAGAAACCACTCTTCCGACAGCAGCGCTTGCCCGGCCTGGTGATCGTCGTGCAGGCGCCCCGGCAGGGTTTTCAGCAGCCAGGGTTGTTGCTGAGTGTCGCGCACGCGATAAAGCAGCGATTGCTGGCTCTGTGCGACGATCCCTTCGACTTGCCAGCCCTCGAACGCCTGACCCGGTTTCAGGGCCGGCGGCAGTGGCCATTGCTGCAAGTGAATCAACGCGTCGCCAATGCTCGCTTCGCCGAGGGCGTCGACCCGCACCAGCAAGGCGCTGGCGTTGTCCTGACTGCCTGCCAGGTGTGCGGCATTGACCAGGGTTTGCGCAGCGCTGTGCAAGTCCGGTTGATCACGCAGGATCGCCGCAATGGCGGTATCGCCGAGGACGGCCCAGATGCCGTCGCTGAGCAGGACGAAGCTTTCATCGAGGCGCAGTTCACCGTCGAGAAAATCCAGCACCAGGTGTTGATCGAGGCCCAGCGCCCGTTTCAACACGTGCTGCATGCCCGGTTGGTCCCAGACGTGATCCTCGCTGATTCGCTGCAATCGGTCGGCGTGCCAGCGATACACCCGGCAATCGCCGACATGGGCCAGGGTAAAACGCCGGCCACGCAGGACCAGCGCACTGAGGGTGGTCAGCAGCGGTTGTCCTCCGCCATTGGCCTGCAACCAGCGGTTTTGCGCCAGCAACAGGCGATCAAGTGCCTGCGCCACGCTCCAGGTTTCCGGCGTGGCGTAGTAATCCAGCGCCAGGGCCTGCAGCGTCGAACGGGCCGCCAGGCCGCCATCGGCGCACTGGCTGACACCGTCGGCGATGGCGAACAGGTAACCTTTGCTCGCCGCCAGCGCCGGGGCCGGCGTGACCAGGCGCAGGGCATCCTGGTTTTCCTCGCGCGGACCGATGGCGCTGGCTTCGGCGAAACTCAGTTGCAGGCTCATCGAGGCGTCAGACCCGCGCAGCCGTCACGGCCGCCGAACCCCAGGTGGTTCTCCAGCGCCGTTTCACGCCGTGCAGGCCGAACCAGGCCAGAACGCCGAGGCTGGCGAACAACCACAGGGCCAGTTGATAGCTGCCGGTGCTTTGCTTGATCGCGCCCATGCCGGCCGCGAGGGCAAAGCCACCGATGCCGCCGGCCATGCCGATCAGGCCGGTCATCACACCGATCTCCCGACGAAAACGCTGCGGCACCAACTGGAACACCGCGCCATTGCCGGCGCCCAGACCGAGCATGGTGCAGACGAAAAGTGCGAGTGCGGCGTAGGAATTCGGCAGGTTGAAACCGACCGCGGTAATGCAGATTGCCGCGACGGTGTACATCGCCAACAAGGTCCGAATGCCACCGAACCGGTCAGCCAGAGCGCCGCCCAAGGGCCGCATCAGGCTGCCGCCGAACACGCAGGCCGCCGTGTAGTAACCGGCCGTTACCGGACTCAGGCCGTATTGGTCGTTGAAATAGCCGGGCAGGGCGCTGGCCAGGCCGATGAAGCCGCCGAACGTCACACTGTAGAAAAACATGAACCACCAACTGTCACGATCGCCCAGGGCCTTGAAGTAGTCGGCCATGGATTTGGCTTTTGGTCGCTCGGGGGCGTTTTTCGCCAGCCAGGCAAAGACGATCAGGGTCAGGATCAGCGGAATCAGGGCGAAGCCGAACACGTTGCTCCAGCCAAACGCTGCCGCCAGTACCGGGGCGATCAAGGCGGCGAATACCGTACCCGAGTTGCCGGCGCCGGCGATGCCCATGGCCTTGCCTTGATGCTGCGGCGGATACCACTGCGAGGCCAGGGGCAGGGCCACGGCAAAGGACGCACCGGCCATGCCGAGGAACAGACCCAGCAGCAGCGCTTGCTCGTAGCTGTGGATGCCGAGCTTCCAGGCGCCGAACAGCGCACAGATCACGATGACCTGGCCGATCAGGCCGGCGGTTTTGGGGGACAAGCGATCAGCCAGCATCCCCATGACAAAACGCAAGACCGCCCCGGCCAGAATCGGCGTGGCCACCACCAGCCCGCGTTGCTGTGTCGTCAGGTGCAGGTCGGCGGCGATCTGCACCGCCAGAGGACCGAGCAAGTACCAGACCATGAAGCTCAGGTCGAAATAGAGGAAGGCTGCGAACAATGTGGGGGTATGGCCGGATTTCCAGAAGCTTGAATTCATTGCGCACCTCAGCTGTGAAGAGTCTCGAAAGGAGTCATGAGCTTGCAGGTGGGGCGCCGCTACGGCCGCTCCACCGGCCCCGTGCTGTGGGGCCAAAACGAAAAAACGCCGCCACCCGATCCGCCAAGGGCAAATGAGGTGAGCGACGTCTTTGTCGTAGGTGGGGCAACCGCCGTTGGTTACCTGTGGTGATTGCTTTGCGAGATCTGTGCCATATCGGAAATTTGTGTAAAGCAAAAAGATCGCAGCCTTCGGCAGCTCCTACAGGGGGATGTGTGCTTCTGTAGGAGCTGCCGAAGGCTGCGATCTTTTGTGGTTCAACCCAACAATTCGCTCATGGCAATAATCTGCTCCGCCACTTGAATCAGCTTCTGCTGGCGGCTCATCGCCTGGCGGCGCATCAGTGTGTAGGCCTCTTCTTCGTTACAGTCCTTCATTTTCATCAACAGCCCTTTGGCCAGCTCGATGCGCTTGCGCTCGGCCAGTTGCTGGTCGCGGGCCTGCAACTGGGCACGCAAAGCCTGATCGCTTTCGAAACGTGCCATGGCCACATCGAGAATCGGCTGCAGGCGTTGTGCGTGAATGCCTTCGACGATGTAGGCACTGACCCCGGACTTGATCGCCTGGCGCATCACATCGGGGTCATGTTCGTCGGTGAACATCACAATCGGTCGCGGCTGGTCGCGAGTGACCAGCACCACTTGCTCCATGACATCGCGCCCTGGTGACTCGGTATCGATCAGAATCACGTCCGGACGCACCGTTTCGACGCGTTCGGGCAAGTCGATGGTCAGGCCGGACTCATCGATCACTTCGAATCCGGCCTCGGTCAGGGCGGCCTTCAGGCGTCCGACTTTTTTCGCGGTGTCGTTGATCAGCAGGATACGCAGCATGTTCGTCGTCTCCTGTCAGCGGCTGGCGGATCGGTGCGAGCTGTCGCTCATGGCGTGCAGTTTGAAACCGCAGGCATAACCGGCCGGGTCCGAACCGTCCCAGATCTTGCCGTCGATCAATTGACTGCTACGCATCTCCTTGCCCGGTGCCGCGACACCTGCAGCGCCGGCCGCTTCACGATACAAGTCCAGTTGATGGACTTGACGGGCTACGGCGAGGTAATCCGGGTCATCGCGCAACAAACCCCAGCGACGGAACTGGGTCATGAACCACATGCCGTCGGACAGGTACGGCAGATTGACCTCGCCTTTACCATGGAAGCGCAGGGCGTGCGGGTCTTGCCAGCGATTGCCCAGGCCATCGACATAGTCGCCCAGCAGGCGCGGCTCGATGCAATCCAGCGGCGCATCGAGGTATTGCGCTGCACTGAGCAATTGCGCGGTGCTGCGACGATTTTCGCGGCTTTCTTCGATGAAGCGGCTGGCTTCCAGAACCGCCATCACCAACACCCGCGCGGTATTGGGGTATTGCTCGACGAACGCACGGGTGCAACCGAGGACCTTTTCCGGGTGATCGGGCCAGAGGGTCTGGGTCGTGGCCAGGGTGAAACCGAGGTCCTGTTGCACGGCGCTGGCGGACCAGGGTTCGCCGACACAGAACCCGTCGATACGCCCGGCCCGCAGGTGGGCGACCATTTGCGGCGGCGGCACCACGACGCTGTCGACATCCAGCAGCGGGTGTATACCCTGGCTGGCCAGCCAGTAATACAACCACATGGCGTGGGTGCCGGTAGGAAACGTCTGGGCGAAGGTGAGTTTTGGGCGAGTTTGGTGCACGTGCCGATCCAATGCCTCAGGACTGGTCACCCCAAGCGCCTGCAAGCCGCGGGACAGATTGATGCTCTGGCCGTTTTGATTCAGGCCCATCAACACGGCCATGTCGGTCGCGGCCACGCCACCGATGCCCAGGTGAACGGCGTAAATCAGGCCGTAGAGGCTGTGGGCGGCATCGAGTTCGCCACTGACCAGCTTGTCCCGCAGGTTGGCCCAGGACGTTTGGCGCTTGAGGTTCAGGGTCAAGCCATAGGGTTGGGCGAAGCCCTGGGTGGCGGCGACCACCACCGAGGCGCAGTCGCTCAGGGCCATGAAGCCGAGATTGATTTCGGTTTTTTCCGGGGCATCGCTGCCATTGACCCAGGCCAGAGGGCCGGCTGACGGTTCGTTCATCGCGCGCTCACCTTGCAAAAAAAACGTCGTCCCGGGTCCGTGCATGGGCAGGCCGGGGACGACGCCATTGTCTTTGCACCCATTCCGACGCTGGCGTGGGTGCTGGTGCCCGGAAGGGTGCAAGGCATATGCCATTAACCGTTGATTTGATCACGCGCCTCGCTTGCCACCCCGTTGCCCGGCTATAATCGCCGCCTCAATTCGCCGCCAATCGAGTCAAATCCGCCCATGTACACCCTGGCCCGTCAGCTGTTGTTCAAACTCTCCCCGGAAACCTCCCACGATCTGTCCCTGGACCTGATCGGCGCGGGCGGACGTCTTGGGCTCAACGGCTTGCTGTGCAAGGCCCCGGCGAAGAAGCCGGTGAACGTCATGGGCCTGGACTTCCCGAACCCGGTGGGCCTGGCCGCCGGTCTGGACAAGAACGGCGCGGCCATCGATGGATTCGCCCAACTGGGTTTCGGTTTTGTCGAAATCGGCACCATCACCCCGCGTCCGCAGCCGGGCAACCCCAAGCCGCGTCTGTTCCGTTTGCCGGAAGCCGAGGCGATCATCAATCGCATGGGCTTCAACAACCTTGGCGTCGACCACCTGCTGGCCCGCGTAGCGGCGGCCAAATACAAGGGCGTGCTGGGCATCAACATCGGCAAGAACTTCGATACGCCGGTCGAGCGTGCCGTGGACGACTACCTGATCTGCCTGGACAAGGTGTACGCCCACGCCAGCTATGTGACGGTCAACGTCAGTTCGCCGAATACGCCGGGCCTGCGCAGCCTGCAATTCGGCGACTCGCTCAAGCAGTTGCTGGCCGATCTGGCCGAGCGCCGCGCGGAGCTGGCCTTGCGTCATGGCAAGCATGTACCGCTGGCGATCAAGATCGCGCCGGACATGAGCGACGAAGAAACCGCACAGGTTGCACAGGCGCTGATCGAAACCGGAATGGATGCGGTCATCGCCACCAACACCACCCTGAGCCGCGTAGGCGTCGAAGGCATGGAACATGGCGACGAGGCCGGTGGTCTGTCCGGCGCACCGGTTCGCGACAAGAGCACCCACACCGTGAAAGTGCTGGCATCTGAGCTGGGTGGTCGCCTGCCGATCATCGCTGCCGGCGGCATTACCGAAGGCAAGCACGCCGCAGAGAAAATCACTGCGGGCGCGAGCCTGGTGCAGATCTACTCGGGCTTCATCTACAAGGGCCCGGCGCTGATTCGCGAGTCCGTAGACGCCATCGCCGCCCTACGCTGATCTTGTAGGAGCTGCCGAAGGCTGCGATTTTTTGATTTTTCAGGATCAAAAGATCGCAGCCTTCGGCAGCTCCTACACGGGAAAATTGCGTTCATAAAAAAGGGCCCCTTTAAAGGAGCCCCTGGGCCGCAGCCCGCCGTCCGGATGGGACGTGCGTGGTTAATTCAGTACAAAATCAGATTGTCGTGTCGGAGTGTTGTGCCCTGTAATTAGCCGACGGCGTGAAGTTCGTTGAGTCTGTGGATTCCCGCAGTGCCGGTCATACCGTCCCAGTTGTCGCCGCGTCCTTCTCGCCAGCCGTTGATCCAGGCTTGACGTACCGACGGTAGAGTAAATGGGCAAAGCTCACGGGATTTGCCACCAACGCCATATTGATATCCGCGCAAAAATGCTCTTTCCAACGGATCACGCTTAAGTCTTCTCATAGGGTGTTGCCCTCACTTGTTGACTGTATTTATCGCGTCGACCTCTATTGAGGTCTGGCAGAAAAACTCTGCCGTTGGGGGCTCGTTGCCGGCGTGACGAGCCAAGGTGTTGGCGTCATTGCGGCGCCAACCTGAGTTGAGTTCTAACCAATGCGTCACATCGAGGGAATGATCGTTTTGTCATAAGGACGTAACCATTCATGTGTTAAGGCCATAAGTAACAGAGTGTTTGTAGCGTATTTATTAGCCAAACCCCGGTATGATCGGCCCTGCGCTGGATGATGAGCTTAATCCTTTAGTGAGAATGGCTCCCGTTGCCGGGAGGGACTATTCGACGAAGGGTCGACTTATGACATTTCATTGCATCAACTTTTTTATCTGTCCTTGCATCTAAGCTCATTTAACCCGGGCAGCAGGGGTGGAGCGGCACACCTTCGTGCCACGCGGGCGCTCTTCGAGAAAAGCGCCTGATTGAAAACCGGACCGGCAATGCGTTGCCCGGTCACTCAGCTAAAGGTTCTGGAATTCCCATGTCCGATCGTTTCGAACTCTTCCTCACTTGCCCAAAAGGCCTTGAAGGCCTGCTCATCGAGGAAGCCGTCGGGCTTGGCCTTGAGGAAGCGCGGGAGCACACCTCTGCCGTGCGCGGCATGGCCACCATGGAAACCGCTTATCGCCTGTGCCTGTGGTCACGCCTGGCCAACCGCGTGCTGCTGGTGCTCAAGCGTTTCCCGATGAAGGACGCCGAAGACCTGTACCACGGCGTGCTGGACATCGAGTGGCAAGACCACATGCTCAACGACGGCACCCTGGCCGTCGAATTCAGCGGCCATGGCTCGGGTATCGATAACACCCACTTCGGCGCGCTGAAGGTCAAGGACGCCATCGTCGACAAACTGCGGACCCCGCAAGGCGACCGTCCGTCCATCGACAAGCTCAATCCGGACCTGCGCATTCACCTGCGCCTGGACCGTGGCGAAGCCATTCTGTCCCTCGACCTGTCCGGCCACAGCCTGCACCAGCGCGGCTATCGCCTGCAGCAAGGTGCGGCACCGCTGAAGGAAAACCTCGCGGCCGCCATCCTGATCCGTTCCGGCTGGCCACGTATCGCCGCCGAAGGCGGCGCGCTGGCCGACCCGATGTGTGGTGTCGGTACTTTCCTGGTGGAAGCGGCGATGATCGCCGCGGACATCGCGCCGAACCTGCGTCGCGAGCAGTGGGGCTTCACTGCCTGGCTCGGTCACGTTCCGGCGTTGTGGAAAAAACTCCACGAAGAAGCGTCCGAGCGCGCCGCTGCCGGTCTGGCCAAGACACCGCTGTGGATCCGTGGTTACGAAGCCGATCCGCGCCTGATTCAACCGGGTCGCAACAACGTCGAGCGCGCCGGCCTGAGCGAGTGGATCAAGATCTACCAGGGTGAAGTCGCGACGTTCGAGCCGCGCCCGGACCAGAACCAGAAAGGCCTGGTGATCTGCAACCCTCCGTACGGCGAGCGTCTGGGCGACGAGGCGAGCCTGCTTTATCTCTACCAGAACCTCGGCGAACGCCTGCGTCAGGCCTGCCTGAACTGGGAGGCGGCGGTGTTCACCGGCGCGCCGGACCTGGGCAAGCGCATGGGCATCCGCAGCCACAAGCAGTATTCGTTCTGGAACGGCGCCTTGCCGTGCAAGCTGCTGCTGATCAAGGTGCTGCCCGATCAGTTCGTCACCGGCGAGCGTCGTACGCCGGAACAGCGCCAGGTCGAGCGTGAGCAAGCCGCCTACGATCAGACGCCGAACGAACCGCAAGAACGCAAGTTCAACAAAAACGGCAACCCGATCAAACCGACGCCGGCACCGGCTCCGGTGGTCGAGCAGCCGCGCCTGAGCGAAGGCGGGCAGATGTTCGCCAACCGCCTGCAAAAGAACCTCAAGGCCCTGGGCAAGTGGGTCAAGCGTGAAGGAATCGACTGCTACCGCGTGTACGATGCCGACATGCCGGAATACTCCATGGCCATCGACCTGTATCACGACTGGGTCCATGTTCAGGAGTACGCCGCGCCGAAGTCCATCGATCCGGAAAAAGCGTCGGCCCGCATGTTCGATGCCCTGGCCGCCATCCCGCAGGCGTTGAACATCGACAAGAACCGCGTGGTGGTCAAGCGCCGCGAGCGTCAGAGCGGCACCAAACAGTACGAGCGCCAGGCGGCGCAGGGCAAGTTTGTCGAGGTCAATGAAGGCGGTGTGAAGTTGCTGGTGAACCTCACCGACTACCTCGACACCGGTCTGTTCCTCGACCATCGGCCGATGCGCATGCGTATCCAGAAAGAGGCGGCCGGCAAACGCTTCCTCAATCTGTTCTGCTACACCGCAACGGCCAGCGTGCATGCGGCCAAGGGCGGTGCGCGCAGCACCACCAGTGTCGACCTGTCGAAAACCTATCTGGACTGGGCGCGTCGCAACCTGTCGCTGAACGGTTTTTCCGACAAGAACCGCCTGGAGCAGGGCGATGTGATGGCGTGGCTCGAAGCCAGTCGTGACGAGTACGACCTGATCTTCATCGACCCGCCGACGTTCTCCAACTCCAAGCGCATGGAAGGCGTGTTCGACGTGCAGCGCGATCAGGTGCAACTGATCGACCTGGCCATGGCGCGCCTGGCACCCGGTGGCGTGTTGTACTTCTCCAACAACTTCCGCAAGTTCGAACTGGAGGCCAATCTCGGCGAGCGCTATGCGGTCGAGGACATCACAGCCCAGACCCTCGATCCGGATTTTGCCCGCAACGCCAAGATCCATCGTGCCTGGAAAATCATGGCACGCTAAATAGCTGTGTAGGAGCGAGCCTGCTCGCGATGGTCGATAACGATAACGCGAGCTTTCTGAAAGCACGCGGTGTTCTTGAGTCCATCGCGAGCAGGCTCGCTCCTACAGTGCTGGTCAAATTAGTGGCTAATAGCTATAACTCCACTCATGGCCAAAGGGCTTTCCCGCACCTGGCGTTTTGAGTTGCGTTTTATGTCGTTGCACGCCGTGCGCCCCAAGATCCTGGGTTTTATCAGCGAAGATGCCTCGGCCTGGCTGGTCGCGCTGCTGGTTTTGTTGATCGGCGGGGTGCTCACCGGGTTGCTGGCGTGGTCGACGCTGAATCTGTTTCACCATCAATTGCGGCAACGCTTTCAACTGCTGGCCAGTGAGCGTTACAGCCGTATCGAAGAACGTTTCGAAGATCAGGAGCAGCGCCTCGACGGCCTGCGCCGGTTTTTCGCCAATTCCGGTTCAGTGTCCCGAGCGGAATTCGACGGCTACACCCAACCTTTGCTGCTGCGAACCCAGGCGTATTCCTACGCCCAGCGGGTCACTCGTGACGAGCGGGCGGCGTTCGAGCGACGGGTGCGGGACGAGGGCCTGAACAGCTTCACCCTGAGAGAACTCAACGCCGACGGCCAATTGCAACTGGCCGGCGAGCGAGATGAGTACGTGGCGGTGCTGTATAGCCAGACGCAAAGCAAACTCGGTTCCCCCCTCGGCTACGACTTGCTGGCCCAGCCGCTGCGACGTGCCACGCTTGAGCGGGCCGATCAGCATGGCGGCATGGCGGTCTCACAACCGATGCATCTGGTGAGCATCGAACCGGCTTATGCGCGCGGCGTGCTGCTGGTCGCGCCGGTCACGCAGCGCTCCGGACAGGACCACAACGCCACGAAGCCCTACGGGTATGTGATGGCCGTGATCAGCATGCGCCAATTGCTGGCGGACGGACTGCCGGAAGCGAGTCGCGACTATCTCTCGGTACGCATCCTCGATTTGTCGACCGACGACCAGCACGAAGTGCTGTTCGAGTCGCCCAACCCGCCAGCCGTCAGCGAGCTGTCGGCCACGCGCCTGTTGCGTATGGCCGACCATGACTATCAGGTCGATATCCAGCCCTCCGACGCGTTCGTGCAGGCCAACCATTCCTCCGTGACCAGTCTGGTCGTGTTGGGTGGATTGCTCAGCCTGTTGCTCAGCGCCTTGCTCTATGTGCTGGTCAGTCAGCGGCAGCGGGCGTTGAGACTGGTCGATCAGCGTACCCAGGAGCTGCGCGACCGGGAACAGGAGCTGCGTGGCACCCATGGTCAGTTGCGTGGCGTGCTGAATGCCGCCACCCAGGTTGCGATCATCGCCACCGACCTGCGCGGCGTCATCAGCACCTTCAACGCCGGTGCCGAGCAGATGCTTGGCTATAGCAGTGCCGAAGTGGTCGGCCATATGACCCTGGAGAACCTGCACCTGCCCCGGGAGCTGGCCGGTCGTTCGGTCGAGTTGAGCGCGCGCTATGGCAAGCCGGTGCCGACCTGCCAGGCGATGCTGGTGGAAGGCGACGTGGAGGGCGGCCACGAGGCGCGGGAGTGGACCCTGGTGCGCGGCGATGGCAGCCATCTGATGGTCAACATGCTCGCCACGCCGGTGCTCGACGAGCAAGGCCTGTGGGTCGGGCACCTGGCGGTGTGCATCGACATCACCGAACGCAAGCGGGTCCATGAAGCGCTCGCGGCGCGGGACCTGCTGTTGAAAAAACTCAGCGCCCATGTGCCCGGTGGCATCTATCAGTTCAAGATGGAATTCGACGGGCGCTTCAGCGTGATCTATGCCAGCGACGGCATTCGCGATATTTACGAGCTGGAACCCGATGTGCTGCTGCTCAATGCCGAAGCGATCTTCACCCGGATTCACCCCCAGGACGCTACCCGCGTCCGCGCCTCGATCCGTGCCTCCGCCGAAACCCTCAGCCCCTGGCGCGAGGAGTACCGCGTGCAACTGCCGCAACGCGGAGTGCGTTGGGTTCGCGGCGAAGCCACTCCGGAGGAGTTGCCCGGTGGCGGCGTGCTCTGGCACGGCTACATCTCGGACATTTCCGATATGAAGCGGGTGGAAGAAGAATTGCGCGCGTTGTCGGTCACCGATTCGCTGACCGGCATCCATAACCGGCGTTATTTCCAGGAGCGCCTGACCACCGAAATGGCCCGGGTGGAGCGGGGCGGTGGGGATTTGTCGGTGATCATGCTCGATATCGATCATTTCAAGCGCATCAATGACCTGCATGGCCACGCCATCGGTGACCGGGTGTTGCAGGCAGTGTGCGAACGAATCGGCCACCGGCTGCGTCGCACCGATGTGTTCTGCCGCCTGGGTGGCGAGGAGTTCATGGTGCTGTGCCCGGATATCGGCGGCGAACATGCCTTTGTGCTGGCCCAGCAATTGTGGCAGAGCCTGCGCAGTTCACCCATTGAAGGCGTCGGTACGGTCACCGCCAGTTTCGGGATTGCCAGTTGGCGCGCCGGGGAGGGCGCCGATGCCTTGCTGCTGCGCGCGGATTCGGGGGTTTATGCGGCGAAGCAGGCAGGGCGAGACCGGGTAGAAGAGGAGATGAATTAACCCGGGCTGTACGCTGACCCTGTAGGAGCGAGCCTGCTCGCGATGGTCGATAACGATAACGCGGGCATACTGAATGTACGCGGCGCTCTCGAATCCATCGCGAGCAGGCTCGCTCCTACAAGGGGCAGAGCTGTGCTTTACAACACCGAAGCCGTCTGCGGCGCTTTCGGTTGGCGGTACAGGTCGAGCAGCACCTGATCAAGCACCGACGAGGCGCCGAACGGGGCCTTGTCGTTGAGGATCGCCACCACCGCCCAGGTGTTGCCGTTGACGTCGCGACTGAAGCCGGCAATCGCCCGTACGGTGTTCAGTGTGCCGGTCTTGACGTGGGCTTCACCGCGCATCGCCGTGGTCTTCAGGCGCTTGCGCATGGTGCCGTCGGTGCCGGCAATCGGCATCGAACTGATGTACTCGGCGGCATACGGGCTGTGCCAGGCCGCTTCGAGCATCGAGGCCAATTCCCGGGCGCTGACGCGCTCGGCGCGGGACAGGCCGGAGCCGTTCTCCATCACCAGGTGCGGCGCGGTGATGCCCTTTTTCGCCAGCCACTGACGCACGACACGCTGGGCAGCCTTGGCGTCGTCACCATCGGCATCGGTGCGGAAACGTTGGCCCAGGCTCAGGAACAACTGCTGGGCCATGGTGTTGTTACTGTACTTGTTGATGTCGCGGATGATTTCCGCCAGGTCCGGCGAGAACGCCCGGGCCAGAACCTTGGCGTCTTTAGGGGTTGGCGCCAGCACATCCCTGCCCTGGATGCTGCCACCCAGTTCCTTCCAGATCGCGCGGACGGCACCGGCGGTGTAGGTCGCGTGGTCGAGCAGCGACAGATAAGTCTGCGAGCTGCAGCCTTCACCCAATTGACCGCCGACGGTAACGGTCACGGTGCCATCGGCTTGCGTCACCGGGTTGTAACGCACGCCACCGGTGCATTGCTTGGAATTGAGGGCCTTGACCTGGTTGTCGATGCGAATGCTCGCAATCGGCGGTTCCACCGAGACCAGGACCTTGCCCGAGTCATTGCGCGCAACGAAGCGCAGCGCCTTGAGGTTGACCAGCAGCGAGTCGGGTTTGACCAGGAACGGCTTGTTCTCGTCGTTGCCGTCGTCATTGAACTCCGGCAGCTGCGGTTGCACGAAGAAGGTTTTATCCAACACCAGGTCGCCGGTGACCTGAGTGACACCATTGGCACGCAGGTCGCGCATCAGCAGCCAGAGTTTTTCCATGTTCAGCTTGGGATCGCCGCCGCCCTTGAGGTAGAGGTTGCCATTGAGGATGCCGCCACTGAGGGTGCCGTCGGTGTAGAACTCGGTTTTCCACTGGTGGTTCGGACCGAGCATTTCCAGGGCCGCGTAGGTGGTGACCAGTTTCATGGTCGACGCCGGGTTGACCGAGACGTCGGCGTTGAACACCGTCGGGTTGCCGGGGCCGGTGAGCGGGATCATCACCAGCGACAGGGCGTTGTCCTGCAACTTGCTGGCTTTCAGGGCTTTTTCAACGTTGGGCGACAACGCGGTATTGATTGGAGCGGCGCAAACGGGGAGGGCCAGGGGGAGAAGAAAACCGGCCAACAGCAATGGACGCAAAGACTTGATCATCTGAAATAAAACCCTACAGCCGAGGGGAAAAAAGATGAGGGCATGAAGATAAATTCCCTCAATGGTCATGAAAGTGTCGGCATTATGCCCCAAGGTGCCACGACTTGTGCCGTGCGAGGGCTATCCGATCGGCTATTTTTTTACCGACGGTAGGCGTGGTGGCCCAGAGAGTCAGGCAATCGGCGGCTTAAACTGCTAAAGTGCCGCCCGTTATTACTTAAGAGGATTGTTCCAATGGCGACTAACCGTTCCCAGCGTCTGCGCAAAAAACTGTGCGTCGATGAATTTCAAGAGCTGGGTTTCGAACTGAACCTGGATTTCAAAGAAGATTTGGCTGATGAAGCCATTGATGCTTTCCTCGATGCGTTCCTCAAAGAAGCCATGGAAGCCAACGGCCTGGGTTATGTTGGCGGCGACGACTACGGTCTGGTTTGCCTGCAGAAGCGTGGCTCGGTCAGCGCTGAACAGCGCGCTGCCGTTGAAGCCTGGCTCAAAGGCCGCACCGAGCTGACCAGCGTTGAAGTCAGCCCGCTGCTGGACGTCTGGTACCCGGAAAAGCCGATCAATCCGGTAGCTTGATGTTCTGAAAAAAACGGCGACCCAAGGGTCGCCGTTTTTTTTTGCCTTTTTTTGTAGGAGCGAGCTTGCTCGCGATGAACCTGAGAACACCGCGGGGTGTCAGGCTTCCAGCGTTATCGTTGACGACCATCGCGAGCAGGCTCGCTCCCACAGTTCAGAATCAGCAGCGTCACCACCCCCGCGACAATCCCCCAGAACGCCGAACCGATGGAAAACAGCGTCAGCCCCGATGCCGTGACCATGAAGGTGATGAGCGCCGCTTCACGCTCCTTCACTTCGCTCATGGCGATGCTCAGGCCGTTGATGATCGAGCCGAACAGCGCCAGTGCGGCAATCGACAGCACCAGTTCCTTGGGCAGTGCGGCAAACAATGCCGCGAGCGTCGCGCCGAACACGCCGGCGATCCCGTAGAAAATTCCGCACCAGACGGCGGCGGTGTAGCGCTTGTTACGATCCTCGTGGGCATGCGGCCCGGTGCAGATCGCCGCGCTGATCGCCGCCAGGTTGATCCCGTGTGAGCCGAAGGGTGCCAGCAGCAAACTGGCGAGGCCGGTGGTGGTGATCAGCGGTGAGGCAGGCACGGTGTAGCCATCGGCGCGCAATACGGCGATGCCGGGCATGTTCTGTGAGGTCATGGCGACGACAAACAGCGGAATGCCGATGCTGATGGTCGCCGCCAGGGAGAACTGCGGTGTGGTCCAGACCGGCGTGGCGACCTCCAGGTGAAAACCGCTGAAGTCCAGCAGCCCCATGAAACCTGACAATGCCGTGCCGATCAGCAAGGCTGCCAGCACCGCATAGCGCGGCGACAGGCGCTTGACCAGCAGATAAGTGACGAACATCCCCAGTACCAGGGCCGTGCGGTGTTGAGCAGCGACGAAAATCTCGCTGCCGATCTTGAACAGGATCCCTGCCAACAGGGCGGCGGCCAGGGATGCCGGGATTTTTTTCACCAGCCGTTCGAAGCTGCCGGTCAACCCGCAAATCGTCACCAGCACCGCGCAGGTCACATAGGCACCAATGGCTTCGCCGTAGCTCACGCCGCCCAGGCTGGTGATCAGCAGCGCGGCACCGGGGGTCGACCAGGCAATGGTGATCGGCGTGCGATAGCGCAGGGACAGGCCGATGGAGCACACCGCCATGCCGATGGAGATCGCCCAGATCCACGAAGAAATCTGCCCGCTGCTCAGGCCCGCCGCTTGCCCGGCCTGGAACATCAGCACCAGGGAGCTGGTGTAGCCGGTCATCATGGCGATGAACCCGGCGACGATGGCCGAGGGCGAGGTGTCGGCCAGAGGGCGGATTTGCGTGTGGGTGGCGTCGTTCATGACGGTGGTGTTCCTTATGCAAATGAAGATGTCCGCTGCAACACTGAGCCCTGTGGGAGCGAGCTTGCTCGCGATAGCGGTGGATCAGCCAACAGGAATGCTGAATGTGACGCCGTCATCGCGAGCAAGCTCGCTCCCACAGGGATTGCATTACAAAAGGCGGATTCTGCGTTAAAGCCTAAACTCAAAAGTAATCAGGCGTTGCGATACAGCCGAGGCAACATTCAGCCGTACAGTCGTGTTGCCACCATCCATTGTGTACAATCGCAGTGTTTTTTACGCGATACTTGCCAGCGACCCACTGTGCCGTATTACAGTCACGGTCAATTCGCCGCAGTTCTTCCGACTCGAGTGCCCATGAACGAACAGTTGCAACCCCTAAAGAAACAACCGCGAGCAGGCAAAGCCGGCCGCAGCGGTACCCAGGACGATATTGTCTACGCGCATATCTTCGAGGCCATCCTCGAGCAGCGTCTGGCGCCCGGCACCAAGTTGAGCGAAGAAGCGCTGGGGGAAATTTTCGGGGTCAGCCGCACCATCATTCGCCGCGCCCTGTCGCGCCTGGCCCATGAAGGCGTGGTGCTGTTGCGTCCGAATCGCGGCGCCGTGGTTGCCAGCCCGAGTGTCGAAGAGGCGCGCCAGGTATTCATGGCCCGGCGTCTGGTCGAGCGCGCGATCACCGAGCTGGCGGTGCAGCACGCCACTGCCGAACAGATCGCCGAATTGCGCCAGATGGTCAACGACGAACGCGACAGCTTCTCCCGTGGCGACCGGGGTGCCGGCATCCGTCTGTCGGGCGAATTCCACCTGAAACTGGCTGAAGCGGCGAAAAACGCCCCGTTGATCAGCTTCCAGCGCAGCCTGGTGTCCCAGACGTCGCTGATCATCGCCCAGTACGAAAGCGGCAACCGCTCCCACTGTTCCTACGACGAGCACACCCAGTTGATCGACGCCATCGAGAAGCGCGACGCTGAACTGGCGGTGAACCTGATGATGCATCACATGGATCACATCGACAGCAAGCTCAACCTCGACGAGGAAAGTGCTTCGGATGACCTGCATGCGGTGTTCTCGCATTTGCTGCAGACCAAGAAGCCTGGCCGTTCGCCGGCGAAAATCTGATAGACCGCGTCGCTGCTTTCGCGAGCAGGCTCGCTCCCACAGGGTTTTGTGTTGAATACATAAGCTAGGATCACTGAAGATCCATTGTGGGAGCGAGCCTGCTCGCGAAGGCGGTGTGACAGACAATAAAAATCCCCCGGGCTGAAAAGCGGCGGGGGATTTTTTATGCCCGGAATACCTTAGCGCTGATGCACCAGGTTCCCCGCCGCATACGTCTGCAGCACCGTCCGGTCGTCCCCCAGCGTCATCAACACAAACAACGTCTCGGCGATGTTATTGGCCTGCTTCAGGCGATAGCCCAGCAGCGGCGTGGCGTTGTAGTCCAGCACCAGGAAGTCGGCGTCGGTGCCCGGTTGCAGGGTGCCGATCCTGTCTTCCAGGCGCAGCGCACGAGCGCCGCCGAGGGTGGCCAGGTACAGCGACTTGAACGGGCTCAGGCGCGCACCTTGCAGCTGCATCACCTTGTAGGCTTCGTTAAGGGTTTGCAGCAGCGAGAAACTGGTGCCGCCGCCGACATCGGTGCCGATGCCGACATTGAGCTTGTGCTTCTCGGCCATCGGCAGGTTGAACAGGCCGCTGCCGAGGAAGAAGTTCGAGGTCGGGCAGAACGAGATGGCCGAACCGGTTTCTGCCAGTCGCGCGCACTCGTCATCGCACAGGTGCACACCGTGGGCGAACACCGAGCGCTCGCCGAGCAACTGGTAGTGATCGTAGACGTCCAGGTAGCCTTTGCGCTCGGGGAACAGCTCCTTGACCCACTCGATTTCCTTGAGGTTTTCGCTGATGTGGGTCTGCATGTACAGATCCGGGTATTCGGTCAGCAACTGGCCGGCCAGGGTCAACTGTTCCGGGGTGCTGGTCGGTGCGAAGCGCGGGGTGACGGCGTAGTGCAGGCGACCCTTGCCGTGCCAGCGCTCGATCAGCGCCTTGCTGTCGACGTAGCTGGTTTCGGCGGTATCGGTCAGGTAGTCCGGGGCGTTGCGGTCCATCATCACCTTGCCGGCGATCATCCGCAGGTCGAGCTGCTCGGCCGCTTCGAAGAACGAGTTCACCGATTGCGGGTGCACGCTGCCGAACACCAGCGCGGTGGTGGTGCCGTTGCGCAGCAGTTCCTTGATGAAAATGTCCGCGACCTGGTCAGCGTGGGCCTTGTCGGCGAACTGGCTTTCGCACGGGAAGGTGTAGGTGTTGAGCCAGTCCAGCAATTGCTCGCCATAGGCGCCGACCATGCCGGTTTGCGGCAGGTGGATGTGGGTATCGATGAAGCCGGGGGTGATCAGCGCATCCTGATAGTGGGTGATCTCGATATCCGCCGGCAGGGTCGGCAGCAATTCGCTGGCGTGGCCCAGGGCGCTGATCTGGCCGTTATCCACAACCAGCAAGCCGTCTTCGAAATACTCGTAGGAGGCTTCGATACCGACTTCGGCTGGGTCGGCGATGCTGTGCAGGATGGCGGCGCGGTAAGCTTTGCGAGTCAGAGGCATGAGATTCTCAGTTCGAGGCTTTCAAGTTTGCGGTTTGGCTGCGGCGTGACGCGGGCAGCAGTTTGGCAATCGGTTCGGCGCTGGAGGTCTGCTGGCCGAAGTTCGCGTTATAGGTGGCGATAATTTCGCCGGCGATGGAGATGGCGATTTCCACAGGCAACTTGCCTTTGACTTCACCGATGCCCATCGGGCAGCGCATGCGTTGCACGACGCTAGTGTCGAAACCGCGATCGCGCAGGCGATGTTCGAACTTCACGCGTTTGGTCTTCGAACCGATCAGGCCGAAGTAGGCGAAGTCGTTGCGCTTGAGGATCGCGGCGGTCAGTTCGAGGTCGAGCTGGTGGTTGTGGGTCATCACGATGCAATAGCTGCCGGCGGGCAGGTCGTCGATTTCATCCACCGGTTCTTCGCTGACGATCTTGCGCACGCCGTGGGGGATCTGTTCGGGGAATTCATCTTCCCGCGAGTCGATCCAGCGTACCCGGCAAGGCAGGCTGGCCAGCAGCGGCACCAGGGCGCGGCCGACGTGGCCGGCACCGAACACGGCGATCTGCGCCTGCACCTGGCCCATCGGTTCGAACAACAGAACGGTGGCACCGCCGCAGCACTGGCCGAGGCTGGCACCGAGGCTGAAACGCTCCAGATGGGTGTCCTGCTTGCCGCTGACCAGCATCTCGCGGGCGATCTTCATGGCCTTGTATTCCAGGTGCCCGCCACCGATGGTGTCGAAGGCCTGGTTTGCGCTGATGACCATCTTCGAGCCGGCATTGCGCGGCGTGGAGCCGAGCTCTTCGATGATGGTCACCAGCACGCAGGGTTCACCCCGGTTTTGCAGGTCGGCGAGGGCGTCGATCCAGTTGTACATAAACACCTCAACATCTCTGTTGTCTGTTCCGGTCTCTTCGCGAGCAGGCTCGCTCCCACATTGGATTTGTTCAGGTCCATCAGTCAGCACATAACCCTGTGGGAGCGAGCCTGCTCGCGAAGGCCGCACCTCGGTCTTAGAGCGAAGCCAACTCGGTTTCAGCCTCGACAGCCTTGGCCGCCTTCAACTGGCGCATCTGCTCACAGCCCCACAACACCCGCTCCGGAGTCGCCGGTGCGTCGATCTTCGGTTGATGTTTGTAATCACCCAGGCTCGCCACGGCGTCCTTGATCGCACACCACGAGGCGATGCCGAGCATGAACGGCGGCTCGCCCACGGCCTTGGAATGGAACACCGTGTCTTCCGGGTTCTTGCGGTTTTCCACCAGCTTCACCCGCAGGTCCAGCGGCATGTCCGCCACGGCCGGGATCTTGTAGCTGGCCGGGCCGTTGGTCATCAGCTTGCCCTTGTTGTTCCACACCAGCTCTTCCATGGTCAGCCAGCCCATGCCCTGGATGAAACCGCCCTCGACCTGACCGATGTCGATGGCCGGGTTCAGCGAGGCGCCGACGTCGTGGAGGATGTCGGTGCGCAGCATCTTGTATTCGCCGGTCAGGGTGTCGACCAGCACTTCGCAGCACGCCGCGCCAAAGGCGAAGTAGTAGAACGGCCGGCCACGGGCCTGGCTGCGGTCGTAGTAGATTTTCGGAGTCTTGTAGAAGCCAGTGCTCGACAGCGAGACCTGGGCGAAGTACGCCTGCTGGATCAGTGCTTCGAAGGTCAGGATGTGATCGCGGACCCGCACGTGACCGTTGTGGAACTCCACGTCTTCTTCGCTGACCTTGTACTGGCGCGCGGCAAATTCCACCAGGCGCTTCTTGATGGTTTCGGCGGCGTTCTGCGCAGCCTTGCCGTTCAGGTCGGCACCGCTGGACGCAGCGGTCGGCGAGGTGTTCGGCACCTTGTCGGTGTTGGTCGCGGTGATTTGTACGCGGTCCATTTCCACCTGGAACACTTCGGCCACGACCTGCGCGACCTTGGTGTTCAGGCCCTGGCCCATTTCGGTGCCGCCGTGGTTCAGGTGGATGCTGCCGTCGGTGTAGACGTGCACCAGGGCACCGGCCTGGTTGAGGAAGCTGGCGGTGAAGGAAATACCGAATTTCACCGGGGTCAGCGCCAGGCCTTTTTTCAGGATCGGGCTGTTGGCGTTGTAGCGACGGATCGCCTCGCGACGCTCGGCGTACTGGCTGCTTTCTTCCAGTTCGGCGGTCATCTCCTCGAGCATGTTGTGCTCGACGGTCTGGTAGTAGTGGGTGACGTTACGCTCGGTCTTGCCGTAGTAGTTGGCCTTGCGCACGGCCAAAGGATCGAGGGCCAGATGACGGGAGATGGCGTCCATCACTTCTTCGATGGCGACCATGCCCTGCGGGCCGCCGAAGCCACGGTAAGCGGTGTTCGACGCGGTGTTGGTCTTGCAGCGGTGACCGTTGATGGTCGCATCGCCCAGGTAGTACGAGTTGTCCGAGTGGAACATCGCGCGGTCGACGATCGACGCCGACAGGTCAGGCGAGCAACCGCAGTTGCCGGCCAGTTCCAGGTTGATGCCGTGCAGGCGACCGGTGCTGTCGAAGCCGACGTCGTACTCGACATAGAAGGGGTGACGCTTGCCGGTCATCAGCATGTCTTCGACCCGCGGCAGGCGCATCTTGGTCGGCTGGCCGGTCAGGTGCGCGATCACCGCGCACAGGCACGCCGGGCTGGCCGCCTGGGTTTCCTTGCCACCGAAACCGCCGCCCATGCGGCGCATGTCGACGACGATCTTGTTCATCGACACGTCCAGTACTTCGGCCACCAGCTTCTGCACTTCGGTAGGGTTCTGCGTGGAGCAGTAGACGATCATGCCGCCGTCTTCGGTCGGCATCACCGAAGAGATCTGGGTTTCCAGGTAGAAGTGTTCCTGACCGCCGATGTGCAGGGTGCCCTGGATGCGGTGCTCGGCAGTGGCCAGCGCCGTGGCCGAATCGCCGCGTTGGTGGGTGTGGCTGTCGAGTACGAAGTGGCGCTTGCGCAGGGCTTCGACCACGTCCAGTACAGGTTCCAGATCTTCGTATTCGATGATCGCGGCCATGGCCGCCTTGCGCGCGGTTTCCAGGTCTTTCGCGGCAACGGCGATCACCGGTTGACCGACGAACTGCACGGTGTCGATCGCCAGCAGCGGGTCACCCGGCAGCAACGGGCCGATGTCCTTCAGGCCCGGCACGTCTTCGTGGGTGATGGCGATGCGCACGCCTTCGAAGGCGTAGCAGGGCGAGGTGTCGATGCTGATGATGCGGGCATGGGCACGGTCCGACATGCGTGCGTAAACGTGCAACTGGTTCGGAAACTCCAGGCGATCGTCGATGTACTGCGCTTCACCGGCCACATGCTTGGCGGCGCTGTCGTGCTTGACGGCGCGGCCGACACCGGTGGTCAGGTCCTTGGCGAACAGTTCAGCCAGTTCGGCTTGGGTCTTCTCTACGGCGTGATGATTAGACATAAGCGGTCACCCGGGTCTCGATGTGCGGTGTTTGCAGTTCGATGAAGTATTTGCGCAGCAGGTTCTGCGCGCTGAGCAGGCGATATTCCTTGCTGGCGCGGAAGTCCGAGAGCGGCGTGAAGTCTTCGCCCAGGGCGGCGCAGGCGCGTTCAACGGTGGCGTTATTGAATGGCGAGCCGAGCAACGCGGCTTCGCAGGCAGCGGCGCGTTTCGGGATGGCCGCCATGCCGCCGAAAGCGACGCGGGCTTCGGCGACCACGCCGTTTTCCAGACGAATGTTGAAGGCCGCGCAAACTGCCGAGATGTCATCGTCCAGGCGCTTGGAGACTTTGTAGGCGCGGAACAGTTTTTCGACGCTGGCGCGGGGCACGATGATCTTCTCGATGAACTCGCTTTCCTGGCGTGCCGTGACGCGGTAGTCGATGAAGTAATCTTCCAGCGCCAGGGTGCGGCGGGTTTCGCCTTTGCACAGGACGATTTGCGCGCCGAGGGCAATCAGCAGGGGCGGCGAGTCACCAATCGGCGAGGCGTTGCCGATGTTGCCGCCGAGGGTGCCCTGGTTGCGGATCTGCAGGGACGCGAAACGGTGCAGCAATTCGCCGAAGTCCGGGTACTCGGCGTTCAGGGCTTCGTAGCAATCGGAAAGGGCGGTGGCGGCGCCGATTTCCAGGCGATCGTCAAAGCGCTCGATGCGTTTCATCTCGGCGACGTTGCCGACGTAGATCATCACCGGCAGGGTGCGGTGGAACTGCGTGACTTCCAGCGCCAGGTCGGTGCCGCCGGCCAGCAGGCGGGCCTGTGGATAAGCGTCGTAGAGGTCGGCCAGGTCGGCCACGGTCAGCGGCACCAGGCAGCGTTTGTCGCCGCTGTTGAGTTCGCCGATATCGGTGGGGGCAATGGCCTTCAGGCGCGCGATGGTGTCGGCCTCGCGGGCGTCGAACTGGTCCGGCTGCTTGCCGCAGCAGGACTGCTCGGCGGCTTCCAGGATCGGCCGGTAGCCGGTGCAACGACAGAGATTGCCGGCCAGTGCTTCGTGGGCCTTGGCATGATCCGGTGCGTCGCTGTTCTTTTGCAGGGCAAACAGCGACATCACGAAGCCTGGGGTGCAGAAGCCGCATTGCGAGCCGTGGCACTCGACCATGGCTTTCTGCACGCTGTGCAGTTCACCCTTGTGCTTGAGGTCTTCAACGCTGATCAGTTGTTTGCCGTGCAGGGACGATACGAAGGTCAGGCACGAGTTGAGGCTGCGATAGCGAATGTGTTCGCGGCCGTCGTCATCGGTCTGCAATTCGCCGACGACCACGGTGCAGGCGCCGCAGTCACCGCTGGCGCAGCCTTCTTTGGTGCCGGGTTTGCCCACGTGGTCGCGCAGATAATTGAGCACGGTCAGGTTCGGGTCCAGGGCGTGCTCGCTACGGAGTTCCTGGTTTAGTAAAAACTGGATCACGGAAGGCCTCGCAGACTCATTATTGTTGTTAACCGATAGGAACCGAATTTAGCAGGTCTGACTTTTCGGTCAATGATTTTCTGACTTAAAGGTCAGGAAATTGCATTTTGTCGATCAACCCCTTGTTCCTTAATTATTGTCGTTGGTTCGATAGCCTGCTTTTTTGCTTGAATCGTGCCAAAAACCTCCGGGCGGGCACTCCGCCCTGACGCAGCAATTGCGCTACACTGCGCCGCTTGTACAGATCAAAGAGTTTGAAGGACAACCATGACGTTCAAGGCGCCGGACAGCCTCGCCGAGCAAATCGCTCACCACCTCGCCGAACGCATCATTCGCGGCGAAATGAAGCCCGGGGAGCGCATCCAGGAACAGAAGGTCACGCTGGCCCTCAATGTCAGCCGCGGTTCGGTCCGCGAGGCCTTGCTGATCCTCGAGCGTCGCCACCTGATCGCGATCCTGCCGCGACGTGGCGCTCACGTCACCGAACTCACGCCGCACAAGGTGCAGAGCCTGTGCACGCTGATGAGCGAGATGTACATTCTGCTGGCCAACGCCGTGGCCAGCGGCTGGAAAGTCCAGGCCGACCTGGCGCCGTTCGTGCAAATCCAGCAGCGCCTGACCGCCAGCTACGAGCGCCAGGACATCCACACCTTCGTCGACGACAGTTTCAACGTGATGCGCGCCACCTACGGGTTTGCCAACAACCCGTACCTGCAGGAAACCGTCGAGAATCTGCAACCTGCCATGAGCCGTGCCTATTTCCTTGCCCTGGACCAGCGCAAGGCGTCGATGAGCGAATACCTTGAACTGTTCGAACGCCTGCTCGCGGCCGTGATCGCCCGTGACTTTGCGCAGATCCGTACAGTGCTGACCGCGTATGGCCAGCGCAGTTGCGATCTGGTGATCTCCGCCTTGACGGACGCCTGAGCGTGCGGCTCAAGTGCATCAAGCTGGCGGGGTTCAAATCCTTCGTCGACCCGACCACAGTGAACTTCCCCAGCAACATGGCGGCGGTGGTCGGGCCCAATGGCTGCGGCAAATCGAACATCATCGACGCCGTTCGCTGGGTAATGGGTGAGAGTTCGGCGAAGAACCTCCGTGGCGAGTCGATGACCGACGTCATCTTCAACGGCTCCACCAGCCGCAAGCCGGTGAGCCAGGCGAGCATCGAACTGGTGTTCGATAACTCCGACGGCACCCTGCTTGGCGAATACGCCGCCTACGCGGAAATTTCCATTCGCCGCAAAGTGACGCGCGACAGCCAGACCACCTATTACCTCAACGGCACCAAGTGCCGGCGTCGTGACATCACCGACATCTTCCTTGGCACCGGCCTTGGCCCGCGCAGCTACTCGATCATCGAGCAGGGGATGATCTCCAAACTGATCGAGTCCAAGCCCGAAGACCTGCGCAACTTCATCGAAGAAGCGGCGGGCATCTCCAAGTACAAGGAGCGCCGGCGCGAGACCGAAAACCGCATCCGTCGTACCCACGAGAACCTGGAGCGCCTGACCGACCTGCGCGAGGAGTTGACGCGTCAGCTCGAGCGCTTGCATCGCCAGGCCGAGGCCGCCAAGAAGTACCAGGAATACAAGGGCGAGGAGCGTCAACTCAAGGCGCAACTGTCGGCCCTGCGCTGGCAGGCGTTGAACGATCAGGTCGGCCAGCGTGAAGCGATCATCGGCAACCAGGAGGTTTCCTTCGAAGCCCTGGTGGCCGAGCAGCGCAATGCCGACGCGAGCATCGAGCGCCTGCGTGACGGGCACCACGATCTGTCGGAACGCTTCAATCTGGTGCAAGGGCGCTTCTACTCGGTCGGCGGTGACATTGCCCGGGTCGAGCAGAGCATCCAGCACGGCCAGCAACGCTTGCGGCAATTGCAGGACGACCTGAAGGAAGCCGAGCGCGCGCGCCTGGAAACCGAGTCCCACCTCGGCCATGACCGCACGCTGCTGCTGACCCTCGGCGAAGAGCTGGACATGTTGACCCCGGAACAGGAAGTCACCAGCGCCGCCGCCGAAGAGGCCGCCGCCGCGCTGGAAGACTCCGAAACCACCATGCATGGCTGGCAGGAGCAGTGGGATACGTTCAACCTCACCGCCGCCGAACCGCGCCGTCAGGCCGAAGTGCAGCAATCGCGGATCCAGCAGCTGGAAACCAGCCTGGAGCGCCTGGCCGATCGCCAGAAGCGCCTGAGCGAAGAGCGCGCCTTGCTCTCGGCGGACCCGGAAGACGCGGCGATCATGGAGCTCAGCGAGCAGCTCGCCGAGTCCGAGGCGACCCTCGAAGATTTACAGACCAGTGAAGAGGCTCAGGTCGAAAAGCTCGAGCAACTGCGCCAGCAATTACAGCAAACGCTGACGGCGCAACAACAGGCCCAGGGCGATTTGCAGCGGCTCAACGGTCGATTGGCTTCGCTCGAAGCCTTGCAGCAAGCCGCGCTCGATCCGGGTACTGGCACCGCTGAATGGCTGCGCGAACAGAACTTGGCGAATCGCCCGCGCCTGGCCGAAGGCCTGAAGGTTGAGGCCGGTTGGGAGCTGGCGGTGGAAACCGTGCTCGGCGCCGACCTGCAGGCGGTGTTGGTGGACGATTTCAACGATTTCGACTTGTCGGGCTTTGCCCAGGGCGACTTGCGCTTGCTCAGCCCGGCCGGCGATGGCGTACGGGTGCCGGGCAGCCTGCTGGACAAGGTCGAGGCGCAGATCGATCTGTCGCCATGGCTGGGGCAGGTCAAGCCGGTCGACAGCCTTGAGCAGGCCCTGGCCTTGCGCGGGCAATTGGCTGCCGGGCAGAGCCTGATCAGCCGTGACGGTTACTGGGTCGGTCGGCATTTTCTGCGCGTGCGTCGGGCCAGTGAAGCGGAAAGCGGCGTGCTCGCCCGGGGTCAGGAAATCCAGCAATTGGGCCTTGAGCGCGAAGAGCGCGAAGCCGCCGTCGAAACCCTGGAAACCCAACTGCAGAATCTCAGGGCGCAACAGCGTCAGCAGGAAAACGGCCGCGAGCATTTGCGCCGCTTGCTGCAGGACGAAGCCCGCCAGCAAGGTGAATTGAAAGCCCAGTTGTCGGCCGGAAAAGCCAAGGCCGAGCAATTGACCCTGCGCCGTACTCGCCTCGACGAAGAACTCACCGAGCTGGATGAACAGCGCGCGCTGGAGCACGAAAACATCGGTGAAGCGCGCCTGCAACTGCAGGAAGCCCTCGACAGCATGGCGCTGGACACCGAGCAGCGCGAGCTGTTGCTGGCCCAGCGCGACAGTTTGCGCGAGCGCCTGGATCGGGTGCGGCAGGAAGCGCGGCAACACAAGGATCATGCCCATCAGTTGGCGGTGCGTCTGGGTTCGCTCAAGGCGCAGCACGATTCGACTCGCCAGGCGCTGGAGCGTCTGGAGATGCAGTCCGAGCGCCTGACCGAAAAGCGCGAACAACTGAGCCTCAATCTGGAGGAGGGCGAAGCCCCCCTGGAAGAACTGCGCCTGAAACTCGAGGAGTTGCTCGACAAGCGCATGACCGTCGACGAAGAGCTCAAGACCGCGCAGATAGCCCTCGAAGACGCCGACCGCGAATTGCGCGACGCCGAGAAGCGCCGCAGCCAGGCCGAACAGCAATCCCAGTTGATTCGCAGCCAGCTCGAAACCCAGCGCATGGAATGGCAAGCCCTGACCGTGCGCCGCAAGACTTTGCAGGACCAGTTGCTGGAAGACGGCTACGATCTTCACGGCGTACTCGCGACATTGACCGCCGAGGCCAGCGAGAAGGAAGCCGAGGAAGAACTCGAGCGCATCGCCGCGCGAATTCAGCGTCTGGGCGCGATCAACCTGGCGGCCATCGATGAGTACCAGCAACAATCGGAGCGTAAACGGTATCTGGATGCCCAGGACGCCGATCTGGTGGAAGCGCTTGAAACCCTTGAGAACGTGATTCGCAAGATCGACAAGGAAACCCGCAACCGCTTCAAGGATACCTTTGATCAGATCAATGGCGGTTTACAGGCGCTTTTCCCAAAAGTTTTCGGTGGAGGCCGCGCGTATTTGGAACTGACGGGCGAAGATCTACTCGATACAGGGGTGACAATCATGGCGCAGCCGCCTGGAAAGAAGAACAGCACCATCCATTTGCTCTCCGGTGGCGAAAAAGCCCTGACCGCATTGGCCCTGGTTTTTGCGATCTTCAAGTTGAATCCGGCGCCGTTCTGCATGCTCGATGAAGTTGACGCGCCACTGGATGACGCTAACGTTGGACGCTACGCAAATTTGGTTAAAGAGATGTCGCAGTCAGTGCAGTTCATCTATATCACCCACAACAAGATCGCCATGGAAATGGCCGATCAACTGATGGGGGTGACGATGCACGAACCCGGTTGTTCACGTCTGGTGGCAGTGGATGTCGAGGAGGCGATGGCGATGGTGGACGCCTAGCGGCGAGCATCAAGCTTGAAGCTTTAAGCTTGAGCTGTGCGGGCTATATGCCGCTCTACTGGTGGAATGAAGATGGCAAATCGACATAATTTGCGCAGCGATTTTGGTAGACGGTGTAAAGTTGCCTTTGGTCGTGCTAGTTTAATGTCAATTTTTCGTATACGTGGGCAAAACGCCTGTCAGAACATAGAGTTGGCGCCACGTTTTAAAGCGGTTTGCAGGTTGTAAACCCCTTATTTTTCAGCATTTTTTATAGAGGCACGGGATTACATGGAAATCGGTCTGCGCGAGTGGCTGATCGTCATCGGCATTATTGTCATTGCCGGTATTCTTTTTGATGGCTGGCGCCGTATGCGCGGCGGCAAGGGAAAACTGAAATTCCGCCTTGACCGAAGTCTGTCCAACCTGCCGGACGAGGACAGCAGCGCCGAGCTGCTGGGCCCGCCGCGCGTGCTGGACACGCATAAAGAGCCGCAACTGGACGAGCAGGACCTGCCGTCGGTGAGCATGCCGGCCCGCGAGCCTCGTGAATCGGGCTCCAAGCGCGGCAAGCGTGGCCACAGCGAGCCTTCCCAGGGCGACATGAACCTCAGTCTGGATCTGGATGGCGGCCCGAGCTTCAGCAGTCGCGACGACGATTTCCCGGATGACACCAAGTCCTCGCCAGCGCACGGCGAAAAGGATCAGCCGCAAGCTGAAGAAGTGCTGGTGATCAGTGTGATCTGCCGCGACGCTGCCGGCTTCAAGGGCCCGGCGCTGTTGCAGAACATTCTGGAAAGCGGCCTGCGTTTCGGCGAGATGGATATTTTCCACCGTCACGAAAGCATGGCGGGCAACGGCGAGGTGCTGTTCTCCATGGCCAACGCCGTCAAGCCTGGCGTATTCGACCTGGACGACATCGACCACTTCAGCACCCCGGCGGTGAGCTTCTTCCTGGGTCTGCCAGGCCCTCGCCATCCGAAGCAAGCCTTCGACGTGATGGTGGCGGCGGCGCGTAAGTTGTCCCAGGAACTCAACGGCGAACTGAAGGACGACCAGCGCAGCGTACTGACTGCCCAGACGATCGAGCACTACCGTCAGCGCATCGTCGAATTCGAACGCCGCGCCCTGACCCAGAAGCGATAAAGGCAAAAGATCGCAGCCTTGCTTCACTCTGTAGGAGCTGTCGAGTGAAACGAGGCTGCGATCTCTTGATCTTAATGAGATGAAATAGGAGCAGCCTCGGCTGCTCTTTTGCTTTACGAGAGAACACCCATGACCGCCGCCAAGAACCGTATTTTAGAGCTGCGCGCTGAGCTGGATCAGCACAACTATCGCTATCACGTGCTCGACGAGCCGAGCATTCCGGACGCCGAATACGACCGCTTGTTCAACGAGCTCAAGGCGCTGGAAGCGGCCAACCCCGAGCTGATCACCAGCGACTCGCCCACCCAGCGAGTGGGCAGCGCGGCGCTGTCGGCGTTTACCCAGGTGCGTCACGAAGTGCCAATGCTCAGCCTCGGCAACGCCTTCGAAGAAACCGACATGCGTGAGTTCGACCGCCGGGTGACTGAAGGCCTGGACCTGCCGGCCGGCGACCTGTTCGGTGGCGGCGCGACAGTCGAATACAGCTGCGAGCCCAAGCTCGACGGCCTGGCCGTCAGCCTGTTGTACCAGGATGGCGTCCTGGTGCGCGGCGCCACGCGCGGCGATGGCACGACCGGTGAAGACATCAGCGTCAACGTGCGCACCGTGCGCAACATTCCGCTCAAGCTGCACGGTACTGGCTGGCCGGCGACCCTGGAAGTGCGCGGCGAAGTGTTCATGTCCAAGGCCGGTTTCGAACGGCTCAACGCCACGCAACTGGAGGTCGGCGGCAAGACTTTCGCCAACCCGCGCAACGCAGCGGCGGGCAGTTTGCGCCAGCTGGATTCGAAGATCACCGCCAATCGTCCACTGGAATTCTGCTGCTACGGCATCGGTCAGGTGTCGGCGGACATTGCCGATACGCACATCGGCAATTTGCAGCAACTCAAGGCCTGGGGCATGCCGATCAGCCACGAGCTGAAACTGGCGCAGGGTATCGCCGAGTGCCTGGATTACTACCGCGACATCGGTGAGCGGCGCAATGCGCTGCCCTATGAAATCGACGGCGTGGTGTTCAAGGTCAACAGCATCGCCTCCCAGCGCGAACTGGGTTTTCGCGCCCGTGAGCCACGTTGGGCCATCGCCCACAAATTTCCGGCGATGGAAGAGCTCACCGAGCTGCTCGATGTGGAATTCCAGGTCGGCCGCACCGGTGCGGTGACGCCGGTGGCGCGTCTGAAACCGGTCAAGGTCGCGGGCGTCACGGTGGCCAATGCCACGCTGCACAACATGGACGAAGTCGCACGCCTGGGCCTGATGATCGGCGACACGGTGATCATTCGCCGCGCCGGTGACGTGATTCCGCAAGTGGTGCAGGTGGTCATGGAGCGTCGTCCGGAACATGCGCGGCCGGTGCAGATTCCCGAGCAGTGCCCGGTGTGTGGCTCCCATGTCGAGCGCACACAACTGATCAAGCGCAGCAAGGGCCGCGAGACGGTCAGCGAAGGCGCGGTGTACCGCTGCGTCGGTCGCCTGGCCTGTGGCGCGCAACTCAAGCAGGCCATCATTCACTTCGTCTCCCGTCGTGCCATGGACATCGAAGGCCTGGGCGAGAAGAGCGTCGAGCAACTGGTCGACGAAGGCCTGGTGAGTTCGCCGGCCGATCTGTACGCCCTGACGTTCGAACAGATCGTCGATCTGGAAGGCTTTGCCGAACTGTCGAGCAAGAACCTGCTCGGCGCCATCGAAGACAGCAAGAAACCGGGTCTGGCGCGGTTCATCTACGCCCTCGGGATTCCCGATGTCGGCGAAGAGACGGCCAAGGTGCTGGCACGCTCCCTGGGCTCGCTGGAACGGGTGCAGCAGGCCTTGCCGCAGGTGCTGACGTACTTGCCGGATGTCGGGCTGGAAGTCGCGCACGAGATCCACAGCTTCTTTGAAGACGCACATAACCAGCAGGTGATCGCTGATTTGCTCAGGCATGGCATGCAGATTCAGGATCAGGGCGAGTTGGGGGCCGAGTTTTCGGCGAGCACCACGCTGGGCGGTTTTCTCGACAAGCTGCATATTCCATCAGTCGGTCCGGGCGGAGCGCAGAAACTGGCGGACAAGTTCGGCTCGCTGCAGGCGGTGATCGGTGCTGACTGGCTGGATATGCGTCAGGCTCTGCCGGAGAAACAGGCCAATTCGGTGCGTGAATTTTTTGCGCTCGAAGAGAATCGCCAATTGGCCGAGGCGGCCGAAAAGCAACTGGCTGAATTCGGCATGCACTGGCAGAGCGAGAAGAAGGTCGTCGAAGGCTTGCCGCTGGCCGGGCAGACCTGGGTGCTGACCGGCTCCCTGGAGCTGATGAGCCGCGATGTGGCCAAGGACAAGCTCGAAAGCCTGGGGGCCAAGGTCGCCGGCTCCGTGTCGGCCAAGACCCATTGCGTGGTTGCAGGGCCGGGGGCCGGTTCGAAGTTGACCAAGGCCAATGAACTGGGGTTGAAGGTGCTGGATGAAGAGGCGTTTGTGGTATTCCTGAAAGAGCACGGCGTCCCAATCTGAACAAAAGATCGCAGCCTTCGGCAGCTCCTACACCGATCTCTGTAGGAGCTGCCGAAGGCTGCGATCTTTTTACAGGCACCTCAATTCCAACTGGAACGATCCAGGCACAAGAATGATCTAGTCTCTGCAAGCCCCAGGGAGAGATCGCCATGCACCCGTTCTTCGAACAGCTCAGCTCGCGCATCGCCGCACCGTTCGTGGCCGAAAATTCGCGCAACAGCAAGGTCTGGTCCTGTCGTTGCGGTCAATCGCTGTTTTTCCGTAACAGCCAGTGCCTGGCATGTTCAGCGGCCCTTGGGTATCAGCCTGAGCAAAGTCGTTTATCTTCCCTGCAACCGGGCGAGCGCCCCGACACCTGGTGGCTCGACGCCTATCCGCAGGCGGGCGCGTTCCGCCGCTGCGCCAATCTCGACTCTCCGGCTGCGTGCAACTGGCTGCTTCCAGCCAATCACCACGAAACCTTGTGCATGGCCTGTAGCTTGAATCGCACGATTCCCGACCTGTCGATCACGGAAAACCACGAGCGCTGGCGCAAAGTGGAAACCGCCAAGCGGCGTCTGGTCGCGCAACTGGTCAGCCTGGGGTTGCGGGTGATTCCCAAGGCAGTCGATGAAGAGACTGGCCTTGCCTTCGATTTCATCGGCGTCGACCTTGAAGGCAAGCCGCCGACCACGGGCCACGCCAACGGCCTGATCACCCTCGATATCAAGGAGGCCGACGACGCGCACCGCGAGCAGGTACGGGTGCAAATGCACGAACCCTATCGCACGTTGCTCGGGCATTTTCGTCACGAAGTCGGGCATTACTACTGGGACCGATTGATCGCCCATAGCCAATGGCTTGAGCCTTTTCGCGGCTTGTTTGGCGATGAACGCGCGAGATACGCCGATGCCCTCGAACGGCATTATCAGCAGGGCGCGCCGCTCGACTGGCAGCAACACTGCGTCAGCGCCTACGCGACCATGCACCCGTGGGAAGACTGGGCGGAAACCTGGGCGCATTACCTGCACATGATGGACGCCGTGGACACCGCACTGGGGTTTGGCATGAGCGCTCGGGAAATGGACTTCGACTATCAGCCGTTTCCACCCCAAACTCTCTACGATCCGCAGCATCCCGGCGGCGCGGCTTTCCTGTCGTTCGTCAACGCCTGGATCGAACTGGCCGGCATGCTCAACGAGCTGTCACGCAGCATGGGGCAGCCGGATTTCTATCCGTTCGTCCTGCCGCCTACTGTCATTGCCAAGCTGCACTTCATTCACCTGGTGATTCAGCAGGCGGGCGGCAGGGCGGATGCGGTGCTTGAGGCGCAATAGCAAGTGCTTGAAGCCCCTCATGTTTTTTATCCGAAACCAACGGTTGTAACTTCGCCTCAGATAGGTACAATGGCGCGGCTCGCCGACAGGTGAGCGTCGTTATGGTGACCCTATCGGTCCCCCCGCAACGATCAACCGTGAACCCGGTCAGGCCTGGAAGGGAGCAGCCGCAGCGGTGACATTGTGTGCCGGGGTGTGGCTGGTAGGGTTACCACCTTAACGCCACGCGAGTGTTCTCTCGCGTCACATCCTTGAATATAGACTTTCGCTAACTGCCAGGATCTTCTCCGGGGCGGTTTTTCGTCGTTTTCACTTTATCCACAGCCGCAGGCTCGCCACCGATATACAGCCGAACAATTTCATCGATCTCCCCGGACATCTTCATCCGCGCCAGGGTGCGCAGAATGCTCTGCACCGGGACCTGTGGGTCGTTGCGAACGTAGCAACCGAGACGGTTTTCCTGCAGCACTGCCACGTTTTGCAGTTGCTGCTCCGGCAGCAGGCGGTGATTGAACCAGTCCAGGCTCCATTGATTGCTGACGGCATAGCGATTGCGGCCGGCCAGGAGCTTTTCCAGCACTTGTTCCTGATTGCGTGCGTCGTCGCGCTGCAGTTGGCCGGTGTCGAACAGCGGCTGCAGGGTCGGGTAGCTGTAGCCCAGCACGGTGCCAATGGGCTGTTGCGGCAAGTCGGCGGGTTTGACTGCGTCGGGCGGCGCATGCCGGGTGATCAATAAGTCAGGTTGTGTGAAGAGCGGGATGCTCCAGAGATAATCGCCAGGCTGCTCGGGCAGCCACGATTGCGCGGCATAACAGCGGACATCGACCTCGCCTTGCTCCATGGCGCCTTGTATGCGCCTGCGAGGCAATACGTGGAATTCGGCCGGTACGCCGACCTGGGTCGCGAGGCTGAGCATCATGTCATAGAGGATGCCCTGGGTCGGTTTGCCCCGCTCAAGCTGCACCATGGGCATGCTCCAGCTGTCGGTTATCACGAAACGCAGCGGTGCTGGCGCCGCCGCGCCGTCCAGGCTGATCAACAGCAATGTCCCCAAGGCCAGCCGCATAAACACTCCGTTAAATGCCCCCGATGTGCAGCTTAGCCACAATACACGAGCGCACCGGATGCAATTTGTGCCTTGCTCCGCTAGCATTAGCCGCTTCTGCTTCCTTCGCTGCGACGGTTTTCGATGAGTTATCAGGTTCTTGCACGTAAATGGCGTCCGCGCTCGTTCCGCGAAATGGTCGGCCAGACCCATGTGCTCAAGGCTCTGATCAATGCCTTGGACAGCCAGCGGCTGCACCACGCCTACCTCTTTACCGGTACCCGTGGGGTCGGCAAGACCACCATCGCGCGGATCATTGCCAAATGCCTTAACTGTGAGACAGGTATCACTTCGACCCCCTGTGGCGAGTGTTCGGTGTGTCGCGAAATCGACGAGGGCCGCTTTGTCGACCTGATCGAGATCGACGCCGCGAGCCGCACCAAGGTCGAAGATACCCGCGAATTGCTCGACAACGTGCAGTACGCCCCGAGCCGTGGGCGCTTCAAGGTCTACCTGATCGACGAAGTGCACATGCTCTCCAGCCATTCCTTCAACGCGCTGCTCAAAACCCTCGAGGAGCCGCCACCGTACGTCAAGTTCATCCTGGCGACCACTGATCCGCAGAAACTTCCGGCAACGATTCTGTCGCGGTGCCTGCAGTTCTCCCTGAAGAACATGACGCCGGAACGGGTTGTCGAGCACTTGACCCACGTGCTGGGTGTCGAGAACGTGCCGTTTGAGGACGATGCACTGTGGTTGCTGGGCCGTGCTGCCGACGGTTCGATGCGTGATGCCATGAGCCTGACCGACCAGGCGATTGCCTTCGGTGAAGGCAAGGTCCTGGCCGCCGATGTGCGGGCGATGCTCGGGACCCTCGATCACGGGCAGGTCTACGACGTCCTGCATGCGCTGATCGAAGGCGATGCCAAGGCGTTGCTCGAAGCCGTCCGCCACCTGGCCGAACAAGGCCCGGACTGGAATGGCGTGCTCTCGGAAATTCTCAACGTGCTGCACCGCGTTGCCATTGCCCAGGCCTTGCCGGAAGGTGTCGATAACGGTCACGGCGACCGCGATCGCGTGCTGGCACTGGCCCAGGCCTTGCCGGCCGAAGATGTGCAGTTCTACTACCAGATGGGCCTGATCGGCCGCCGCGACTTGCCGCTGGCGCCGGATCCCCGGGGCGGTTTTGAAATGGTGTTGCTGCGGATGCTGGCGTTCCGGCCCGCAGACACCGCGGATGCCCCGAGGCAACCGCTAAAGCCAGTGGGGATCAGCCAGGCCACAGTTGATTCCGCAAACTCAGTGGCTGCCGCGCAGGTCGTTGCGCCGGTAGCCGCTGCGGCCGTTGCACCGATAGCGGTTGCGCCAGTGGCGGCTCCTGCGCCAGCACCGGAACCGGTGGCGCCGGTCGTTGTGCCAGAACCTGCGCCTGTGCCTGTGGTTGAAGCGGCTGTGGTCGAAGAGGTGGTCGACCTGCCGTGGAATGAGCCGGTCGCGCCAGCCCCCGTTCAGCAACCGGCGGTGGAGCCGGTGCTGGAAACCGCCAGCGAACAACCCGAGTTACCGCCGATGCCGTTGCCGACCCCGGACAGCGTGGTGCCGGACGCACCTGAGTGGGCCGCCGCGCCAATCCCGGAGCCTTCGGTGGCCGAGGTCGATGCCGCAACGCCGGGCATGGACCTGGATGACGAGCCGCCGCTGGACGAGGATTACATCGAGCCGGACATGGATTCGGCCTACAGTTACCTCGACGAACTGGCCAGCGAGCATGCCGCCGACCCGGCTCCCGAGCCCGAGCCTGAGCCCGCGGCAATGCCGGCCACCGGCCTGGCCCTGCAATGGCTGGAGCTGTTCCCGAAATTGCCGATTTCCGGCATGACCGGCAGCATCGCTGCCAACTGCACGCTGATCGCGGTGGATGGCGACAATTGGCTGATGCACCTGGACCCGGCCCACAGTGCCTTGTTCAACGCCACTCAGCAGCGTCGCCTCAACGATGCGCTGAACCAGTATCACCAGCGCCCGCTGACCCTGAGCATCGAGCTGATCAAGCCCGAGCAGGAAACCCCGGCACAAGCGGCGTCGCGCCGCCGCGCCAACCGTCAGCGCGAGGCGGAGGAATCGATCCACGGCGATCCGTTCATCCAGCAAATGATGCAGCAGTTCGGTGCGGTGGTCCGTAACGATACTATTGAACCTGTCGACGCCCTGGTCACTCAGGGCTAATAACTGAAGGCGCTCGGCTACATTCCGCCGGGCGCTGTTTTGATCCAAGTACTTTTGAGGTGATTACCATGATGAAAGGTGGCATGGCCGGCCTGATGAAGCAGGCGCAGCAGATGCAGGAAAAAATGGCCAAGATGCAGGAAGAACTGGCCAACGCCGAAGTCACCGGTAAGGCCGGTGGCGATATGGTCACCGTGGTGATGACCGGGCGTCATGACGTCAAGAGCGTCACCATCGACCCGAGCCTGGTCGAAGGCATGAGCGAAGACGACAAGGAAATGCTGGAAGCGGTCATCGCCTCCGCGGTCAACGATGCCGTGCGCAAGATCGAAGCCAACAGCCAGGACAAGATGGGCAGCATGACTGCCGGCATGCAACTGCCGCCGGGCATGAAACTGCCATTCTGATTCGCCTTCAGGCGGCAGATGAGCTACAAAAAATGCCAGGCATTGCGCCTGGCATTTTTGTTTCTGTCTGTTGGGGATGTGTCGTCCGTGATGGCGCCTTCGCGAGCAGGCTCGCTCCCACAGGGATTGCATTGCAAATGTGGGAGCGAGCCTGCTCGCGAAGAATTCACCCCGGTGCAACTGAAAACACATCGAACGCCATACCGCCACAAAGGTCTGCTCCCTATATCACCCAACCCCATCGATCACAGGAGACGCTGCCATGTCCGACCCCATGACCCTCAATCAACGCATTGTCCTGGCTTCACGTCCGGTCGGCGCGCCAACACCGGAAAACTTCCGCATGGAGCGGGTGGCGTTGCCGGAACTCGCCGACGGTGAGGTGCTGCTCAAGACCGTTTTCCTGTCGCTGGATCCCTACATGCGCGGACGCATGAGCGACGCTCCGTCCTACGCCGCACCGGTGGAAATCGGCGAAGTGATGACCGGCGGCGCGGTCAGCCGGGTCGAGCGCTCGCTCAATCCGAAGTTTCAGGACGGTGACCTGGTGGTCGGTGCCACCGGTTGGCAAAGCCACAGCATCAATGACGGGCGCAGCATCATCCCGGTGCCGTCGGGATTGCCCAGTGCGTCGATGGCCCTTGGGGTGCTGGGAATGCCGGGCATGACCGCGTACATGGGCCTGATGGACATCGGCCAGCCCAAGGCCGGCGAAACCCTGGTGGTTGCAGCGGCCTCCGGCGCGGTGGGTTCGGTGGTCGGCCAGGTGGCGAAGATCAAGGGACTGCGCGTGGTCGGTGTGGCCGGCGGGGCGGACAAGTGCCGTTATGTGGTCGACGAGTTGGGTTTCGACGCCTGTATCGACCACAAGAGCCCGGACTTTGCCGATGAACTGGCCAAGGCCTGCGGCAAGGGCATCGACATCTACTACGAAAACGTTGGCGGCAAGGTTTTCGACGCCGTGGTGCCGTTGCTCAATCCCAAGGCACGGATTCCACTGTGCGGCCTGATTGCCTCCTACAACGCCCATGAAGCGCCGAGCGGGCCGGATCGCCTGCCCCTGTTGCAGCGCACCCTGTTGACCAAGCGGGTGCGTATCCAGGGCTTCATCGTGTTCGATGACTATGGTGATCGCCAGCCGGAATTCCTCAGTGCCATGGCACCCTGGGTGCGTGATGGCAAAGTGAAATTCCGCGAAGACGTGGTCGATGGCCTGGAACAGGCTCCCGACGCGTTCATCGGCATGCTGGAGGGGCGCAACTTCGGCAAACTGGTGGTTCGGGTTTCCCGGGACTGAGTAATTGACGCTGCAATTTGACGCTCAACCGAGGCGCGGGTATAAACCGCGTCTCGTTGTTTTGTCGGACTTTTCCACCATGAGCTTCAGCCCTTTGATTCGCCAACTGATCGACGCCCTGCGAATTTTGCCAGGCGTGGGTCAGAAAACCGCCCAGCGCATGGCGTTGCAGTTGCTCGAGCGTGACCGCAGCGGCGGCTCACGCCTGGCGCTGGCCTTGAGCCAGGCCATGGAGGGGGTCGGTCACTGCCGCTTGTGCCGTACGCTGACCGAAGATGATCTGTGCCCGCAATGCGCCGATACCCGTCGCGACGACACCTTGCTCTGCGTGGTGGAAGGCCCGATGGACGTCTATGCGGTGGAGCAGACCGGTTTCCGCGGGCGCTACTTCGTGCTCAAGGGGCATCTGTCGCCGCTCGACGGTCTGGGGCCGGAAGCCATCGGCATCCCGCAATTGATGGCGCGGATCGAAGAGGCTGGCACGTTCGCCGAAGTCATCCTGGCGACCAACCCGACCGTGGAAGGTGAGGCCACAGCGCATTACATCGCCCAATTGCTCAGCAGCAAAGGCCTGATCGCCTCGCGCATCGCCCATGGCGTACCGCTCGGTGGTGAGCTGGAACTGGTGGATGGCGGCACACTGGCGCATTCGTTTGCCGGGCGCAAGCCGATTTCGCTCTGAGTTCATGTGGCGTCCATGCTGACGCCATCGCGAGCAAGCTCGCTCCCACAGGGTAGTGCGGCATACATAAAACCAATGTGGGAGCGAGCTTGCTCGCGATGCAGGCGACGCGGTCCATCTGAATGACACAATCCTGTTGAAAACCAAGCAAGCGCTCGGTTAACTTCACTGACCCCTTCAGTGGAGCTCGCCGATGTCTGCCTTTCAGGAATACTTCGACCCCAGCCACCAATTGGTCCGTGACAGCGTCAGGCGTTTCGTCGAACGCGAGATCCTTCCTGATATCGAGCAGTGGGAAGAAGCCGAAAGCTTTCCTCGCGAGCTCTACCTCAAGGCCGGCGCAGCGGGGATTCTCGGCATCGGGTACCCGGAGGCTTACGGAGGCAGCCACGAAGGGGATCTGTTCGCCAAGGTTGCCGCCAGCGAAGAGTTGATGCGCTGCGGCTCAGGCGGGCTGGTTGCCGGCCTGGGGTCGCTGGATATCGGCTTGCCGCCCATTCTCAAGTGGGCACGACCGGAAGTGCGTGATCGTGTGCTGCCCCAGGTGTTGTCGGGAGAGAAGATCAGCGCCCTGGCCATCACCGAGCCCGGCGGCGGCTCCGATGTCGCCAACCTGCAAACCCGCGCCGTGCGCGATGGCGACTTTTACCGGGTCAATGGCAGCAAAACCTTTATCACCAGTGGTGTGCGTGCGGACTTTTATACCGTCGCGGTGCGTACCGGTGAGCCGGGGTTCTCCGGCATCAGCCTGTTGCTGATCGAAAAGGGCACGCCCGGTTTCACCGTAGGACGGCAACTGAAGAAAATGGGCTGGTGGGCGTCAGACACGGCCGAACTGTTTTTCGATGATTGCCCGGTGCCTGTGGGAAACCTGATCGGCGCCGAGAACATGGGCTTTGCCTGCATCATGGGCAATTTCCAGAGCGAACGCCTGGCCCTGGCACTGATGGCCAACATGACCGCACAGCTGGCGCTGGAGGAAAGCCTGAAATGGGCGCGCCAGCGCGAGGCCTTTGGCAAACCGATCGGCAAGTTTCAGGTGATCAAGCATCGCCTCGCCGAGATGGCGACCGCGCTGGAAGTGTCCCGGGAATTCACTTACCGCCAGGCGGCAAAGATGGCGGTGGGGCAGAGTGTGATCAAGGAAATTTCCATGGCCAAGAATTTTGCAACGGATACCGCAGACCGGATCGTGACCGATGCGGTGCAGATACTCGGTGGGCTGGGTTACATGCGCGAGAGCCTGGTGGAGCGGCTGTACCGCGACAACCGGATTTTGTCGATTGGCGGCGGGACGCGGGAAGTGATGAACGAGATCATCAGCAAGCAGATGGGGCTTTGAGTCTGGCGGTGTAGCGGCTGACGCTTTCGCGAGCAGGCTCGCTCCCACAGTGGATTGCATTCGTCCTGACGGAACGCGGTCGAATGTGGAAGCGAGCCTGCTCGCGAATGGCGTCGGCTTTGGCGCCGCTTACTTATCGGACAACGCAAACTGCGTCAGGCAGAACGTCGGAATGCCCATGTCCTCCAGGCGCTGCGAACCACCCAGCTCCGGCAGGTCGATGATCGCCGCCGCTTCATGCACTCGCGCGCCCATGCGACGGATCAGGTTGGCGGCGGCAATCAGGGTGCCGCCGGTCGCGATCAGGTCATCGAACATCACCACCGAGTCGCCTTCGCACAGGCTGTCGGCGTGCACTTCCAGGAAGGCTTCGCCGTATTCGGTCGCATAGCCCTCGGCCAGCACGTCAGCCGGCAGTTTGCCTTGCTTGCGAAACAGCACCAGCGGCTTGTTCAACTGATAGGCCAGTACCGAACCGATCAGGAAGCCACGGGCGTCCATCGCGCCGATATGGGTGAAATCAGCCTCGACGTAACGGTGGGCGAAGCTGTCCATCACCAGGCGCAGGGCCTTGGGCGACTGGAACAGCGGGGTGATGTCGCGAAAGATCACGCCCGGTTTCGGGAAGTCGATGACAGGGCGGATGAGGGATTTGATGTCGAAGGAGTCGAAGACCATCGTCTAGGTGTCCTGGCAGGGCTGCAAACGACGCAGTATAACGGCGGCTGAACCGTTTCGCTCAGCCACGACGTTTTGTTTCAGTCCAGTGAGCCACCGGCCAGGGCGCACAGCTGGATCGGGTCGATAATCCGGATTTCCTTGCCTTCTGCCGCAATCAGCTCGTTTTGCTGGAAGCGGGTAAATACCCGGGAAACGGTTTCCACCGCCAGGCCCAAGTAGTTGCCGATTTCGTTGCGCGACATGCTCAGGCGGAACTGATTGGCGGAAAAACCCCGGGCGCGGAAGCGTGCCGACAGGTTGACCAGGAAGGTGGCGATGCGTTCGTCGGCGGTCTTTTTCGACAACAGCAGCATCATCTGCTGGTCGTCACGGATTTCGCGACTCATCACGCGCATCAACTGACGGCGCAACTGCGGCAGTTGCAGGGCCAGTTCGTCGAGGCGTTCGAAAGGAATTTCACACACCGAAGTGGTTTCCAGGGCTTGTGCCGACACCGGGTGCTTTTCGGTGTCCATGCCCGACAGGCCGACCAGTTCGCTGGGCAGGTGGAAGCCGGTGAGCTGTTCTTCACCGGAGTCGCTCAGGCTGAAGGTCTTGAGGGCGCCGGAGCGGACTGCGTAGACAGAATCGAAGGTATCGCCCTGGCGAAACAGAAACTCGCCCTTTTTCAGCGGTCGGCCGCGCTTGACGATTTCGTCCAGCGCATCCATGTCTTCCAGATTCAGCGAAAGTGGCAGGCAAAGAGGGGCCAGGCTGCAATCCTTGCAATGGGCTTGACTATGAGCGCGCTGTTTTACTGGCTCGGACATTTCTTCAATCCTTGTGGGAATTCACACATAAGACGTAAGGGTAACTCACCATAGGAGATCGAGGCCAGTCCGGGACGCGAGCTTGCAGAATTAGATCACCCGTGAAAATCGCTGGCGGCTGTGTTGTTCCAGGTACGCGTCGAACACCATGCATACCGAACGCACCAACAGTCGCCCGGCGGGCAGGATGGTGATCCTGTCGCGACCGAGCTCGATCAGCCCGTCTTTGGCCATGCCTTGCAGTTGGGGCCAGAGTTCGCCGAAGTAGCCCTGGAAATCGATGTTGAAGGCCTGTTCGATGTCGGAAAATTCCAGGCTGAAATTACAGATCAATTGCTGAATGACCGCGCGCCGCAGCCGGTCATCGGCATTGCACAGCAGGCCGCGGCTGGTGGCCAGCTGCATTGAAGCCAGGGTGTTCTGATAGTGGTTCAGGTCGCTGCTGTTCTGGCAGTAGAGGTCGCCGATCTGGCTGATTGCCGAGACGCCGAGGCCGATCAGATCGCAATGACCGTGGGTGGTGTAGCCCTGGAAATTGCGTTGCAGGGTCGACTCTTCCTGGGCGATCGCCAGCTCATCGTCGGGCAGGGCGAAGTGGTCCATGCCGATGTAGCGGTAACCGGCGCTGATCAGTTGCTCGATGGTGCGCTGCAGCATTTCCAGTTTCTGCGCGGGTGTCGGCAGTTCATTGCTGTTGATGCGCCGCTGCGGCATGAAGCGCTCCGGCAGGTGGGCGTAGTTGAACACCGATAATCTGTCCGGTTGTAGGTTGATGACCTCTTCAACGGTGCGGGCGAAGTTCTCCGGCGTCTGCCTCGGCAGGCCGTAGATCAGGTCGATATTGATCGAGCGAAACTGCAAGGTGCGGGCAGCGTCGATCACGGCTCGGGTTTCTTCCAGGCTTTGCAGGCGATTGACCGCTCGCTGCACCGCCGGGTCAAGGTCCTGCAGGCCGATGCTGACCCGATTGAAGCCCAGTTCGCGCAGCAGTCCCATGGTCGACCAGTCGGCCTCGCGGGGGTCGATCTCGATGCCGTAGTCGCCGGAATCGTCGTCCAGCAAATTGAAGTGTTTGCGCAAGTGCGCCATCAGCTGGCGCAGTTCGTCGTGGCTGAGAAAGGTCGGCGTGCCGCCACCGAAATGCAGTTGCTCGACTTTCTGCGTGGGGTCGAGGTGGCAGGCGATCAGCTGGATTTCCTGTTCCAGGCGCTGTAAATACGGCTGTGCCCGGCCGCGATCCTTGGTGATGACCTTGTTGCAGGCGCAGTAGTAGCAAATGTTCGCGCAGAACGGCACGTGCACGTACAGGGACAATGGACGTTGGGCCTTGCGGCTGTCGCGCAGGGCATGAAACAGGTCGAAGGTGCCGACCTGGCTGTTGAATTGCACGGCGGTCGGGTACGAGGTGTAGCGGGGTCCCGCCAGGTCATAACGGCGGATCAGATCAGTGTCCCAACGAATGGCGTCGAGCATCATGCGGGCATTCCCCGGATAGGCTGGCAGTGTCGGCCACCTTATGCGAGGTCGGGGTGGGGCATCTTGATTTGCATCAAGGTCAGAATCTTTGTCGTTTGTGAGGGCCTCATCGCGAGCAAGCTCGCTCCCACAGGGGGAGTCGCTGTGTACACAAAACCTGTGGGAGCGAGCTTGCTCGCGATGGGCGCGCCGCCGGTTTAATGACCCATGAGCCAATGCTGATGCGGTCCCGGCAAGGTCCAGATGCCGAACAACATCACCAGCATCCCACCCGCCATCCGCACACTGCGCTTGCGCAACACCGCGGTGACGCGCTCGGCGGCCAGGCCTGTCGCCAGCAGCACCGGCCAGGTGCCAAGCCCGAACGCGAGCATCAACAATGCACTGTCCAGCGCATTGCCCTGGCTGGCCGACCATAGCAGGGTGCTGTAAACCAGGCCGCACGGCAGCCAGCCCCAGAGCGCACCCAGCAGCAGCGCGCGCGGAAGGCTCGATACCGGCAGCAACCGATTGGCGACTGGCTGGATGTGCCGCCACAAGCCTCGACCGAGGCTTTCGATACGGGTCAGGCCGCTCCACCAGCCGGCCAGGTACAGGCCCATGGCAATCAGCAGCAAGCCGGCGAGGACACGCAGGACCATCGCCGCCGGGCTACTGGCCACGGCCCATCCGGCCAGGCCGATCAACAGTCCGGCGCAGGCATAACTCAGAATCCGTCCCAGGTTGTAGGCCAGCAACAGGCGAAAGCGGCGGCTGCGTTGCTCCTTGGGAATCGCCAGGGTCAGCGCGCCCATCAAGCCGCCGCACATGCCCAGGCAATGGCCGCCGCCGAGCAAGCCGAGGATCACCGCCGATACCAGCAGTGGCGCCAGTTCAAGCATGGGGCGGGGCCTTGTCTTGCGGTTTGGCCGGTTGGCCGCTGGCCTCGTCTACGGCGGCGGTGTGGTTCGGGTCCTGGTCGTCGAACAGGATGCTGTGGGCCGGGCCGTCGAGGTCGTCGTACTGCCCGCTGTCGACCGCCCAGAAGAAGATATAGACGGCGATGGCCACGATCAGCAGCGCAGCGGGAATCATCACGTAAAGAGCTGGCATCTGGACTCCATGCCCGCGTGGCTCAGGCCGGCAGCGGGCGGGTTTCTGGCGGGGTGTCGAGGGCGCGCTCGCTCGGCATTCGAGTCAGGCGCAGCGCGTTCAGCACCACGGTCAACGAACTGATCGACATGCCTACCGCCGCCCAGACCGGAGTGATCCAGCCGAGGGCGGCGAAAGGCAACATGAGGCCATTGTACAACCCGGCCCACAACAGGTTCTCGATAATGACCCGACGGGTGCGCCGCGCCAGACTGAAGGCTTGCACCAGCGCGTCGAGGCGGTTGGACAGCAGCACCGCATCGGCACTGGTTTTCGCCAGATCAGTGGCCGAGCCCATGGCGACGCTGATATCCGCCGCCGCCAGCACCGGCACGTCATTGACGCCGTCACCCAGCATCAACACCTTGCGACCTTCCTTGTGCAGCTGTTGCAGGACTTGCAGCTTGTCGTCCGGGCGCAAGCCGCCGCGCGCTTCATCGATGCCCAGTTCAGCCGCCACGCTGGCGACCATGGGCGAGCTGTCACCGGACAACAACAGCGTGCGCCAGCCCCGCGCCTTGCACGCGGCCAGCAAGGCCGGCGCATCGGCACGCAAGCGATCATCGAGGACCAGCCAGGCCAGCGGCCCCTGGCTGTCGCCGAGTAGCAGCCATTGGCCGGCTTCTTCGGGCATCGGCGGCGACTTGGCACCACTGAGTTCGCAGACGAATCCCGGTTGACCGATGCGCAGGCGCCGCCCTTCAACCAGCCCCTCCAGGCCAAGACCCGGGGTGCTGTGGACTTCTTCGGCCGCCATCGGCGCGCGTCCGAAAGCGCGGGCGATGGGGTGTTCGGAGCGGTTTTCCAGGGCGGCGGCGAGGCCCAGGCATTGGTCGCTGTCGAGGGCGCCGAGGGGGCGGATCGAGCGCAACGCCAGTCGGCCTTCGGTGAGAGTGCCGGTCTTGTCGAAAATCACCGTGTCGATCTGGTTCAGGCCTTCCAGCACATGGCCGCGGGTCAGCAGCAGACCGAGTTTGTGCAAGGTGCCGGTGGCCGCAGTGAGAGCGGTCGGCGTCGCCAGCGACAAGGCGCACGGACAGGTCGCCACGAGCATCGCCAGCACGATCCAGAAGGCTCGCGATGAGTCCAGTTCCCACCACAACAGGCCAATGGCCGCAGCCGCGATCAGTGAAAACAGCAGGAACCATTGCGCGGCGCGGTCGGCGATTTCCGCCAGGCGCGGTTTTTCGGCCTGGGCGCGATCGAGCAGGCGAACGATGGCCGAGAGGCGTGTGTCCTGGCCCAGAGCCAGGACCTCGACGGTCAGTGCGCCTTCGACGTTCAGGGTGCCGGCGGTGACCGCATCGCCGAGGGTGCGGGGTTGTGGCAGGTATTCGCCGGTCAGCAGCGATTCGTCGATACTCGATTGGCCGTCGAGGATCTTGCCGTCGGCCGGGAGAATGGCGCCTGGATGAACCAGTACCTGATCACCGATTCGCAGTTCGCTGAGCAAAATGCGTTCGCTCTGGCCTTCGGGGGTCAAGCGCAAGCACGAGGCGGGCAACAGATTCACCAGCTGCGCGGTGGCGGCGGCTGTGCGCTCGCGGGCGCGCCGCTCCAGGTAGCGCCCGGCCAGCAGGAATAGGGCAAACATGCCGACGGCATCGAAATACAGTTCGCCGACCCCGGTGATCGAGGTCCAGATCCCGGCAACGTAGGCACTGCCGATGGCCAGCGACACGGAAACGTCCATGGTCAGGTGGCGGGTGCGCAGATCGCGCATGGCGCCATTGAAAAACGGCGCGCAGCTGTAGAACACGATCGGGGTGGTGAGGAACAGCGCGACCCAGCGCAGGATGGTGTGCAGTTCGGGGCTGAGGTCGATGTTGAATTCAGGCCAGGTGGCCATGGTTGCCATCATCGCCTGGAACCACAGCAATCCGGCCACGCCAAGCTGGCGCAGGGCCAGGCGGTTTTCGCTGGCCAGTTGTTCGCTGGCGCGGTCGGCCTGATAGGGGTGTGCGGCGTACCCGATGTGGCGCAGCTCGCTGAGGACCTGGCTCAGGGGTAATTGCGCGTCGCTCCAGCGCACGTGCAGGCGGTGGTTGGACAGGTTCAGGCGCGCTTCGGCCACCGCCGGCAAGGTGCGCAGGTGTTTTTCGATCAACCAGCCGCAGGCGGCGCAACTGATGCCTTCCATCAGCAGCGTGGTTTCGGCCATTGCGCCTTCGTGGCGGACAAAGGACTGCTGCACATCGGCGCGGTCGTAAAGCGCCAGTTCGTCGACCAGTTGTACCGGTAGCGCCTCGGGGTTGGCCGAGGCTTCGCTGCGGTGCTGGTAATAGCTATCCAGGCCGCCGGCGACGATGGCCTCGGCCACGGCCTGGCAACCCGGGCAGCAGAACTCGCGGGACTCCCCGAGTACGACGGCGGTGAAGCGACTGCCGGCCGGGACGGGCAGGGCGCAGTGGTAGCAGGGGAGTGGGGTGGTCATGGCTGATCTATGGCGTCTGGGTGGGCCTCATCACTGTAGGAGCTGACGAGTGAAACGAGGCTGCGATCTTTTTGGGACCGCTGCAAAAGCAAGATCAAAAGATCGCAGCCTGCGGCAGCTCCTACAGGTCTTCGGCGCCTTGCAGAGGTTCATCACCGAGCAGCAGATCCTTGTCATGGTTGACCAGTTCTTCTTCGAACATGCGCCAGATGTGCTCGTCCTGGGTGCCGAGCAATTCGACAAAGCGCCGGCCTTCGATCTTGTCGCTCAGTTGACCGATGTAGCGACCCTGTTCGGTTTCGCTGCGGGCCAGGGTGATCTTGCGATCCTTCTCCGGCTGGGTCGGCGAGATCAGGTTCAGCTCCAGGGTTTTCGGATGGCTGTCGCCGCTCAGGCGCAGGTCAACTTCGCCGGTCACGTCATCGAGATGAATGCTGGCGCGCATTTTCAGGTTCTGGGCCAGCAGCTCACGGTCGAGGGAGCGGTTGATGCCTTTGCCGGCTTCGTAGTAGTTGTCGTTGACCAGGTTGTCCGGGTTCTTCACCGCGATGGTCACCATGGACAAGGTCAGGGTCACCGAGCAGGCCAGGATCCCGATGATGATCCACGGCCAGAGGTGCTTGTACCAGGGACTTGCGGCAGTTGCTGCGGGCATGTTCAGTTCTCTCAACGAATTTGTGGGCCGATGAACCGGCTCTTGGCTTCAATGTGGACGCTGTCGTCATCGGCATCCTTGAGGATGAATTTCACCTCGTTGGTGCTCGACGGCAGTTTTTCCGGTGCGACGGACAGCTCGGCAGGCTGGCTGACGATCTCGCCGGCCGCGACCTTGATCTCGCGCCGGCCCTGCAATTTGAGATCCGGCAGGCCGGAGGCTTCGAGCAGGTAGGTATGGTCGCGCTGGTCCTTGTTCATGATTTTCAGGCTGTAGACGTTTTCGATCCGCCCTTCGGCATTCTCGCGGTACAGCACGCGGTCCTTGCTGACATCGAAGCCCACCAGCGAACGCATGAAAAACGCGGTCACCAGCAAGCTGATCATCGCCAGCAATACCACGGCATAGCCGATCAGGCGTGGACGCAGTTTATGGGTTTTCTGCCCGGACAGGTTGTGCTCGGTGGTGTAGCTGATCAGCCCGCGCGGGTATTCCATCTTGTCCATGATGGCGTCGCAGGCATCGATGCAGGCGGCGCAGCCGATGCATTCGATTTGCAGGCCGTCGCGGATGTCGATACCGGTCGGGCAGACCTGGACGCACATGGTGCAGTCGATGCAGTCACCCAGGCCCTGGGCCTTGTAATCGATGCCTTTCTTGCGCGGGCCACGGCTTTCACCGCGGCGCGGGTCGTAGGAAACGATCAGGGTGTCCTTGTCGAACATCACGCTCTGGAAGCGTGCGTACGGGCACATGTAGATGCACACCTGTTCGCGCAACCAGCCGGCGTTGCCGTAAGTGGCGAGGGTGAAGAAACCGACCCAGAAATAAGACCAGCCATCCGCCTGACCGGTGAAGAAGTCGAACACCAGTTCGCGGATCGGCGAGAAGTAACCGACGAAGGTCATGCCGGTGACGAAACCGATCAACAGCCACAGGCTGTGCTTGCTGAACTTGCGCAGGAACTTGTTGGCGCTCATCGGCGCCTTGTCGAGCTTGATGCGCTGGTTGCGATCACCTTCGGTGACTTTTTCGCACCACATGAAGATCCAGGTCCAGACGCTTTGCGGGCAGGTATATCCGCACCAGACCCGTCCGGCGTACACCGTGATAAAGAACAGGCCGAACGCGGCGATGATCAGCATGCCGGACAGCAGGATGAAGTCCTGGGGCCAGAAGGTGGCGCCGAATATGAAAAATTTGCGCTCCGGCAGGTTCCACCAGACCGCCTGATGACCGCCCCAGTCCAGCCACACCGTACCGAAATACAGCAGGAACAACAGGGCGCCGCCGGTCATCCGCAGATTGCGGAACAGGCCGGTGAAGGCGCGGGTGTAGATTTTTTCCCTGGCGGCGTAGAGGTCGACGCTGTTGTTCGCGTTCTTGGTGGGTGGAGTGACGTCGTGTACCGGAATCTGGTTGCTCATCATTGCATCCCACGGCAGTGGAAAAGTGCCTCGGTCAGTACGTGCCGACCGCGGTCAAAAAGGGGTGTTGCAGTGGCGCAATGATACGCCTGTCGCTCTAGCCTGCGGGTGCGACCTTTGGTCGCGTTGGGTAAAAATCATGAATGGTGTAGCGAATGTAACAAAACGTGATCTGAGTCAATTGACTTGTGAAGTATGGACGGTTTTCAGCAAGGCCGTGCGGTTAGTGTGAACAAACAGTCCGTTTCGGCGAGGGTGCGGATATCAGTGGGCTGATGCGCGGGAAACATCTTAACTTGACTGTTCTGGTTTGATCGTTTGATGTTTTGTTTTCTGTCTAATAATTTAAGAGGGCGGATAAGTTTTATTCGTGAAGAATATATTTTTAACTTTGGTCATGCTTTGTGATTATTTGTAGATGGATATTTTACTCTTGATTTAATAGGTTGTTAGTGCGGTGGTAATAAATTTTATTGCGCGTCGTATACGTTGTAAATGTCTACTTAAGGATAAGTAAAAATGTCTATTAATGATAAAGATTGCACTCGAGCAACTCAGACTGTTGGTCCAGTCACTGTCGAAGCTCATAAGCCTGGTGCAGACTGCACGATTCCGGCACCCGCTACGACTGTCGATACGGTGAAGCCGACTGCGCAAAAACTCCAGGCAGAACGATCTTCAGGCAATAAGAAAGGGACTGGCGGTATCGACAGTTTAGGTGGCGGTAACCTTCCTTGATTACAGTCAATACACATGAATGCGAAGTGTATTCATGAACGTATAAAAAGCCGCTTCGACAACTAAAATGCTGAAGCCGTTTTTTATTGGTTGATCGAAGGGTGTGTGAAAAATAAAAACCGGGAGGGCTTGCCAGCAAGTCCACGGAGCTGTGCGCAAATAAGTGTGCATGGATTTGAAATGAAAACGGCCCCGCCAATGTGATTTGGCGGGGCCGTTTTTTGTTGCTTCAAGCCTTTGCCTTACTCGGCGTCCGCTGCCTTCTCACTGTGAGACAGGCTGTAGACGTAAGCGGCCAGCAGGTGAACCTTGTCGTTACCTTGCAGTTGCTCTTGCGCAGGCATCTGGCCCTGACGGCCGTAGCGGATGGTCTGCTGCAGTTGAGCGAAGCTCGAACCGTAGATGAACGCTGCCGGGTGAGTCAGGTTGGGTGCGCCCATCGCTGGCGTGCCCTTGCCTTCCGGACCGTGGCACGCCACGCAGTTGGCGGCGAACAGTTTCTGTCCGGCAACCGGGTCGGCCTTGGCGCCTTCCGGCAGCTTGCGGCCATCGAGGTTGGTCAGGACAAACGCGGCCACGTCGGCCACGCCTTGCTCGCCGATCACTTCAGCCCACGCCGGCATCACCGCATGACGGCCGCCCATGATGGTGGTCTTGATGGTTTCCGGCTCGCCGCCCCAGCGCCAGTCGGCGTCGGTCAGGTTAGGGAAGCCATAGGCGCCCTTGGCGTCGGAACCGTGGCAAACCGAGCAGTTGGAGGCGAACAGGCGGCCACCCATCTTCAGGGCTTGCGGGTCCTTGGCCACTTCTTCGATTGGCATGGCCGCGAACTTGGCGAAGATCGGACCGAACTTGGCGTCCGACTTGGCCATTTCCTTTTCCCACTCGTGGACGCCGGTCCAGCCGGTCTGGCCGTTGGCGAAGGGGGTCTGCTTCTCGTTGTCGAGGTAGCCGTAACCCGGCAGCAGGCCTTTCCAGTTACCCAGGCCCGGATACAGCGCCAGGTAGCCCAGTGCGAAGATGATGGTGCCCACGAACAGCATGAACCACCATTTCGGCAGCGGGTTGTCGTACTCCTCGATCCCGTCGAAGGAGTGCCCGACCGTCTCGTCTGTCTGCTCGGTGCGCTGGCCCTTGCGGGTCGACAGCAGCAGCCAGGTCAGGGAAAAGATCGTACCGAGACTGAGGACTGTGACGTACAGACTCCAGAATGTAGTCATTCTTTGTTACTCCTAGAAGCTTGCTCGACGTGCTTGATGGCTTCGGGATCATCCGCGAAAGGCAGCAAGGTCGCGTCTTCAAACTCCGACTTGCGCTTGGGACTGAACACCCACAGTGCCAGTCCGATGAAGGCCACCATCACGACAACGGTGCCCAGGCCACGAATCATCCCGATATCCATCTAATTCACCGTTTGCTTTTGATGATGGTGCCCAGGCCTTGCAGATAGGCCACCAGCGCGTCCATTTCGGTTTTGCCCTTCACGGCATCCCTGGCGCCGGCGATGTCTTCGTCGGTGTAAGGGACGCCGAGCGTGCGCAACACTTCCATTTTCTTGGCGGTGTCTTTGCCGTCGAGCTTGTTTTCCACGAGGAACGGGTAGGCCGGCATTTTCGACTCGGGCACGACGTTGCGCGGGTTGTACAAGTGCGCACGCTGCCAGTCATCGGAGTAACGACCGCCGACACGGGCCAGGTCCGGACCGGTACGCTTGGAACCCCACAGGAACGGGTGGTCCCAGACGCTTTCACCGGCGACCGAATAGTGGCCATAACGTTCGGTTTCAGCACGGAACGGACGGATCATCTGCGAGTGGCAGCCGACACAACCGTTGGCGATATAAACATCCCGGCCTTCCAGTTCAAGGGCGGTGCGGGGCTTCATGCCCTCGACCGGCTTGTTGGTGACGTCCTGGAAAAACAGCGGAACGATCTGGGTCAGGCCGCCGACGCTGACGGCGATGACCATGAAGAAGGCCAGCAGGCCAATATTCTTCTCGACTGCTTCATGCTTCATCAGTGAGCTCCAACTACGACGATCTGTTCGGCGGCTTCGGCTTCAGCCGGGTTCGAGGCGCGTACGGTACGGAAGACGTTGTAGGCCATGAACAGCATGCCGGTGGCGAAGAACGCACCACCCAGGGCGCGGACGATGAAGCCCGGGTGGCTGGCCTGCAGTGCTTCGACGAACGAGTAGGTGAGGGTGCCGTCGTCGTTGATTGCACGCCACATCAGGCCCTGGGTGATGCCGTTGACCCACATCGAGGCGATGTAGAGCACGGTACCGATGGTTGCGAGCCAGAAGTGCGTGTTGATCAGGCCGGTGCTGTGCATCTGCGCACGACCGAACAGTTTCGGAATCATGTGGTAGATGGCGCCGATCGAGATCATCGCTACCCAGCCCAATGCACCGGCGTGTACGTGGCCGATGGTCCAGTCGGTGTAGTGCGACAGCGAGTTGACGGTCTTGATGGCCATCATCGGGCCTTCGAAGGTCGACATGCCGTAGAACGCCAGGGACACCACGAGGAAACGCAGGATCGGGTCGGTGCGCAGCTTATGCCAGGCGCCCGACAGGGTCATCATGCCGTTGATCATGCCGCCCCAGCTTGGTGCCAGCAGGATGATCGACATCGCCATGCCCAGCGACTGAGCCCAGTCCGGCAGTGCGGTGTAGTGCAGGTGGTGGGGACCGGCCCAGATGTACAGGGTGATCAGCGCCCAGAAGTGCACGATCGACAGGCGATAGGAGTAGATCGGACGCTCGGCCTGTTTCGGCACGAAGTAGTACATCATGCCCAGGAAGCCGGTGGTCAGGAAGAAGCCCACGGCGTTGTGGCCGTACCACCACTGGATCATTGCGTCAGTCGCACCCGAGTAGGCCGAGTAGGACTTGAACAGGCTGACCGGCAGCGACATGTGGTTGACGATGTGCAGCATCGCGGTCACGACGATGAAGGCACCGTAGAACCAGTTACCCACATAGATGTGCTTGGTCTTGCGCTTGACGATGGTGCCGAAGAACACCAGACCGTAGGTGACCCAGACAATGGCCAGCAGAATAGCCAGGGGCCATTCCAGTTCCGCGTATTCCTTGGTGGTGGTGAAACCCATCGGCAAGGTAATGATCGCGCCGACGATCACCGCTTGCCATCCCCAGAAGGTGAAGGCCGCGAGGCTGTCGGAAATCAGTCGCGTTTGGCAGGTTCGCTGCACGACGTAATAAGAAGTGGCAAACAGTGCACATCCACCGAAGGCGAAAATCACCAGGTTGGTGTGCAGCGGGCGCAGGCGTCCAAAGCTCGTCCATGCCAGACCGAAGTTCAACTCCGGCCAGACCAGTTGCGAGGCGATGAAGACACCGAGCCCCATGCCAAGGATCCCCCAGACCACCGTCATGATGGCGAACTGGCGGACTACCTTATAGTTATAAGCAGTCGGACTGATTGCTGTGCTCATTCTAAGGTTCCACGGTTTGGGTGTTTTATTAGGATTAAAAATCGGCCGCAAGTATGGAGAAAGCAGGGGGTCATTGCAACGCGCCATGACCTGGGTCAATGCTTTCAAATGCTGATTCTGCGGCCTTTCCATGCGCCGCGTAGGGACAAAATTGCCCGCGGGCAAAACGTCCCGGCGGACTGATCAGGCGAGGGGGTCAGGTCGGATGTAACGGGGTGTGTTCAAACGCAACGTTTGGCTGACCGAAGGCAACTGGCGCGACAGCCGGTATCTACCAGCCTTTGCGGCCTGTCATCGGGCAGATTCGTCGAACACATCGTTCAGGGTCGACCTGGAACCGGCACCGGCCAGTCCGCATCGGGGGAAGCTTAGACCTGAATCCGGGGAACCGAAAGGAAGAGTCAGAGAGGGTGCGACAATGCGTCGCAAAGGGGCAGGGAACTGCCGCATCCGGGAGAATGCGGCAGCAGAGCGGTCGGGATTTATTCGCGGTTGTCTTCAGCCTGCAGGCGCTCGGTATTCAAACCGTGGGACAGGCTGTACACATACGCGGCCAGCAGTTGCACCTTGTCGTTGCCGAGCAGTTCGTTCTGCGCCGGCATATGGCCCTGGCGACCATGCCGAATCGTCTGTTCAAGCTGGGTCAGGCTGGTGCCGTAAATGAAGCCGGCCGGGTGCGTCAGGTTCGGCGCGCCCATGGCTTCGGTGCCCTGGCCGTTTGCCCCATGGCAAGCCACGCAGGTGGTGCTGAAGGCTTGCTGTCCGGCTTGCAGGTCCGCCTTGTTGCCTTCCGGCAACGGCAGGCCGGCCAGATCATGGCGCACATAAGCGGCGACGTTTTTCACGCCTTCTTCCCCCAGGACTTCACCCCAGGCCGGCATCATCGCCATCCGACCACCCATGATGGTGGTCTTGATGGTTTCTGCGTGGCCGCCCCAGCGCCAGTCGCTGTCGGTCAGGTTGGGGAAACCGAATGCACCCTTGGCATCCGAGCCGTGGCACACCGAGCAGTTGGAGGCAAACAGGCGGCCGCCCATTTTCAGCGCTTGCGGGTCTTTGGCCACTTCTTCCAGAGGCATTGCCGCGAATTTGGCGAAGATCGGTCCGAACCTGGCGTCAGCCCTGGCCATTTCCTTTTCCCACTCGTGAGCGCCGGTCCAGCCGTTCTCATAGCCGGGGAGGATGCCTTTCCAGTTGCCCAGGCCGGGATAAAGGATCAGGTAGCCGACGGCGAACACCAGCGTGCCGGCGAACAGCATGAACCACCATTGCGGCAGCGGATTGTCGTACTCCTCAATGCCATCGAAACTGTGGCCCATGGTCTGGTCGACGCTGCCCTTGGTCTCGCCCTTGCGGGTGCCGATCAGCAGCCAGGTCAGGCCGATCAGGCTGCCGATGGTCAGTACGCAGATCCACGTACTCCAGAAGGTGGTCATGGCCGGGTACTCCTTGTTGCTGAATCTTCGGTGATGTCGGGTTGTGGTTCGTCGGCGAACGGCAGCAGGCGCGCTTCGGCGAATTCCGGATTGCGCTTGCCGTTGAACACCCACAGGGTCAGGCCGACGAAGGCGATGAAGACAACGACGGTGCCCAGGCCGCGGATCATTCCAGTGCTCATCTCAACAACCATGGCTCACCTCTTGCTCTTGATGGCAGTGCCGAGCACTTGCAGGTAGGCGACCAGTGCATCCATTTCGCTCTTGCCCTTGAGCGAGGCAACGGCGCCGGTGATGTCTTCGTCGGTGTACGGCACGCCCAGGGTGCGCATCGCCTTGATCTTGGTTTCGGTGTGGCTGCTGTCGAGTTGATTGGCCACCAGCCACGGGTAGGCGGGCATCTTCGACTCCGGCACGACGTTGCGCGGGTTGTACAAGTGCGCGCGGTGCCAGTCATCCGAGTAGCGCGCCCCGACCCGCGCAAGGTCCGGCCCGGTACGTTTCGAGCCCCACAGGAACGGGTGGTCCCAAACGCTTTCGCCGGCCACCGAGTAGTGCCCGTAGCGCTCGGTCTCGGCGCGGAACGGACGGATCATCTGTGAGTGACAGCCGACGCAGCCTTCGCGGATGTAGATGTCGCGGCCTTCCAGTTGCAGCGCGGTGTAGGGCTTCATGCCTTCCACCGGCTTGTTGGTCACGTCCTGGAAGAACAGCGGGACGATCTGGGTCAGGCCACCGATGCTCACGGCCAGGATCATCAGCAGCAGCAACAGGCCGACGTTTTTCTCGATAGTTTCGTGTTTCATGGCGGACTCCTCAGGCCATCTGCGCGGCAGCGGCGACTTCGGCAGGCTGCGAGGCCCGCACGGTGCGCCAGGTGTTGTAGGCCATCAGGAACATGCCGCTGAGGAAGATCGCGCCACCCACCAGCCGCACGACGAAGCCAGGGTGGCTGGCCACCAGGGTTTCGACGAAGGAGTAGGTCAGCGTGCCGTCCTCGTTCACCGCACGCCACATCAGGCCCTGGGCGATGCCGTTGACCCACATCGAGGCGATGTACAGCACGGTGCCGATAGTGGCGAGCCAGAAGTGCGCGTTGATCAGGCCGATGCTGTGCATCTGCTCGCGTCCGAAGACTTTCGGGATCATGTGGTACAGCGCGCCGATGGAAATCATCGCCACCCAGCCGAGGGCGCCGGCGTGTACGTGGCCGATGGTCCAGTCGGTGTAGTGGGAGAGGGCGTTGACCGTCTTGATCGCCATCATCGGCCCTTCGAAGGTCGACATGCCGTAGAACGCCAGCGACACCACGAGGAAGCGCAGGATCGGGTCGCTGCGCAATTTATGCCAGGCGCCCGACAGGGTCATCATGCCGTTGATCATGCCGCCCCAGCTCGGTGCGAGCAGGATCAGCGACATCACCATGCCCAGCGACTGTGCCCAGTCCGGCAGTGCGGTGTAGTGCAGGTGGTGCGGGCCGGCCCAGATGTACAGGGTGATCAGCGCCCAGAAGTGCACGATCGACAAGCGATAGGAATACACCGGGCGCTCGGCCTGTTTCGGCACGAAGTAGTACATCATGCCGAGGAAACCGGCGGTGAGGAAAAAGCCCACGGCGTTGTGGCCGTACCACCATTGCACCATCGCGTCGGTGGCACCGGAGTACAGCGAGTAGGACTTGGTGAAGCTGACCGGCAATTCCATGTTGTTGACGATGTGCAGGATCGCCACGGTGATGATGAACGCACCGAAGAACCAGTTACCGACATAGATGTGTTTGGTCTTGCGCTGCATGATCGTGCCGAAGAACACGATGGCGTAGGCGACCCAGACAATGGTGATCAGGATGTCGATCGGCCATTCCAGCTCGGCGTATTCCTTGGAGCTGGTGTAGCCCAGCGGCAGGCTGATAGCCGCCAGCAGGATCACAAGCTGCCAGCCCCAGAAGCAGAACGCGGCGATTTTCGGCGCAAACAATTGCGTCTGGCAGGTGCGTTGCACCGAATAGAACGAGCTGGCGAACAGCGCGCAGCCGCCGAAGGCGAAGATCACCGCGTTGGTGTGCAACGGGCGCAAGCGGCCGAAGCTGGTCCAGGGCAAATTGAAGTTGAGTTCGGGCCAGACCAACTGGGCAGCGAGAAAAACCCCGAGCCCCATGCCGACGATGCCCCACACCACCGTCATAATGGCGAATTGGCGGACCACCTTGTAGTTGTAGGCGGTACTGATAGAAGTGTTCATGGTTCCCCATCCACGGTTCAGCCGAAGTGGGCGCACTCGCGCAAGGCAGCGCACCCTTCGGCCGGAGTTATAGGCAGACTGAAAGCGAGGCAAGCATGGGCAAAGGGCACAAGGCCGGTATTGACGGGGATCAATGGGCGCAGTGCGTGCGGGATCATGGATGGTTGTGGAATGCCGCCACTGGCACGGCAGCGGCGACGCTGATCCTCGCCCACGGCGCCGGCGCACCGATGGACAGCGACTGGATGAGCGACATGGCTGCACGCCTCGCCGCTCAAGGCGTCAACGTGTTGCGGTTCGAGTTTCCGTACATGGCGCAGCGGCGCCTCGACGGCGGCAAGCGTCCACCGAATCCGGCGCCGAAATTGCTCGAATGCTGGCGTGAGGTGTATGCCCAGGTGCGACGCCATGTCACTGGGCCGCTGGCGATCGGCGGCAAGTCCATGGGCGGGCGCATGGCCAGTTTGCTCGCCGATGAGTTGGGGGCGGATGCGCTGGTGTGCCTGGGGTATCCGTTTTATGCGGTGGGCAAGCCGGAGAAGCCACGGGTCGAGCATTTGGCTGCTTTGAAAACCCGAACCCTGATTGTGCAGGGCGAGCGGGATGCTTTGGGCAATCGCGAGGCGGTCGAGGCTTACGCATTGTCACCGAGCATTGAGGTGTTCTGGCTGGTGGCAGGGGATCATGACTTGAAGCCGTTGAAGGCTTCGGGGTTTAGCCATGAGCAGCATTTGGCGGCTGCGGCGGGCAGGGTGGCTGGCTTTTTGTAGGAAGCAAGATCAAAAGATCGCAGCCTTCGGCAGCTCCTACAGGGATCAGTGGTGTGATTGATTAACATGCAAGATCAAAGGATCGCAGCCTTCGGCAGCCCCTGTAGGAGCTGGCGCAGCCTGCGATCTTTTGACTTTGCTGTCAGCGGTTGAACCGCTCCACCAACGAATACTGAGTGTTCGCAGTCTTGGTCAGCTCTTCACTCAACAACGCCGAGTTCTGCGCCTGCTCCGAGGTCTGGTCCGCCAGCGCCGAGATGTTGCTGATGTTGCGGCTGATTTCTTCGGCCACGGCACTTTGCTCTTCGGTCGCGGCGGCGATCTGGGTGGTCATGTCGGTGATGTTGGCCACCGCTTCACTGATCCCCACCAGTGCCTTGTCCGCTTCCAGCACTCGCGCCACGCCTTCTTCCGCCTGACGATGCCCGGCTTCCATGGTTTGCACCGCAGTACCGGCAGTATGCTGGAGCTTGGCGATCAGCGCATGAATCTGCCCGGTGGACTCGCTGGTGCGTTGCGCCAGCTGACGGACTTCGTCGGCCACCACCGCAAAACCACGGCCCATCTCACCGGCACGGGCCGCTTCGATGGCGGCGTTCAGGGCCAGCAGGTTGGTCTGGTCGGCGATGCCTTTGATCACATCGACCACGCCACCGATTTCGTTGCTGTCCTTGGCCAGCTGGGTCACGGTGACGCCGGTTTCACCGACCACCACCGACAGGCGCTGGATGGCTTCGCGGGTTTCCCCGGCGATGTCACGACCGCGACCGGTCAGGCGATTGGCTTCCTGGGTGGCGTCGGCGGTGCGTTGTACGTGGCTGGCGACTTCCTGGGTGGTCGCGGCCATCTGGTTGACCGCGGTGGCCACCTGCTCGGTCTCGACCCGTTGACGTTCCAGGCCGCTGGAACTGTTGTGCGCCAGGGCATCGGACTGCCTGGCCTGATCGGTCAAGTGCTCGGCCGTGTCCTGCAGTCGCGTCAGACAGGTTTTCAAGCGTGCTTCCTGGCTGAGGATGGACATCTCCAGCTGCGCCTGGGCGCCGCGACTGTCGGTGTACATCTGTGCGATCAAGGGGTCGGAGGTAGTCTGCTCGGCCAGGCGCAGCAAACGCTTGATCCCGCGCTGTTGCCACTGCAGGCCCATCAGGCCCAGCGGCACCGAGAGTCCGGCGGCCAGGGCAAAACCCCAATGGGAGTTCAGCGATGCACCGATCATGAAGCTCAATTGGCTGACCAGAATGAACGGCAGCCAGTCCTGCAGGATCGGCAGCCATTTGTCCGAGGAGGGGATGGCTGACTTGCCCTGGTTGATGCGTTGGTAGAGCGCTTCGGCACGGCGGATCTGTTCGGCGGTGGGCTTGACCCGCACCGACTCGTAACCGACCACCTGATTGCCTTCGAAGACCGGTGTCACATAGGCGTTCACCCAGTAGTGGTCACCGCTCTTGCAGCGATTCTTCACAATGCCCATCCATGGCAAGCCTTGTTTCAGTGTGCCCCACATGTGTGCGAACACCGCGGCCGGGACGTCGGGGTGACGGACCAGGTTGTGCGGTGCACGGATCAGTTCCTCTCGGGAATACCCGCTGATTTCGACAAAGGCGTCGTTGCAGTAGGTGATCATGCCCTTGGCATCGGTGGTGGAAATCAACCGTTGCTGGGCCGGGAAGGTCCGCTCGCGTTGTGTAATTGGCTGGTTGTTACGCATGGCTTTTTTAATCCGCAAGGCTTTCAAGTGCTGTATCGGCAAGACCGGCGGATTGTTGAGGTTATTTTTCGAAAATCAGCAATGCGTCGCAAAATGACCCTTGCGTCAGCCGGCGAGCATCGGATAGGTGAACAGGCTGAAGTGCAGCAGGTTCAAGCCGAAGTGGGTGGCGATTGCGGCCGCCAGCCCGCCGAAACGGTAGGCCAGGCCATAGCCGATCCCGGCCAGGCTGGCCAGCAGGACCCATTGCCAGCCTGCCCCGGCATGGGCCAGGCCGAAGATCAACGAAGCCAGGAGCAGGGCAAGGTTTTCACCATGGCGCAGGTTTTTCAGGCAACGGCTCAGGCCACCCTGGATGTAGCCGCGGAACAGCGCTTCCTCGACCAGCGTCACCAGCAGCAGATTGTTCAGTAGCCACAGCCAGGCCTGATCAGGCCATTTCGGCGCCCAGGCGATGACACCCAGCAACAGCGCGCCGCCCAGTGTCAGCACGGCGCTCAAGGTCAGTGCCAGTGCGGTGGCATATAGAAAGGAGCGCAACGGGTAACGACCGACAATCCATGGGCAGACCAACAGCAGCCAGAAGCCGATCAGCGGTTTGTCCAGGTTCAGGAACATGGAAAACGGGATGGCGTTTTCGCTGAAACGCTGCAGCGCAATGCCGCGACCGTTATGGAAGCCCGGTAGCCAGTGCAATGCCAGGGCCAGCGCCAGAACGATGAACAGGCCGTGGCCGAGGATGCGTAGACCAGGAATCACGTGCTGGCGAACGGTGAAGCCTGCGGTCAACAGCAGCATCACCGAGATTGCCGCCCGCCAATCGAGGTGACCATAGCTCAGCGCCAATCCGTAGCCGAGGGTGAGCAGGGCCAGAAACGTCCATGGCAGGGCAATCATTTGAAGTCCTTGTGTCTGAATGTGCGATGCACCACCACCCCCCTGTGGGAGCGAGCCTGCTCGCGATGGCGTTGTGCCAGTCAATATTGATTCCAACTGACACACTGCCATCGCGAGCAGGCTCGCTCCCACAAGGGATTGCGGCGCGCGATTATAGGGATGTAGGCGACATATATAAAAACACCGCCCGAAGGCGGTGTGTGTCTGTGTATTGCTCGTCAGTTACGACGCAATCAGCTGCCGCAACACGTAATGCAGAATCCCTCCGGACTTGAAGTACTCCACCTCATTGAGCGTATCGATGCGGCACAACACCTCGACTTTCTCGCGGCTGCCGTCTTCGCGAGTGATGACCAGTGTCAGGTTCATCCGTGGCGTCAGCTCGACACCGCTCAAGCCGAGGATGTCCAGGGTTTCACTGCCGTTCAGGTTCAGGCTCTTGCGGTTCTGGTCCAGCTTGAACTGCAACGGCAGCACGCCCATGCCCACCAGGTTGGAGCGATGGATGCGTTCGAAGCTTTCGGCGATGACCGCTTTGACGCCCAGCAGATTGGTGCCTTTGGCCGCCCAGTCGCGGCTCGATCCGGTGCCGTATTCCTGGCCGGCAATCACCACCAGCGGGGTGCCCGATGCCTGATAGCGCATGGCGGCGTCGTAGATCGGCATTTTTTCCCCGGTGGGAATGTAGCGGGTGTTGCCGCCTTCCTCGCCGCCGAGCATTTCGTTGCGAATGCGGATGTTGGCGAAGGTGCCGCGCATCATCACTTCATGGTTGCCGCGCCGCGAACCGTAGGAGTTGAAGTCCCGCGGTTCCACGCCTTTGTCGCGCAGGTACTGCCCTGCCGGGCTGTCCGCCTTGATGTTGCCGGCGGGGGAGATGTGATCAGTGGTCACCGAGTCGCCGAGCAGGGCGAGAATGTTCGCTGCGCTGACATCCTTGACCACGGGCGGCGGGCCGCCGATGTCGTCGAAGAAAGGGGGATGCTGGATGTAGGTCGAGTCGTCCTGCCAGACATAGGTCGCCGCTTGCGGAACCTCGATTGCCTGCCATTGTTCGTCTCCGGCAAACACTTCGGCGTATTCCTTGTGGAACATGGCGGTGTTGACCTGATTCACCGCGTCGGCGATTTCTTGGCTGCTGGGCCAGATGTCCCGCAGGTAAACCGGTTTGCCGTCCTTGTCTTCGCCCAGCGGTTCGCGGCTGAGGTCGGTGCGTACCGTGCCCGCCAACGCATAGGCGACCACCAATGGCGGTGAGGCCAGCCAGTTGGTTTTCACCAAGGGATGCACCCGGCCTTCGAAGTTGCGATTGCCCGAGAGCACCGACGCCACGGTGAGGTCGGCTTGCTGGATGGCTTTCTCGATCGGTTCCGGCAGCGGCCCGGAGTTGCCAATGCAGGTGGTGCAGCCGTAGCCGACCAGGGCAAAGCCCAATTCATCGAGGTAACGGGTCAGGTCGGCCGCCTTATAGTAGTCGGTGACCACCTTCGAGCCGGGGGCCAGCGAGCTCTTCACCCAGGGTTTGCGTTTCAGGCCTTTTTCCACGGCCTTCTTCGCCACCAGCCCGGCCGCCATCATCACACTCGGGTTGGAGGTGTTGGTGCAGGAGGTGATGGCGGCGATGACCACGGCGCCGTTTTTCAGGCGATAGGTCTGGCCTTCGTAATCGTAATCCGCTTCGCCGGCCATATCGGCGTTGCCGACGGCGACGCCACCACCACCTTCACTTTCGAGGCGACCCTCTTCCTTGCTGGTGGGTTTGAATTGCAGGTCGACGAAGTCGCTGAAGGCTTGCGCGACATTCGGCAGCGACACCCGGTCCTGCGGGCGTTTTGGTCCCGCGAGGCTGGCTTCGACGCTGCCCATGTCCAGCGCCAGGCTGTCGGTGAACACCGGCTCCTGGCCGGGCAGGCGCCACAGGCCCTGGGCCTTGCTGTAGGCCTCGACCAATTGCACCGTTTCAAGAGGGCGGCCGGACAGGCGCAAGTACTCCAGCGTGACGTCGTCCACCGGGAAGAAACCGCAGGTGGCGCCGTATTCCGGCGCCATGTTGGCGATGGTCGCGCGGTCGGCCAGCGGCAGGTCGGCAAGGCCGTCGCCGTAGAATTCGACGAACTTGCCCACCACGCCTTTCTTGCGCAGCATCTGGGTCACGGTCAGCACCAGGTCGGTGGCGGTGATGCCTTCCCTGAGCTTGCCGGTGAGTTTGAAACCGATGACTTCGGGAATCAGCATCGACACCGGTTGCCCAAGCATCGCCGCTTCTGCCTCTATACCACCGACACCCCAGCCCAGCACGCCGAGGCCGTTGATCATGGTGGTGTGGGAGTCGGTGCCAACCAGGGTGTCGGGGAAGGCATAGGTGCGGCCGTCCTCGTCCTTGGTCCAGACCGTGCGACCGAGGTATTCAAGATTCACCTGGTGGCAGATCCCGGTGCCCGGCGGCACCACGCTGAAGTTGTCGAAGGCACTCTGACCCCAGCGCAGGAACGCATAACGCTCGCCATTGCGCTGCATTTCGATGTCGACGTTCTGCTCGAAGGCGCTGCTGCTGGCGAACTTGTCGACCATCACCGAGTGGTCGATCACCAGGTCCACCGGCGACAGCGGGTTGATGCGCTGCGGATCGCCGCCGGCCCTGGCCATGGCCGCGCGCATGGCGGCCAGGTCGACCACGGCGGGAACGCCGGTGAAGTCCTGCATCAGCACCCGCGCCGGGCGGTACTGGATTTCGCGGTCGGAGCGACGCTCCTTGAGCCACGCGGCCAGTGCCTTGAGGTCGGCGCCGGTGACGGTTTTTTCGTCCTCCCAGCGCAGCAGGTTTTCCAGCAGGACTTTCAACGACATCGGCAACTTGTCCAGCTCGCCCAGGCTCCTGGCGGCGTCGGGCAGGCTGAAGTAGTGGTAGGTCTTGTTGCCGACTTGCAGGGTTTTCAACGTCTTCAGGCTATCGAGGGACGGCATTACGATCACTCCTTGAAGTCCGCACGGCTACGGACTGAGGGGACGGACAGAGCCTTAAACCTAGCCCTGTTTTCGGTAGCTGGCTAATAACTGGACTCTATGGACAGACCCCAGGTTCCGATCTCGGCTATCATGCGCCGGTTTTCGTGACAGGCTTTGCTTCAGGGCAAGCGGTCTCTCTTTGTGGGAGCGAGCCTGCTCGCGATGGACGTTAACGATAACGCGTGTTTCCTGAATAAATGCGCCGCCCTGGAGTCCATCGCGAGCAAGCTCGCTCCTACAGGGTCCAGGAGTAAGAATGAACACCCTATTCATGCATTGCCGGCCGGGCTTCGAAGGCGAAGTCTGTTCCGAGATTTCCGACCTCGCCGCGCGCTTGAACGTGGCCGGCTACGCCAAGGCCAAAGCCGCCACCGCTTGCGCCGAGTTCGTCTGCACCGAAGAAGACGGCGCCGAGCGCCTGATGCGCGGGCAGCGTTTCGCCGAGCTGATCTTCCCGCGCCAGTGGGCCCGGGGGATCTTCATCGATCTGCCGGAAACCGACCGCATCAGCGTGATTCTCGCCCATATGGCGGACTTTCCGCTGTGCGGCAGCCTGTGGCTGGAAATGGTCGATACCAATGATGGCAAGGAACTGTCGAACTTCTGCAAAAAGTTCGAAGTGCACCTGCGCAAGGCGCTGATGGCCGCCGGCAAACTGGTGGAAGACGCTCACAAGCCGCGGCTGTTGCTGACCTTCAAAAGCGGCCGTGAGGTGTTCATGGGGCTGGCCGAGTCGAACAACTCGGCGATGTGGCCGATGGGCATTCCCCGCTTGAAGTTTCCTCGGGAGGCGCCGAGCCGCTCGACCCTGAAGCTGGAAGAGGCCTGGCACCACTTCATCCCTCGCGACCAGTGGGACGAGCGCCTGCACAGCGACATGACCGGCGTCGACCTCGGGGCCGCTCCGGGTGGCTGGACCTGGCAATTGGTCAACCGCGGCATGCTGGTGACCGCCATCGACAACGGCCCGATGGCCGAAAGCCTGATGGACACCGGTCTGGTGCAACACCTGATGGCCGACGGTTTCACCTTCAAGCCCAAGCAGTCGGTGGACTGGATGGTCTGCGACATCGTCGAGAAGCCGGCGCGCAATGCGGCGATGCTGGAAGAGTGGATCGGTGACGGCCATTGCCGCGAGGCGGTGGTCAACCTCAAGCTGCCGATGAAACAGCGCTATGCCGAGGTGAAGCGTCTGCTCGAGCGCATTGCCGATGGTTTCAAGGCGCGGGGCATCAAGGTCGAGATCGGCTGCAAGCAGCTGTACCACGACCGCGAGGAAGTGACCTGCCATTTGCGTCGGCTGGACGTGAAGAAACCCAAGTCCCGCTAGCCGACCGGCCCCTGTAGGAGCTGCCGAAGGCTGCGATCTTTTGATCTTGCCCTTAAAGACAAAATCAAAAGATCGCAGCCTTCGGCAGCTCCTACAGGGGGCGGCGTATTGCCACAGATGACGTTACACCCGGCAATGCGCGACAATGCCGGCCAGTTTCAGGAGTGAATCATGAGTGAATTGCTTGATACGCCGGTAGACGGCACCCTCGATGCCACCGGCCTCAACTGCCCCGAGCCGGTGATGATGCTGCACCAGCACATCCGTGACCTGGTGCCCGGCGGCCTGCTCAAGGTCATCGCCACAGACCCGTCGACCCGTCGTGACATTCCCAAGTTCTGTGTGTTTCTCGACCACGAACTGGTGGCGCAGCACGAGGAGGAGGGCACTTATCTCTACTGGATTCGCAAGAAGTCCGTTTAAGTTCGCATCATGACGCAACTGTAGGAGCGAGCTTGCTCGCGAAAAAACGAAGGCGCCGTTAGGCATCTGGTTTTACGCGTTACCGTTCACGACCTTCGTCGGAACGCCGCCCGGAACAAGCTCGCTCCTACAATTTGTGCAATCAGCCGGCCGAGCGGCTGTTACGAATTCGCCGGCGCGCACTGAGCGTCAGGCGGATCGACAACATCAGCGCCGCACAGCTCAAACCGGCAATCAACCCTTCCCACAGCCCGCTTGGGCCGCTGGCCGGACCGAACCAATCGGTCAGTCCCAGCACGTAGCCGACCGGCAGGCCGATGCCCCAATAGGCGAACAAGGTCAGGATCATGGTCACCCGGGTGTCCTGGTATCCACGCAACGCGCCTGCGCAGATCACCTGGATGGCATCGGAAAACTGGTACAGCGCGGCATAGACAATCAACATCGACGCAATCTGGATCACAGCCTTGTCAGGCGTGTAGATCGAGGCGATCGGTTCGCGCAGGAGCAGGATCAGGCTCGCCGAGAACGCCGCGAACACCAGTGCCGCGCCGAGCCCGACCTTCGCCGCGAAACGCGCCTGCCAGGGATTGCCGGCCCCCAGTGCCTGACCGACGCGCACGGTCACCGCCATGCCCAGCGAATAAGGAATCATGAACAGCAACGAGCTGATATTGAGGGCGATCTGATGCCCGGCCACCACGGTAGAGCCGAGACTGCCGATCAACAGCGCGATGACCGCAAAGATGCTGGACTCGGCGAAGACGGCGATGCCAATCGGCAGGCCAATGCCGACCAGGCGCTTGATCACGGCCCATTGCGGGCGGTCGAAGCGCACCAGCACCCGGGTGCGGGCATAGAAGGGGGCCCAGAAGGTCCAGCCGGCCATGCTCAACGCCATGAACCACATCACGATGCCGCTGGCCCAGCCGCAACCGACGCCGCCCAGGGCCGGTGCGCCAAAATGGCCGTAGATCAACGCATAGTTCAGCGGGATGTTCAGCAGCAGGCCGCACAAGCCGATGACCATGCTCGGGCGGGTACGCCCCATGCCATCGCTGTAGCAGCGCAATACGTAATAGAACGCCATGCCGGGAAATCCGAAGGCGATCCCGTGCAGGTAACCCATGCTCGGCTCGATCAATTGCGGATCGACTTTCATCCAGTGCAGGATCGGTTCGGCGCCGAGCAGCAGGCCGCTGCCGATCAAGCCGACACACAATGCCAGCCACAGCGCCTGGCGTACCAACGGGCCGATCTGGTCGAACTGCGCGGCGCCAAAGCGTTGCGCGACCTTGGGTGTGGTCGCCAGCAGAACGCCGGACATCAACAGGTAGACCGGAATCCAGATCGAGTTGCCCAGGGCCACCGAGGCCAGGTCCCGTGGGCTGACGCGGCCGGCCATCACCGCATCGACGAAGCCCATGGCCGTGGTGGCCAGTTGCGCGATCATGATGGGCAGGGCCAGGCCGAGCAGGCCCTTGAGTTCCAGGCGAACGGGTGTCGTCCGCGCGGGAGCAGTGGCGACGGTACTTTCAATAACAGGATTCAATAGCGAAACGTCCAAGAGGGTTTTGATGCACAGCCGCGCATTCTACGCGTTGACGCGGCAGTCAGGAAAAAGCTCGTGTTACCGATTTGTAATCTCTGTAGGAGCTGCCGCAGGCTGCGATCTTTTGATCTTGCCCTTAAAAACAAAGTCAAAAGATCGCAGCCTGCGGCAGCTCCTACACGGTATGCAGGCTAGGCGTAACGAGGCATCTACGCCTACACTGCCGATCCGCCAAAGGAGCCTGCCATGTTGATTGTTGCCGATGAAAATATCCCCCTGCTCGATGCCTTCTTTGGAGGCTTCGGTGAAATCCGCCGGGTACCGGGTCGCGCCATCGACCGTACCATGGTCGAGCAGGCCGATGTGCTGTTGGTGCGTTCGGTGACCAACGTCAATCGCGCGCTGCTCGAAGGCAGCAAGGTGCGCTTTGTCGGTACGTGCACCATCGGCACCGATCATCTGGCCCTGGATTACTTTCAGCAGGCCGGCATCACCTGGGCTAGCGCACCGGGCTGCAATGCCCGCGGCGTGGTCGACTATGTGCTCGGCAGCTTGCTGACCCTGGCCGAAATCGAAGGGGCCGACCTGACCCGGCGCACCTACGGCGTGGTCGGCGCCGGCGAGGTGGGTGGCCGACTGGTCAAGGTCCTGCAGGGCCTGGGCTGGAAGGTGCTGGTGTGCGATCCACCACGGCAGGCGACTGAAGGCGGTGACTACGTCAGCCTTGAGCAGATCATCGAAGAGTGCGACGTCATCAGTCTGCACACGCCGCTGACCAAGCAGGGGCCTCAATCGACCTGGCATCTGTTCGATGAAAAACGCCTCAATCAGCTCAGGCCCGGTACCTGGCTGATCAATGCCAGCCGCGGACCGGTGGTCAACAACGCGGCACTGCGCGATGTACTGCTGGAGCGTGAAGACCTGCAAGCAGTGCTCGATGTCTGGGAAGGCGAGCCTGAAGTCGACGTGGCGCTGGCCGAGCTGTGCGTGCTGGCCACGCCGCACATTGCCGGTTACAGCCTCGACGGCAAGCAGCGGGGCACCGCGCAGATTTATCAGGCGTATTGCGATTTCCTCGGGCAACCGGCCCGCGTCAGCCTGAGCGATTTGCTGCCGGCACCCTGGCTGTCGCACGTGACCCTGAATGCGCAAAGCGACCCGGCCTGGGCCTTGGCGATGCTGTGCCGCGGGGTGTATGACCCGCGTCGTGACGATGCGGATTTCCGTCGCAGCCTTGTCGGCAGTGTCAGCGAGCAGCGCGCGGCATTCGATGTGCTGCGCAAGAATTATCCTTCGCGCCGTGAGATCGACGGGTTGCAGGTGCGGATCGAGGGGGATGCGCCTGAGTTGCAGCGGATTGTGGCGGCGTTGGGGGCGGCGACAATCTGATGGGCCGTGGCGGCCCCTTCGCGAGCAGGCTCGCTCCCACACTGGATCTTCATGCGCCACAAGCCCCCTGTGGGAGCGAGCCTGCTCGCGAAGGGCGCGCCACAGTTCTGGATCGGATCAGCAGGTATAAAAAACCCGGCCAACTATGGGCCGGGTCAAGAAGACGGTGGCTATATCACTCTTGTTCGGCAGGCTTGACCAATCGCTTTTCCAGTTCGCTGCAAGCTTTCTGGATCATTTCTTCAGTGATCGGTACTTCGCGGCCTTGCTCGTCGATAATCGAGCAGCCCAGAGACTGGTCTGGTTGCGTGCGGATCACTTGAATCTTGTCATCGCTGCTGTGTTGCAAGGACATGGCCTGTCTCCTCATCAGGTTGTGTGCTTACTGTAGAGCCGCCAGGTGACCGGGCTATGACAACTCCCTGCGATCTTTCCGGGGGGACAGACCCAGTCCAGCAGAAATGCCTTCCCGTGGCTACCCGAACTTTAGACCAATAGCGTCTAGCCTCTAGTGTTGGTGGACATAATTAACCTGACTCATTGTGATTTGCAGCGAGCCACCCCATTGAGCGGTGTAGGCTGACCCTAATGATTGTCTTGTCCCGGATGTTTGCGATGCTCTCTGCCCGTCACCGCCGTGCCGTTCGCCTGGCCAGTCGTTTCATTGCGCCGTATCGCTGGCAGGCCTTCGGCGCCTTGCTGGCGTTGATTGTCACCGCCGGCATCACCTTGTCCATGGGGCAGGGCATCCGCCTGCTGGTGGACAAGGGGTTCATGACCCAGTCGCCACACCTGCTCAATCAGTCCATTGGCCTGTTCATGTTGCTGGTCGTGGGGCTGGCGATCGGAACCTTTGCACGGTTTTACCTGGTGTCGTGGATCGGCGAGCGCTGCGTCGCCGATATCCGGCGTGACGTGTTCAATCATCTGATTTACCTGCACCCGGGTTTTTACGAAGACAATCGCAGCTCCGAAATCCAGTCCCGCCTGACCGCCGACACCACGCTGCTGCAATCGGTCATCGGGTCTTCGCTGTCGTTGTTCCTGCGCAATCTGTTGATGGTGATCGGCGGGATCGTCCTGTTGTTCATCACCAACCCCAAGCTCACCAGTATCGTGGTGGTGGCCTTGCCCCTGGTGATCGCACCGATCCTGATCTTCGGTCGCCGGGTGCGCAACCTCTCGCGCCTGAGTCAGGACCGGATTGCCGATATCGGCAGTTATGTTTCCGAAACCCTGGGGCAGATCAAGACCGTGCAGGCCTACAACCATCAGGTCCAGGACGAGCAACGGTTTGCCGTGACCGTGGAGGAGGCGTTCAACACCGCACGCAAGCGTATCTTCCAGCGGGCGTGGCTGATAACCCTGGTGATCGTGCTGGTCCTGGGCGCGGTCGGGGTGATGCTCTGGGTCGGCGGGATGGACGTCATCGCCGGGCGAATTTCCGCCGGCGAGCTGGCGGCGTTCGTGTTCTACAGCCTGATCGTCGGCAGTGCGTTCGGCACCTTGAGCGAGGTAATCGGGGAGTTGCAGCGGGCAGCCGGCGCGGCCGAGCGGATTGCCGAGTTGTTGCGTTCGGAAAACATCATCCTGCCACCGGTCGCAGGCGCGGTGACGCTGCCGGAACGGGTCGAGGGCCGCCTGCAACTGCAAAATGTGCGTTTTTCCTACCCGTCGCGGCCGGAAAGTTATGCCGTCGACGGCCTGAGTCTGACGGTCAACGCCGGTGAGACGCTGGCGCTGGTCGGGCCCTCCGGGGCCGGCAAGTCGACGGTGTATGACTTGCTGCTGCGTTTCTACGACCCGGCCGAGGGGCGCATCCTGCTCGATGGCGTGCCGCTGACTCAACTCGATCCGCTGGATCTGCGCCGCTGCTTCGCCCTGGTGTCACAGACCCCGGCGCTGTTTTTCGGCAGCATTGAAGACAACATTCGCTACGGCAATCCGCAGGCGACGCTGGCCGAAGTACAGGAAGCGGCCAAGATCGCTTACGCCCATGACTTTATCGAAGCCATGCCCAGCGGTTACCAGACTCATCTGGGGGATGGCGGTCTCGGCTTGTCCGGCGGCCAGCGCCAACGCCTGGCCATCGCCCGCGCGTTGTTGGTGGACGCCCCGATCCTGCTCCTCGACGAAGCCACCAGCGCCCTCGATGCCCAGAGTGAGCATCTGATCCAGCAGGCGCTGCCGAGCCTGATGAAGAACCGAACCACTCTGGTGATCGCCCATCGCCTGGCCACGGTTAAAAACGCCGACCGGATCGCGGTGATGGATCAGGGGAAACTGGTAGCGGTAGGAACGCACCAGGAACTGATCGCCAGCAATGCCTTGTATGCACGACTGGCGGCGTTGCAGTTCAGTGACGGCAAGGCTACCGCCGAACTGTAGGAGCTGCCGAAGGCTGCGATCTTTTGATCTTCAAGACCCCTGACAAAAAAAAGCCCGCATCGTTTGATGCGGGCATTTTTTAGAGCAGGAACAAAAGATCGCAGCCTGCGGCAGCTCCTGCATAACCGGCATTACCGGTCATTGATCGTCGAAAAACCGCTCATGCCAATCCACGATCGGCTGTGGCGAGTTGAGCTTCTGGCCGTAGATCACCGAGTACGACAACACGTTTTGCACGTACTGGCGGGTTTCGTCGAACGGGATGCTTTCCACCCACACATCGAAACTCAGGTGGTCGGCACCGCGCAGCCATTGGCGCACGCGACCCGGGCCGGCGTTGTAGGCGGCGGAGGCAAGGACGCGGTTGCCGTTGAACTGGCTGTGCACCTGGCTCAGGTAAGCGGCGCCGAGCTGGATGTTCTTGTCCGGATCGAACAGTTGCTGTGGCGAGCTATAGGGAATGCTGAACTTGCGTGCGGTTTCCTTGGCGGTGGCGGGCATCAGTTGCATCAGGCCCGAGGCGCCGACTCCGGAGCGGGCATCTTCCATGAAGGCGCTTTCCTGGCGAGTGATGGCGAACGCCCAGCTTGGATGCAGGCCGCGATTCTTCGCTTCACGCACCAGCGTGTTGCGGTGGGCCATCGGGAAGCGGATATCCAGGTCGTCCCAATACTGTGCCTGGCTGATGGTGCGAATGGCCGGGAAGTACCATTTCAGGTCGTAAGCCAGTTTGGCCTGGGCAACCATCTCGTCACGGCTGAAGTGACGGCTGACGTGGTACCACTCGCGGCGACCGTCGACGATTTGCCCGCGAGCGTGGAACTCCAGGGCGCGACGTATGCCGGGGGTGTTGCGCACTTTGTTGATCAGCGCCTGGCTCATCACCAGCGGCTTGTTGTTCAGCGAATAGGGCGACTGCGAGCGATCGGCGGCGAGGAAACCATAGAAGTCGCGTTCGCGGGCCAGGTTCTTGTAGAGCGTCTGCACTTCCGGATTCTGTGGTTGCGCCAGTTCCAGGCTGCGGGCCTGCCAGTAGCGCCAGCGGTTGGTGGTAGCCAGGTCCTGGGGCAGGCGGCGGGTCAGTTGATAGGCATCGTCCCAGCGCGCCAGGCGCAGGAGCAGGCGCAGGCGCCATTCGGAAACCGTGTTGTCGCGCAGTTCCGGATCGTATTTGGTCATGACGTCCAGGGCTCGGCCGTCGAAACGTTTGGCGAGGGTCAAGCCAATTTCCCGGGCGATTGCGACTTTTTCATCCCGGGAGAAGTGCATGCTGCTGGCGTAGCCGTCGAGCAGGTTCATGGCCCTGTCCGGGTCCTGGCGAGCCAGGCGGCGCAGGCCGAGGCTGACCACGTCGGACATGGCTTCATCGGCCGGGGTGAAGCGTGACGGCTGGTTGAGCAGTTCCGGTTTCTGCGCGACGTCCACCAGCAAGCGACCGCGCGGGGCAAGGGTGGTCAAGCCGTTGACCAGGCTGTTGGCCAGCGGGTAGTTGCGCGCCTGGGCGGCGAGTTTCGCGCGTTCCCAGCGTTTTTGCTCGGTCAGCTGGCCATCGGCGGCCCACATGCCGAACAGGGCATCGCAGGCTTCGGGCTGGGATTTGCCGGTCAGCCAGAGCTTTTCGGTGTTGGCGTAACCTTCGGCCTTGAGGTTGTGACTGATCTGGTACTGCGCATTCAGGCAGTCCAGTTCGGTGAAGTTCATTTTCGGGTCGTAATACTTGACGAAGGTCGCCCAGTCGCCTCGGTCCGCCAGCCAGCGCAACCAGCGCAGTTTCATCCAGTTGGCCTGGGGCAGGTCGCCGTGTTCGGCGAGGAATTTCTCGATTTCGGCGTTGCTCGCGGTTTTCAGGCGCGCGGTCAGTTCGTCGTAGGCCAGGTACGGTTCCAGCGGATAATCGGCGAGGGCCTGGCTGTAACGGAAATACGGGCCGGTATCACCCTTGGCCAGGGCGCGCTTGGCTTCATCGTAATATTGGCGTTGGGTGGACAGGTCCACCGCCTGGGCGGATTGAAACGCTGCGGCTGAAAGTAAAAAACACGACAAAAGATTGAAAAGGCGACTGCGCATGAGACGTCCAGGCAGAGAAAACATGGCAAGTGCGGGTCAGGCCCGCACTGAATTGTCTGTAGCTTAGCCTTTTGCCAGCAGCCGGCGAAAGCTTTGCGGGTCTTCCCGCATCAGTTCGCAACATTTGTCGTTCAGAGTGCTACGAGAGTGAAATTGCCGGCCTTCTGAAGCCTCAAGTCAGGTAGAATGCGCGCCCGGTTTTTGGAGAAGCTCATGACCCTGCTCAAATTCAGCGATGTGTCCCTTGCTTTCGGCGCTATGCCGTTGTTGGACAAGGTGTCCTGGCAGATCGCCCGTGGTGAGCGGGTGTGCATCATCGGCCGCAACGGCACTGGCAAGTCCAGCATGATGAAGCTCGTCAAGGGCGACCAGAAGCCCGATGACGGCTCCGTTTGGCGCGCACCCGGCCTCAAGATCGGCGAATTGCCGCAAGAATTGCCGGTGGCCGACGAGCGGACGGTGTTCGACGTGGTGGCCGAAGGCCTGGACGGTGTCGGTGCGTTGCTCGCCGAGTATCACCACCTGAGCCAGAACATCGTCACCGATGCCGACCTGGACAAGCTGATGCACGTCCAGCACGACCTCGAAGCCCGCGATGGCTGGCGCTTGCAGACGCTGGTCGACAGCACCCTGAGCCGCCTGCAACTGCCGGCCGACAAGACCCTCGCCGAGTTGTCCGGCGGCTGGCGTCGTCGCGTCCTGCTGGCCCAGGCCCTGGTGTCCGAGCCGGACCTGCTGCTGCTCGACGAACCGACCAACCACCTGGACATCGGTGCCATCGCCTGGCTTGAAGAGGCATTGAAGGATTTTCAGGGCGCCGTGCTGTTCATCACGCACGACCGTTCTTTCCTGCAGAACCTGGCAACCCGCATCCTCGAACTGGATCGTGGCGGCCTGATCGACTGGAATGGCGACTACGCCAGTTTCCTCGTGCACAAGGAAGCCGCACTGGCGGCCGAAGAAACCGCCAACGCGCTGTTCGACAAGCGCCTGGCCCAGGAAGAAGTATGGATTCGCCAGGGCATCAAGGCCCGTCGCACCCGTAACGAAGGCCGTGTACGCGCGCTGAAAGCCTTGCGCGTCGAGCGCAGCGAACGTCGCGAGCGGACCGGCAAGGCCAACATTCAGCTGGAAACCGCCGACAAGTCCGGCAAACAGGTCATGGTCCTTGATAACGTGAGCTTTGCTCACCCGGACGGTCCGTTCCTGATCAAGGACTTCTCCATGGTGCTGCAGCGCGGCGACCGTATCGGTCTGCTCGGCGCCAACGGTACCGGCAAGACCACGCTGCTGAAGCTGATGCTCAGCGGCTTGCAGCCAACCAGCGGCAAGGTGGAAGAGGGCACCAGGATCGATGTCGCCTACTTCGACCAGTTGCGCCATCAGCTGGATCTGGAAAAGACCGTGATCGACAACGTCGCCGAAGGTCGCGACTTCATCGATATCGACGGTCAGAGCCGCCACGTACTGAGCTACCTCGGCGACTTCCTGTTCAGCCCGCAGCGTGCGCGCACGCCGGTCAAGGCGCTGTCTGGCGGTGAACGTGCCCGTCTGTTGCTGGCCAAGCTGTTCAGCAAGCCGGCGAACCTGCTGGTACTCGACGAACCGACCAACGACCTCGACGTCGAAACCCTCGAGTTGCTCGAAGAGGTCCTGCTGACCTTCAACGGCACCGTATTGATGGTCAGTCACGACCGGGCATTCCTCGACAACGTGGTGACCAGCACCCTGGTCTTCGAAGGTGAAGGCAAGGTGCGCGAATACGTTGGCGGTTATCAGGACTGGCTGCGTCAGGGCGGCTCGCCGCGCCTGCTCGGCGTGACCGAGAGCAAGTCCGGCAAGGCCGACCTGAACTCTGCCGTGGTGAAGGCCGAGCCTGCACCGGTTGCACCGGCAGTCGAAGCGCCAGTGGCGAAGAAGAAGCTCAGCTACAAATTGCAGCGTGAGCTGGAAGCGTTGCCCGGCGAGATCGAAGCCATGGAGCAGCAGATCGCTGCCGTTGAAGCGCAGATGGCCGACGCGGGTTTCTACCTGCGCCCGGCTGCCGAGACAGCTGCAGTGATCGCTCAACTGGCGCAGTTGCAGGCTGAACTCGACGTGATGGTCGAGCGCTGGGCCGAACTGGATGCCTGATTGACCCTGCAATAAAAAAGCCCGGCTTCACACACGTGAACGCCGGGCTTTTCATATGAAACGCAATCCCCTGTAGGAGCGAGCTCGCTCGCGATGGTCGTCAACGATGACGCGGGAAACCTGATGCCCCGCGGCGTTCTCAGGTTCATCGCGAGCGAGCTCGCTCCTACAGGACGGGTGTTGTCAGCTTTTGGTTTGCAGGCGCACCGCAAGCACATCGCAAGGCGCGCCATGCAGCACGTCATTGGCGGTGGAGCCGAGCAGCAGTGCCAGGCCGTGCCGGCCATGGCTGCCCACCACGATCAGGTCGCAGGTTTGCTCCTTTGCCAGGTGGTGGATTTCCTGGCGTGGCTGGCCATAGGTCAGGTGGCTGTATTCCCTGGAGAGCTCCGGGTATTTGAGGATCAAGCGGTCAAGGCGCTCCTTGGCCTGATCGAACTGCTGCTGTTGCAGTTGTGACAGGTCCATCGGCACGTCGCCGCCGAAGGCCATCGCCATCGGCTCGACAATGTGCACCAGTGACAATTTCGCGCCGTTGCTCACCGACAGCTCGCGAGCGCGGTGGATCACAGGGTCGCACTCTTCGGTCAGATCTACAGCGACCAGAATATGGTTGTAGGGCATGAGGTGCTCCTCCTGAGGATTGCAATATTGGTAAGTATGGCTGGTTTCAAGCGCATTGGTTCCAAAGTGACACAATGGGCTCATCAAGAATCGGGAGTACAGATATGACGGTGTGGATAGTGGTGTCAATCCTGTTGGTGGTACTCAGCCCACTGGCATGGTTGCGCCCGTCGCGTGCCCAGAGTGGGCGCATCGCCCTGCGCATGGAGGCCCGGCGCATTGGATTGGCCATGCAGCTGGCACCTCAGGAATGGCCACACTGGCTGAGCCAGGAGCCGCCGAGCCCGTGCGCCCAGTACCATCGTCCGCGTCGTGGCAGTCAGCCGGCGTGCTGGAGTTACTGGCAAAAATCACCGGGAGTCTGGGTCAATCAATGGCAGGAAACCTGTGAAGATCAGGCGCTGCTCAATCATTTCGAAAAATTGCCGGGCAATGTCTACAAGGTCGAGGCCGACAAGCAAATCATCGCCTTGTATTGGGGTGAGAAGGGCGAGGCCGAGGTGTTGCAGCACATCGATGCCACCCTCAAGGCGCTCGCCTGAAGCTGCGTTCCGGATCCCCCTGTAGGAGCTGCCGCAGGCTGCGATCTTTTGACTTTGATTTTAAAAAACAAGATCAAAAGATCGCAGCCTGCGGCAGCTCCTACAGGGGCTTCTGTCGCGCGCAATAAAAAGCCCGACAAAATCATCGGGCGGGTTGGCCAGGCAGGCCGGTAAATCGGTGTTGGCTGATCTTGCGCTGGGCATTCGCCATAAGCGTTCACAATTTTCCCCTTGGTTCCGCCAGCGTAGCTTGTTAAACACGGGCTGCAGCGAATTAGGGCGCATTTTCTAACAATTGATTCTATGAATGACCCTGCATGCTTAGGCGTGTTTAAGGTCTTCGCGGTACGGATATGACCGGAAAGTCGCGTTTCAACCCGTGTTTCGGGCGATTGACAATTGCTGGAAATTCCGTGAAGGTGACGTACCCGAATCAAACGGGCGTATGAATTGAGCGTTTGTATTTCAGACCGCTCCTACAGAATCCCGACTATCGCGTTGGCGGGTGTGCCGGGGGAATGGGCGTAGCATCGACGATTAACGTCCCTGCCAAGCCATTCGCCTGCGTCCGACGTGTACTGTTCAGCTTCCATATCGTGGAGATCAGTTGATGATTTACGAAGGTAAAGCCATCACGGTTAAGGCTCTTGAAAGTGGCATCGTCGAACTGAAGTTCGACCTCAAGGGTGAGTCCGTCAACAAGTTCAACCGTCTAACCCTGAACGAACTGCGTCAGGCCGTAGACACCATCAAGGCAGATGCTTCGATCAAGGGCGTGATCGTCAGCAGTGGCAAGGACGTGTTCATCGTCGGCGCCGACATCACCGAATTTGTCGACAACTTCAAGCTGCCGGATGCAGAGCTTGTTGCTGGCAACCTCGAAGCCAACAAGATTTTCAGCGATTTCGAAGACCTCAATGTTCCGACCGTTGTCGCGATCAATGGCATCGCGCTGGGTGGCGGTCTGGAAATGTGCCTGGCGGCGGACTACCGCGTCATGTCCACCAAGGCCAAGATCGGCCTGCCGGAAGTCAAGCTGGGCATCTACCCGGGCTTCGGCGGTACCGTTCGTCTGCCGCGTCTGATCGGTGCCGACAACGCCATCGAGTGGATTGCCGCCGGCAAGGAAAACCGTCCTGAAGACGCGCTGAAAGTTGGCGCTGTCGACGCCGTGGTTGCTCCAGAAAAGCTGCAAGAGGCCGCACTGGAACTGATCAAGCGCGCCATCTCCGGCGAGTTTGACTACAAGGCCAAGCGCCAGCCGAAGCTGGAAAAGCTGAAGCTGAACGCCATCGAGCAAATGATGGCTTTCGAAACCGCCAAGGGTTTCGTGGCCGGTCAGGCTGGCCCGAACTACCCGGCGCCGGTTGAAGCGATCAAGACCATCCAGAAAGCCGCGAACTTCGGTCGCGACAAGGCCCTGGAAATTGAAGCCGCAGGTTTCGCCAAGCTGGCCAAGACTTCGGCCGCACAGAGCCTGGTCGGTCTGTTCCTGAACGACCAGGAACTGAAGAAAAAGGCCAAGGCCTACGACGAAATCGCCAAGGACGTGAAGCAGGCCGCCGTACTGGGCGCCGGCATCATGGGTGGCGGTATCGCCTATCAGTCGGCTTCCAAAGGTACGCCGATCCTGATGAAGGACATCAACGAGCACGGCATCGAGCAGGGTCTGGCCGAAGCCGCCAAGCTGCTGGTTGGCCGCGTTGAAAAAGGTCGCATGACCGCCGCGAAAATGGCTGAAGTGCTCAACGGCATTCGTCCGACCTTGTCCTACGGTGATTTCGGTCACGTGGACCTAGTGGTCGAAGCAGTCGTCGAGAACCCTAAGGTCAAGCAAGCCGTTCTGGCCGAAGTCGAAGACAAGGTCAAAGAGGACACCATCCTCGCGTCCAACACCTCGACCATTTCCATCACCTTGCTGGCCAAGGCCCTCAAGCGTCCGGAAAACTTCGTCGGCATGCACTTCTTCAACCCGGTGCACATGATGCCGCTGGTGGAAGTGATCCGTGGCGAGAAGTCCAGCGAGCTGGCCGTTGCCACCACCGTTGCCTACGCCAAGAAAATGGGCAAGAACCCGATCGTCGTCAACGACTGCCCGGGCTTCCTGGTCAACCGCGTGCTGTTCCCGTACTTCGGCGGTTTCGCCAAGCTGGTCAGCGCCGGTGTGGACTTCGTCCGTATCGACAAGATCATGGAAAAATTCGGCTGGCCGATGGGCCCGGCCTACCTGATGGACGTGGTCGGCATCGACACCGGCCACCACGGTCGTGACGTGATGGCTGACGGCTTCCCGGACCGCATGAAGGACGACCGTCGCTCGGCCGTCGACGTGCTCTACGAAGCCAAGCGCCTGGGCCAGAAGAACGGCAAGGGCTTCTACGCCTACGAGACCGACAAGAAGGGCAAGCAGAAGAAAGTCGCCGATCCTTCGGTACTGGAAGTGCTCAAGCCGATCGTTTACGAACAGCGCGAAGTCACTGACGAAGACATCATCAACTGGATGATGATCCCGCTGTGCCTGGAAACCGTGCGTTGCCTGGAAGACGGCATCGTCGAAACCGCTGCCGAAGCCGACATGGGGCTGGTCTACGGCATTGGTTTCCCTCCATTCCGTGGCGGTGCGCTGCGTTACATCGATTCGATCGGTGTGGCAGAGTTCGTTGCCCTGGCTGACCAGTACGCTGATTTGGGCGCGCTGTACCACCCGACCGCGAAGCTGCGCGAAATGGCCAAGAACGGCCAGAGCTTCTTCGGTTAAGCGCCCCCAACTAGAGTGAGAGTGAACTTATGAGCTTGAATCCTAGAGACGTCGTGATTGTCGACTTCGGTCGTACTCCGATGGGCCGCTCCAAGGGCGGCATGCACCGCAACACCCGCGCCGAAGACATGTCGGCGCACCTGATCAGCAAACTGCTGGAACGTAACGTCAAGGTCGATCCGAACGAAGTCGAGGACGTGATCTGGGGCTGTGTGAACCAGACCCTGGAGCAGGGCTGGAACATCGCGCGCATGGCGTCGCTGATGACCCAGATCCCGCACACCTCGGCCGGCCAGACCGTCAGCCGTCTGTGCGGCTCGTCCATGAGCGCTTTGCACACTGCTGCGCAAGCGATCATGACCGGCAACGGTGACGTGTTCGTCGTTGGTGGCGTCGAGCATATGGGCCACGTGAGCATGATGCACGGTGTCGATCCGAACCCGCACATGTCGCTGTACGCGGCGAAAGCCTCGGGCATGATGGGCCTGACCGCGGAAATGCTGGGCAAAATGCACGGCATTACCCGCGAGCAACAGGACGCTTTCGGCGTGCGCTCCCACCAACTCGCCCACAAGGCGACCGTGGAAGGCAAGTTCAAAGACGAAATCATCCCGATGCAGGGCTACGACGAGAACGGTTTCCTGAAAACCTTCGACTACGACGAAACCATTCGTCCGGAAACCACCCTGGAAAGCCTGGCGGCGCTCAAGCCGGCGTTCAATCCGAAGGGCGGCACCGTGACAGCGGGTACTTCGTCGCAGATCACCGATGGTGCTTCGTGCATGATCGTGATGTCGGCGCAGCGCGCACAGGACCTGGGCATCCAGCCTCTGGCGGTGATTCGCTCGATGGCAGTGGCAGGTGTGGATCCGGCAATCATGGGCTATGGTCCAGTACCGGCCACACAAAAAGCACTGAAGCGCGCGGGTCTTGGCATCTCCGACATCGACTTCTTCGAGCTCAACGAAGCTTTCGCCGCACAGGCCCTGCCAGTGCTGAAAGATCTGAAAGTGCTCGACAAGATGAACGAGAAGGTTAACCTGCACGGCGGCGCGATCGCCCTGGGCCACCCGTTCGGTTGCTCCGGTGCGCGTATCTCCGGCACTTTGCTCAATGTGATGAAGCAGAATGGCGGTACCTTCGGGGTAGCCACCATGTGCATTGGTCTCGGCCAAGGCATCTCCACCGTCTTCGAACGCGTTTAAGCGTCTCGTTGATGGAAGCCGGGGCCAAGTGCCCCGGTTTTTGTTTTTCCGGATTTATTTTGTTTTTATTTTGAAAAAATTTGAGTGAGGGCCAAAGCATGCCGATACAACCTGGGCTCTACCAACATTACAAAGGTCCGCAGTACCGCGTATTCAGTGTTGCGCGGCATTCGGAAACCGAAGAAGAAGTGGTCTTCTATCAAGCCCTGTATGGCGATTACGGCTTTTGGGTGCGTCCCTTGAGCATGTTCCTGGAGTCCGTCGAAGTTGACGGCGAACAGGTGCCACGCTTTGCTTTGGTGCAGGCCGAAGAAAGTCTTTTTACCAAGCCATAAGCTGAGTGCGCGCAATACCCTGCGCTTGACCTCACCTTGTAGCCACTATATATAGCGGTGCCGCGTCAGGCGCCAATCGCCTTTCACTTCTCGAATTCAGGAATTTTCTGATCCATGGGCAAATCGCTGGTCATTGTGGAATCCCCGGCTAAGGCCAAGACCATCAACAAGTATTTGGGCAACGAATACGTGGTGAAGTCGAGTATCGGCCATATCCGAGACCTGCCCACCAGCGGTTCGGCTAGCGCCAGCAAAGAGCCAGCCGCCAAGCGCGGCAAGGCTGCTGCAGGTGAAGCGCCGGCACTGTCGCCTAAAGAAAAAGCGCGCAAGCAGCTGGTCGCGCGCATGGGGGTCGATCCGGATCATGGCTGGAAAGCCAAGTACGAGATCCTCCCGGGCAAGGAAAAAGTCATCGAAGAGCTGCGCCGGCTCGCCAAGGATGCTGACACCATCTATCTCGCAACCGACTTGGACCGCGAGGGGGAAGCCATTGCCTGGCACCTGCGCGAAGCCATCGGTGGTGACGACAGCCGCTACAAGCGCGTGGTGTTCAACGAAATCACCAAGAAGGCGATCCAGGAAGCCTTCTCCCAGCCGGGCGAGCTGGATATCGACCGCGTCAACGCCCAGCAGGCTCGTCGCTTCCTCGATCGCGTCGTGGGCTACATGGTTTCGCCGTTGCTGTGGGCCAAGATCGCTCGTGGCCTGTCCGCCGGTCGCGTGCAATCGGTTGCCGTGAAGCTGGTGGTTGAGCGCGAACGTGAAATCCGCGCGTTCATCCCGGAAGAGTACTGGGAAGTGCACGCCGACCTCGGCACCGCAAAAGGCGCGACCGTGCGTTTCGACGTGGCCCGCGAGAAAGGCGAAGCGTTCAAGCCGCTCAACGAAGCCCAGGCCATGGCCGCGCTGGAGAAGCTCAAGGCTTCCAGCTACAGCATCGTCAAGCGCGAAGACAAACCGACCAGCAGCAAGCCGTCGGCGCCGTTCATCACCTCCACCCTTCAGCAGGCCGCGAGCAACCGCCTGGGCTTCGGGGTGAAGAAAACCATGATGATGGCCCAGCGTCTGTACGAAGCCGGCTACATCACTTACATGCGTACCGACTCGACCAACCTCTCGGTTGATGCCGTGGCAATGGCGCGTACCTATATTGAAGGCGAGTTCGGCAAGAAGTACCTGCCGGAAACCCCGAATGTCTACAGCAGCAAGGAAGGCGCACAAGAGGCTCACGAAGCGATTCGTCCGTCCGACGCCAATACCGAGCCAAGCAAGCTGTCGGGCATGGAGCGTGACGCTGAGCGCCTCTACGAGCTGATCTGGCGCCAGTTCCTGGCTTGCCAGATGCTGCCGGCGCAATACCTGTCGACGACCGTCACTGTGGGCGCTGGCGACTTCGAGCTGCGTGCCAAGGGCCGCATCCTGAAGTTCGACGGTTACACCCGAGTCATGCCGCAAATCGCCAAGCCAGGCGACGACGATGTGTTGCCGGACATGGCCCAGGGCGACGCGATGAAGCTGATCAAGCTTGATCCGACCCAGCATTTCACCAAGCCGCCGGCGCGTTACTCGGAAGCCAGCCTGGTCAAGGAAATGGAAAAACGCGGCATCGGTCGTCCTTCGACCTACGCAGCGATCATTTCGACCATTCAGGACCGTGGTTACGTGGCGTTGCACAACCGTCGCTTCTACTCGGAAAAGATGGGCGACATCGTCACCGAGCGCCTGGCCGAGAGCTTCTCGAACCTGATGGACTACGGTTTCACCGCCGGCATGGAAGAACATCTCGATGACGTGGCCCAGGGCGAGCGCGACTGGAAAAACGTGCTCGACGAGTTCTACGGCGACTTCAAGAAGAAGCTCGAAGTAGCCGAAAGCCCGGAAAACGGCATGCGTGCCAACCAGCCGGTGATGACCGACATTCCGTGCACGACCTGCGGTCGTCCGATGCAGATTCGCACCGCGTCGACCGGCGTATTCCTCGGTTGCTCGGGCTACAGCCTGCCGCCGAAAGAGCGCTGCAAGGCCACCGTCAACCTGGTGCCGGGCGACGAAATCGCCGCGGACGACGAAGGTGAGTCGGAGTCGCTGGTATTGCGTGGCAAGCATCGCTGCCCGATCTGCAGCACGGCGATGGATGCCTACCTGCTGGACGAGAAGCGCAAGTTGCACATCTGCGGTAACAACCCGGATTGCGACGGCTACGAAATCGAAGAGGGCACCTATCGCATCAAGGGCTATGAAGGTCCGAGCCTGGAATGCGACAAGTGCGGCAGCGAGATGCAGCTCAAGACCGGCCGTTTCGGCAAGTTCTTCGGTTGCACCAACGCCACCTGCAAGAACACCCGCAAACTGCTGAAGAGCGGTGATGCGGCGCCGCCGAAGATGGACCCGGTGAAGATGCCTGAGCTGAAATGCGAAAAGGTCAACGACACCTATATCCTGCGCGACGGTGCATCCGGCCTGTTCCTGGCGGCCAGCCAGTTCCCGAAAAACCGTGAGACGCGTGCTCCGCTGGTTATCGAGATCGTGCCGCACAAGGATGAGATCGATCCGAAGTATCACTTCCTCTGCGAAGCGCCGAAGAAAGATCCCGATGGCCTCCCGGCTGTGATTCGTTACAGCCGCAAGACCAAGGAACAGTACGTGCAGACCGAAGTTGACGGTAAGCCGACTGGCTGGAAAGCGTTCTACGACGGCGGCAAGTGGACGGTTGAAGACAAGCGCCCGGCTGCAAAGGCGTAGAATCGCAAGACCCCTGTAGGAGCGAGCTTGCTCGCGATGGTCGTCAACGATGACGCGGGCCTTCAGGATGCCCGCGTTGCTCTCAAGTCCATCGTCGGAACGCCGCCCGGAGCAAGCTCGCTCCTACAAAAGGCGCATGGGAATTGCGAAGGCGTAGAATCGCAAGACCCCTGTAGGAGCGAGCCTGCTCGCGATGGTCGTCAACGATAACGCGGGCTTTCAGGATGCCCGCGTTGCTCTCAAGTCCATCGCGAGCAGGCTCGCTCCTACACAGGACCTGCGTGAAGCAATTATTTCGTTGTGGAGGCTGCCGTCATGGCCCACGAACTTTATACCCGCACCAATCAGAAGATTTATTTCGCCGGCTTGTCGCTGGAAGCACTGGCGCGCACTGAAGAGGGTCGGGCGATGAATTCGCTGGCGCTGATCCAGGCCGGACGCGAATCTGCGCTGTTTCACCTGTACGGCGCGCTGTTGGGCCTGTGTCATGAAATCGCCGGCTTCTATCGCCTGCCTCAGGCCAATGCACCCCGTGCGGAGCTACTGCTGACTCGCGAAGTGCTGGAAACCATCGCCATTCCGGAAATGGCCGAGCTGGTCGAACTGGCCAACAACCCTGAGACCTGGCTGGCCAAGTTGTTGGCTGCCCATGCTGCGTTGTTTCAGCCGCCGCGCGCGCCCCACAAGCCAAAAGGGGACGTGACCCAGCCTCTGATTCAGGCTGTCAATCTGGATGAAGTGGATGAGCCAGAGGAGCTGAGTCGGGAAGAGCTGGAGAGCTGGCGCCAGAATCTGAAAGGATTGGCGATCCGCTTTCGCGAAGGCCTGAACGAGTGCTGACAGAAACAGTTTTGGGATGGCATCTGGTCAAGATCCCGAGCGAAGCCTGGCCGATGCCTATATAATCCCCGCCTTTCGTGGAGAACAGTCCTTTATGCCAACGTCCTTTCTAGAAATTGTCGAGTTACCAGACGGCCGTATCGAGCTGCGCAGGGCCGAGGACGAGGGTTCTCTGGTTACTTTGGATTTCTCCGAGGACGCCAAAGCGTTCCTGCAAGGGCAACACGTGGAAGTCGCCAAGGCGATGTTGAGCGTGGGAGTCCAGATGGCAGGTCGCCTGGTTGAAGGCGAATTCGACAAGGACGAGGGGCCACGGGTTCTTCATTGATCCCCGTCCGTCGGTTTTCCTGATGTCGCTACACATCGGCTTCTCTCTCCCTGGAGAAGCCTCGCGCGGGTAAGCTCGCGCCCCGGCTGTCAGTTATCCCAAACGAATATTCAGGCTCTGAGCGTCCCCGGTCCGGGCGGCGCTGATCAACTGTTGCCGGGATTGGCTGCTCAGAGGATTGAGCCAGCTGACAACCGTATGGCTGCGCCCGAGACGCAGGGCTTCGCAGGTCAGTTGCTGAGCACTTTGGGTGCCCCGGGGGTGCAGCAACAGAATGCGCTCGCGGTTGAGGCCGGCATCTCGCAGCCAGGCTTGGGTCAGGCTGGCGGGTGGCGCGATCAGTGTCAGCCAGCGTGCGTCCTGGTCCTGGCTCAATTCCCTGAGGATCGGTGCCAGAAGGCTCAGGCAGTTCCCGGCTGCACCACGCAGTGACAGCTCGCTGAAAACGTCAGGTTCGGCGCTCCAGGGGGACTCGACTACGTCTTTCAGGATCGGCGCCAATGGCTGTGCCATGAACGCTTCGAACAACGGCAGTTGGGTTTGCTGTGGTGATGGCTGTGGGAACTGCATGGAGCCTCCTTTAGCGGCGAATCACGCCGACACTCAAGCCTTCGATCACCAGTTCCTGATCTTGAAGGTTCACTTCGATAGGGGCGAACTCGGGGTTTTCGGCGATCAGCCAGACTTTGCTGCCGTCACGCTTGAAGCGCTTGACGGTCACTTCGTCGCCGATTCGTGCAACCACGATCTGGCCGTTACGGGCTTCACGGGTGGTGTGGACGGCCAGCAGGTCGCCGTCGAAAATGCCGACATCCTTCATGCTCATCCCGTGGACGCGCAGCAGGTAGTCGGCGCGCGGATGGAAGAAGGCAGGATTGATGTTGCAGGACTCTTCGATGTGTTGCTGCGCAAGAATCGGGGCGCCGGCTGCGACCCGGCCAATGATCGGCAGGGTGGAGTCGTCGGCCTTGGCTTCGAAGCCGGGGATGCGAATGCCACGGGAGGCGCCAGGCGTCATCTCGATGGCACCCTTGCGGGCCAGCGCCTTGAGGTGCTCTTCCGCCGCATTGGGTGACTTGAAACCCAGTTCCTGAGCGATTTCCGCACGGGTGGGGGGGTATCCGTTGTCTTCCAGGCAGCGTTTGATGAAAGCCAGAATCTCTGCTTGTCGTGGCGTCAGCTTTAGCATATTGATCGCTCTGTTTTTTTATACAGTGACTGGGATTATATACAGTAAGTCGGTCTTGGCAATGCTCCATTTTTCAGTCGCCGCCAGACGGTCAATCAGTCAGTGGATTGAAGCTTCGCCGTTGTGTGGTTAAATGTCTGACCGACCATTCCCGAAACGAACTGCCAGACTTGACAAGGCACAGGCTGAAACGTATGTTTCAAACAAGTGTTTGTCAGGCGGAGTAGCCATGGCCCAGTCGGAAACCGTTGAACGCATTCTTGATGCAGCCGAGCAGTTGTTTGCGGAAAAAGGTTTCGCCGAAACCTCGTTGCGCCTGATCACCAGCAAGGCCGGTGTCAACCTGGCGGCGGTGAACTATCACTTCGGTTCGAAGAAGGCGTTGATCCAGGCGGTTTTCTCGCGGTTCCTCGGGCCGTTCTGCATCAGCCTCGACAAAGAGCTGGAGCGGCGTCAGGCCAAGCCTGAAATCAAGCCGACCCTCGAAGAGTTGCTGGAAATCCTCGTCGAGCAGGCCCTGGTGGTGCAACCGCGCAGCGGCAACGACCTGTCCATCTTCATGCGTCTGCTGGGGCTGGCGTTCAGTCAGAGCCAGGGGCACTTGCGTCGTTATCTGGAGGACATGTACGGCAAGGTGTTCCGCCGCTACATGATGCTGGTCAACGAAGCGGCGCCGCGTATTCCGCCCATCGAACTGTTCTGGCGCGTGCACTTCATGCTGGGTGCGGCGGCGTTCAGCATGTCCGGTATCAAGGCCTTGCGCGCGATTGCCGAAACCGACTTCGGCGTGAACACCTCGATCGAACAGGTCATGCGCCTGATGGTGCCGTTCCTGGCCGCCGGCATGCGTGCCGAATCCGGTGTGACCGATACCGCCATGGCCACTGCCCAGTTGCGCCCACGCAGCAAATCGGCACCGGTTGCCGCCAAGGTTTAACCGCACACGGGTGGGCGCGGCAGCTGACATCCGCTAAGCTAGCCGCCCATGCCGACTCTCGTTCTGAACCCGTTTCCCATCGAACTCGCCAATCTGCCAGGCCTTGCCCCTGGCGGCGAATGCGTGTGGGCCGGGTTTTCTGTTATCAAGGAATTTTTATGACTGCTGGCTTGCAAGGCTCGTTGATGGTGGACGTCGCCGGTACCTGGCTGACGGCTGAAGATCGCCAATTGTTGCGCCAGCCCGAAGTGGGCGGCTTGATCATCTTTGCCCGTAACATCGAGCATCCGCGTCAAGTGCGCGAGCTGAGTGCGGCGATTCGCGCCATTCGCCCAGATCTGCTGTTGGCGGTGGATCAAGAGGGCGGCCGCGTGCAGCGCCTGCGCCAGGGTTTCGTGCGCCTGCCCGCCATGCGCGCCATTGCCGACAACCCGAACGCCGAATACCTGGCCGAGCAGTGCGGCTGGATCATGGCGACCGAAGTGTTGGCCGTTGGCCTGGACCTGAGCTTCGCCCCGGTGCTCGACCTCGATTACCAGCGCAGCGCCGTTGTCGGCACCCGTTCGTTCGAAGGTGATCCCGAGCGCGCTGCCTTGCTCGCGGGTGCGTTCATCCGTGGCATGAACAGCGCCGGGATGGCCGCGACCGGCAAGCACTTTCCGGGTCACGGCTGGGCCGAGGCTGATTCCCACGTCGCGATCCCGAATGATGAGCGCAGTCTCGATGAGATCCGCGCCAACGACCTGGTGCCGTTTGCCAAATTGAGCAAGCAATTGGCTGCGGTCATGCCGGCCCACGTTATTTATCCACAGGTCGATTCCCAGCCCGCAGGTTTCTCCCGCCGCTGGTTGCAGGACATCCTGCGCGGCGAGTTGCAGTTCGATGGCGTGATCTTCAGTGACGACCTGTCCATGGCAGGCGCCCACGTGGTCGGCGATGCCGCCAGTCGTATCGAAGCGGCGCTGACGGCCGGTTGCGACATGGGGCTGGTGTGCAACGACCGTGCGGCCGCCGAACTGGCCCTGAGCGCTGCGCAACGCCTGAAGGTCAAGCCTTCCGAGCGCATTGCGCGGATGCGCGGCCAGTCGTTCGCCAGCACCGAGTACCGTCAAGACCCGCGCTGGCTGGCCGCTGTCGGCGCGCTCAAAGAAGCTCAATTGATTGATTAAGGACTGTTCGTTATGACGGTTTACGCGATTATCGGTGGCACTGGCCTGACTCAGCTCGAAGGCCTGAGCATTCGCCAGTCACTGGCAGTGGACACGCCTTATGGCGCACCTTCAGCCGACGTTCAGATCGGCGAGTATGCCGGCAAGGAAGTGCTGTTCCTGGCGCGCCATGGCCACCCCCATCGTTTCCCGCCGCATCAGGTCAACTATCGCGCCAATCTCTGGGCGCTGAAGCAGGCCGGTGCCGAAGCCATTCTGGCGGTCAACGCCGTGGGCGGCATCCATGCAGCCATGGGCACCGGGCATTTCTGCGTGCCGCATCAGTTGATCGACTACACCAGTGGTCGCGAGCACACCTACTTTGCCGATGATCTGGAACACGTTACTCATATCGACTTCAGCTACCCCTATAGCGAGCCGTTGCGCCAGCAATTGATCGCGGCGCTGGCGGCGGAAGGTGTGGGCTACAGCAGTCATGGCGTGTATGCCTGCACTCAAGGGCCGCGCCTGGAGACGGTGGCCGAAATCGCCCGGCTGGAGCGCGACGGCTGCGACATCGTCGGCATGACCGGTATGCCGGAAGCCGCGCTGGCCCGCGAGCTGGAACTGGATTACGCCTGTCTGGCGCTGGTGGTGAACCCGGCGGCGGGCAAGTCGACGGCGGTGATTACCATGGCCGAGATCGAACAGGCGTTGCATGACGGCATGGGCAAGGTGAAATCGACGCTGGCGCGGGTGCTCAAGGGCTGAGCTCCGCTTGATATCGAGTTGACTTCATCGCGAGCAAGCTCGCTCCCACAGGTTTAGTGGCGTTCGTAGAGTTTGTGTTCGACGCGGTCATTGTGGGAGCGAGCTTGCTCGCGATAGCGGACGAATAAGCGCCGCACATCTCAACGTTTTCCGAGATTTTCCGGCAACGGCGCAAACAACGCCTCGATATCATCGCCCTGCAGTTTCCAGTCCCCGGCCTTGCGCCCGTCCAGCACGCCGGCCGCGAGGTCGGACTTTTCCTTCTGCAGGTGCTGGATTTTTTCTTCCACCGTGCCGCGCGCAATCAGTTTGTAAACGAACACGGGCTTCTCCTGACCAATGCGATACGCCCGGTCGGTCGCCTGGTTTTCCGTCGCCGGGTTCCACCACGGGTCGTAGTGAATCACCGTGTCCGCTTCGGTCAGGTTCAGGCCAACGCCGCCGGCCTTCAGGCTGATCAGAAATATCTGACGCTTGCCGCTCTGGAATTCCTTCACCGGTGTGCGGCGGTCGCGGGTCTGGCCGGTCAGCAGGGCGTAGTCGATTCCACGTTTGTTCAGCTCATCCTCAATCAGCGACAGCATTGAAGTGAACTGCGAGAACAGCAGGATCCGCCGACCCTCCTCGAACAATTCCTCGAGCATTTCCATCAGGCTGTCGAGCTTGCCCGAGGTGCTGCCACGGCTTGGCAGGGTTGCTTCGTTGACCAGGCGCAAATCGCAGCACACCTGGCGCAGCTTGAGCAAAGCTTCAAGAATGATGATCTGGCTGCGGGCCACGCCTTTGCGGGTGATCTCGTCGCGGACTTTCTTGTCCATGGCCAGGCGCATGGTTTCGTAAACGTCACGCTGGGCCTCGTTGAGTTCGACCCAGTGGATGATCTCGGTTTTCGGCGGCAACTCGGTGGCCACCTGTTCCTTGGTGCGGCGCAGCAGGAAGGGCTTGATCCGGCCGTTGAGGTGCTGAAGCCTGACCTCGCTGGTGCGTTTTTCAATCGGTACGCGGTAATCGCGGTTGAAGCTTTTGACGTCACCGAGCCAGCCCGGCAAGAGGAAGTGAAACAGTGACCAGAGTTCGCCGAGGTGGTTTTCCAGCGGTGTGCCACTCAGGCACAGGCGCTGCCGGGCATTGAGCTCGCGGGCAGCCTGGGCGGCCTTGCTGGTCGGATTCTTGATGTACTGCGCTTCATCCAGCACCAGTATGTGCAAGGGCTGCGCCGCCAGGCGCTCGACATCCTTGGGCAGCAGCGCATAGGTGGTCAGGATCAGGTCGTAGTCAGCCAGCTTGTCGAAGTGTTTTTTGCGGCTGGCGCCGTACAGCGCCAGTACCTTGAGCTGCGGCGTAAAGTGCGCCGCTTCGTCGAGCCAGTTGGGAATCAGGCTGGTCGGCATCACCACCATGCACGGCCGATCGAGACGGCCGGCGTTTTTCTCGCTCAGCACGTGCGCCAGTGTCTGCAGGGTTTTGCCCAGACCCATGTCGTCCGCGAGAATGCCACCCACTTCCAGCTGCCGCAGCGATTGCATCCAGCTCAGGCCCTCAAGCTGATACGGGCGCAGGGTCGCATTCAAGCCTTCCGGGGCAGTGGCCGTGTGGTCCTTGATGTCACGCAGGCGCTGGGCAAAGGTGCGGATCTGTTCGCCGCCCTCCCAGAGCAGTGGCATGTCTTCCAGCGGGTTCAGGCGCGTGGCATCGGCCTTGCTCAGGCGCAGCGTGGTGTCGCCGGGCTCCTGCAGGTAAAACTCGCCGAGGGTGGCCAGCACCGGTTTCAGGCGGCCGAAGGGCAGGGCGACTTGCAGCGGGCCGTGCTCGGAGTTCGGGCGATGGGGGATGTTGACCAGGATCAACTCGTCGTCGCGGCGTCGGGCAAGGCGCTCCGGGTTGAGGATTTCGGTGTGGGAGCGCATCAGGTTGAGCAGGATCGGCAACAGGCTCAGGCGCTCGCCGTTGACGATGATCCCCAGCTCCAGGTCGAACCAGTCGCGCTCCGGTGCCTGTTCGACCGTGGCGTACCAGTCGTCTACCGCCGTCAGGTCGAAACCGAAGTCCTCGTCGATCTGCAATTCCCAGCCCTGGGTGCGCAACTTTGGCAGTTCATTGAGGGTAAAGGTCAGCCAGGCGCTGTCATTGACCATTTCGAACAGCTCGCCGGCGCTTTCCGGCAAGGCCTTGCTTTGCCGGGTAGCGACTTTGAAGCCGAGGATTCGCAGCTGTTCCCGGTAGGACTGTTCCACGTCCGGGTGGCGTTTTATCCGCAGCGTCTGGGTTTCCTGGCGAATCAGGATATCGGTGTTTTTCTGTCCGGATACGTATTCGTCCAGATAGCTGAAGGACAGCGCCGCGCGATGCTGGATGTAGCGCTGCATTCGCCCATTGCGCGGTTCGAAGGCGCTGAACTCGATGCTGGCCAGCCACAGGCGCGGTACCGGTTGCACATTGTCCACCAGCACTTGCGGCGGGGCTTTCGGGCTGCGGTTTTCCAGGACGGCCTGGAGTTTTTCCAGGAGTTCGGCGTCTTTGGCGGCAGCGGGGTAGTCGAGGGTTTCCTGCACTTGCAGGAGCACCGCTGCGCAATGTTTGCAGTTGCTGTGGACCGGGCAGGAGCAGATGGCATCGACCATCAGCAGCGTGCCTTTGGCTGACTCGCGCAGGCGAATGGTCTGGCGGTAAACGTTACCGCCCGAGCCTTCGCACGCGGCGACGATGGTTGCGTCACCGGCCTCGACGATCCTGACACGATTCTCCAGCGCGTAACGGCGACCGCGCTCCAGGCTCTGTTCCTTGAATCGGCTGACCCAGGATGGTGCCAGGGGTTTGCTCAGGGTCGCGGACATAGGGAATCAGTCCGGAATTTCTTCGGGAGCTGCTCGGGGTGCGGGGGCGGTCAGCGAAGTGATCTTGATCAGCAGGCCGAGGTGGCCGTTGTCGAGGAAGTTCAACTGGCCGTTCTTGGTGTGGCTTTCCTGTTTCAAGCGCTCGCTGGCTGTCACCATGCCATTGGCATCGATCTGATTGACCCAGAAGTCGGCGTCGACGTCGGTAAAGCGTCCCAGTTTCATGCTCAGCGTGCCCTCGATCGGGAACTGACCATATTGTTCCTTGCCGTCGCTGATCGCCACTTTGCTGGCGTTTTCGCCGAGCGTCTGTTGCCAGGCCTTGTGCAGCAACACCGTGTAGTCGGCGCTGCTGGTGAGTTTTTCCACCTCGCCATTCAGGCTTGGCGTACGCAGGCTGTCGGGGCTGACGGGTTGGGCGCCAGCGGCCCAGTCTTCCGGTGCGGCGCGGCTGACAATCGCCGGCACGGCGTTTTGCCGGACCAGAATCATTTCGACCTGATACAGGTCATCGGCAGATGCCGTGGGGGCGACCAGCGCTGGCATCAAAAGGGTCAGCAGGGTCAGTGAGCGGAACAGGCGCATGCGGCGTCCTTCAAGCAGTTTTCGGAACGAGGCGCTCGAACAGCGCCTCTACAGTATTAAAGCGCTCTTCCGGGCGCTCCATCGGAACCATGAACTTGAACATCGTGGCCCCTTCGAATTTGTAGCGTTTGGGCTGGCTCTGGATCAACTTGATCAGGGTCAGCGGGTCGACCGGCGTCTGCGCAGCGAACTCGACGCGACCGCCTTGCGGGCCGCCATCGACTTTCTTGATGCCCAGTTGCTCGGCCTGCAACTTCAATGCAGTGATGCGGATCAGGTTCTTGGTCGGTTCCGGCAACAGGCCGAAACGATCGATCATCTCCACCTGCAAATCCTTGAGGCCGTCCTCATCGGTGGCCGAGGCAATGCGTTTGTAGAGAATAAGGCGGGCGTGAACATCCGGCAGGTAGTCTTCCGGAATCAGCGCCGGTACCCGCAAGTTGACTTCAGGACCACCGCCGAGCGGTTGATCGAGGTTCGGCTGCTCACCCTTGCGGATCGATTTCACCGCGCGTTCGAGCATTTCCATGTACAGCGTGAAGCCGACCGCCTGGATCTGCCCGCTCTGACCGTCACCGAGCAGTTCGCCGGCGCCACGGATTTCCAGGTCGTTGGTGGCGAGCACGAAGCCCGCGCCGAGGTCCTGGGTGTTGGCGATCGCTTCCAGGCGCTTTTCCGCGTCCGGCGTGATTTGCTGGCGCGGTGGCGTCAGCAGGTAGGCGTAGGCCTGGTGGTGACTGCGTCCGACCCGGCCGCGCAGCTGGTGCAACTGGGCCAGACCGAACTTGTCGGCACGCTCGATGATGATGGTGTTGGCGCTCGGCACGTCGATGCCGGTCTCGATGATGGTCGAGGCGATCAGCACGTTGAAGCGCTTGTGGTAGAAGTCGCTCATCACCTGTTCGAGTTCGCGCTCGCGCATCTGCCCGTGACCGATGCCGATCCGTGCTTCCGGTACCAGCTCGGCGAGGTCGGCGGCGCATTTCTCGATGGTCTTCACGTCGTTGTGCAGGTAATAGACCTGGCCGCCACGCAGCAACTCACGCAGCAAGGCCTCTTTGACCGTGCTCTTGTTCTGCTCCATGACGAAGGTGCGTACCGACAGGCGGCGGGCCGGCGGGGTGGCGATGATCGACAGGTCACGCATGCCCGAGACCGCCATGTTCAGCGTGCGCGGAATCGGCGTGGCGGTCAGGGTCAGGATGTCGACTTCGCTGCGCAGGGCCTTGAGCTGTTCTTTCTGGCGCACGCCGAAACGGTGTTCCTCGTCGATGATCACCAGGCCCAGGTTTTTGATCTTCACGTCGTCCTGCAGCAGCTTGTGCGTGCCGATGACGATGTCGATCTTGCCTTCGGCCAGATCGGCGACGGCGGCATTCACTTCCTTGGCCGACTTGAAGCGGCTCATCACTTCCACGGTCACCGGCCAGTCGGCGAAGCGGTCGCGGAAGCTGTTGTAGTGCTGCTGGGCGAGCAGGGTGGTCGGCACCAGGATTGCTACCTGGCGACCGCCATGCACCGCGATGAACGCGGCGCGCATCGCCACTTCGGTCTTGCCGAAGCCGACGTCGCCGCACACCAGGCGATCCATTGGCTTGGGCGCGAGCATGTCTTCGCGCACCGCTTCGATGGTGGTTTGCTGGTCCGGGGTTTCTTCGAACGGGAAACCGGCGCTGAAGGTGGCGTAGTCGGCTTTCGGGTCGGCGAAAGCGTAGCCTTCGCGGGCAGCGCGGCGTGCATAGATGTCGAGCAACTCGGCGGCCACGTCGCGCACCTGTTCGGCGGCTTTGCGCTTGGCCTTCTGCCATGTCTCGGAACCGAGGCGGTGCAGCGGGGCCAGGGCGTCATCGCTGCCGGTGTAGCGGGCGATCAGGTGCAGGTTGGCCACCGGCACGTAAAGCTTGGCGCCTTCGGCATATTCCAGGGCAAGGAATTCGGCGGTCTGGTTGTCGATTTCCAGGGTTGCCAGGCCCAGGTAGCGACCGACACCGTGGTCGATGTGCACCACCGGCGCACCTTCGCGCAGCTCGGTGAGGTTCTTGATGACGGCATCGTTGTTGGCATCGGCGCGTTTTTCGCGGCGACGGCGCTGCATCACGCGCTGGCCGAACAACGGGCTTTCGGCGACCAGGGCCAGGGCTGGATCGTCCAGCACCAGGCCTTCATCCAGCGGCGCGATGGTGATCGCCAGGCGGTCTTTGCCAGCGACGAAATCCGGCCAGCTGTCGACGGTTTTCGGTCGTAGCTTCAGGCGTTCCAGCAGCTCCAGCAGCACTTCGCGACGGCCTGCGGATTCGGCGGTAAACAGCACGCGCCCGGGAAACTCGTCGAGGAACCCGGCCAACGCCGCCAACGGCTGGGTGGCCTTGGCCTCGATGGCCAGGTTCGGCAGTTCCCGCGCGGGGAAGCGTTCGCGACCGACGCCGGGCTCCACGTCCTGCTGGCTGGCGACCACCCGCGGCCAGCTTTTGAGGCGGGCAAAGCAGTCTTCCACCGGCAGGAACAGTTCGGCGGGCGGCAATAAAGGACGGGAAGGGTCGACGCGGCGTTCTTCATAGCGATTGCGCACGTCGTTCCAGAAGTTTTCCGCGGCTTGCTCGATGCCCGGCAGGGAAAACACTTGCGTGTCCTGGGGCAGGTAATCGAACAACGTCGAGGTTTCTTCGAAGAACAGCGGCAGGTAGTACTCGATGCCGGCCGGGGTAATCCCGCTGCTCAGGTCCTGGAAGATCGGGCAGCGGCGGAAGTCGACGTCAAAACGCTCACGGAAGCGCGCCTTGAAACGGGTGACCGCTTCTTTCTGTAGCGGGAACTCCTTGGCCGGCAACAGCTTGACCGAGTCGACCTTGTCGATCGAACGCTGGTTCTCCGGGTCGAAGGTGCGCAGGGTTTCGATTTCGTCGTCGAACAGGTCGATGCGATACGGCAACTTGCTGCCCATCGGGAACAGATCGATCAGCGAGCCGCGAACGGTGAACTCGCCGTGTTCATACACCGTATCGACGTAGCGATAACCCGTGGCTTCAAGCCGGGTGCGCATTTGCTCGACGTCGAGTTTCTGGCCGATATCCAGCACCAGGCTGCTGCCGAGCAGGAACTTGGTCGGTGCCAGGCGATGCAGGGCGGTCGTGATCGGCACCACCAGTACGCCATGGCTCAGCTCCGGCAACCGGTACAGGCTGGCGATGCGCTGGGAAATGATGTCCTGGTGCGGCGAGAACAGGTCGTAGGGCAGGGTTTCCCAGTCGGGAAAGTGCAGTACGGGCAAATCCGGGGCGAAGAAACCCAGCTCCTGCTCCAGCCGTTCGGCACTTTGGCTGTCGGCGGTCAGCAGCAGGGTAAAGCGCTTGGCAGCGCTGGCGGCCTCGGCGATGGCCAGGCTCAGGGCGGCACCGGGCAGGTTGCCCCAGTGCTGTTTACCTGCCGCGGCAGGGAGAAGCGGTAGACGCAGAACGGGCACGGAAGGTTGAGCTCCAAGCGTTGCGACAAAGTCGGTAATTGTAGCGGTCTAGGATGCCGCCTGTCAGTTGCTGACTGTGTCTAAAGCACGGGTTGGGTGAAATGTAGTGGTAAAGACAAAATTCACGGGTTTTTTACCCGAAATTATTGAATATGTAGTGGCAAATACAACGAGTGTTGCGGAGGGTTACGGATAAGGTAGCGCGACCTCCAAAAAATTGACTGCGCTGCAAGCCCCGGTTTTATTGGGTTTGCGCGAGGCGCAAATTTTTTGAACGACGAATTGTTACGTAAAGCACGACGGGCGCGCATTGCTACGGCTGTCACTCGGCGGCATAATGTAGCCCCTTTTTTCTGCCCCTACATGTGGAAGGTTCCCGTGACTCAGAAGCCCGACCAGTGTCTTGGTGAATGGATCGACCGTGAAGCACTCGCAGAAGCGATGATTCCGCTTATCGGTCAGCTCTACCGCAATAACAACGTGGTGAGCTCGATCTATGGCCGCAGCCTGATCAATCGTTCAGTCATTGCGATTCTCAAAGCTCACCGCTTTGCTCGTCACCGTCAGTCCGACGAAAGCGAGCTGTCCGTCCACGAAACATTCCCGCTGATCAAGGCGATGAGCGAACTCAAGCTCGGCGCCGCTTCGGTGGACCTGGGCAAGCTGGCGGCCAAATTCAAGGCCGAAGGCAATGGCCGTACTGCCGAGCAGTTCGTCCGTGAAGAACTGGCCGACGTGGTTGGCCAGCAAAACGCATCGGCCCGCAAAGGCACCGACGTTGTCCTCTACGGCTTCGGTCGTATCGGCCGTCTGCTGGCGCGCATCCTGATCGAGAAAACCGGTGGCGGCGACGGCCTGCGCCTGCGTGCCATCGTTGTCCGCAAGGGCGCCGAGAACGACCTGGTCAAGCGCGCCAGCCTGCTGCGTCGTGACTCGGTGCACGGTCCGTTCGATGGCACCATCACCATCGATGAAGCCAACAACACCATCACCGCCAACGGCAACCTGATCCAGGTTATCTACGCCAAGAGCCCGACCGAAGTCGACTACACCCAGTACGGCATCGAAAACGCTCTGATCGTCGACAACACCGGTGTATGGCGTGACGCCGACGGCCTGGGCCAGCACCTGGCCTGCCCGGGCGCTGCCCGCGTGATCCTCACCGCACCTGGCAAGGGCGCGCTGAAGAACATCGTGCACGGCATCAACCACGGCGACATCACCCCTGACGACAAGATCATCTCGGCGGCTTCCTGCACCACCAACGCCATCGTGCCGGTGCTCAAGGCAGTCAACGACAAGTACGGCATCGTCAACGGCCACGTCGAAACCGTTCACTCGTTCACCAACGACCAGAACCTGATCGACAACTTCCACAAGGGCAGCCGTCGTGGCCGCGCCGCGCCGCTGAACATGGTCATCACCGAGACCGGTGCCGCCACCGCAGCCGCCAAGGCGCTGCCAGTGCTCAAGGGCAAGCTGACCGGCAACGCGATTCGCGTTCCTACGCCGAACGTGTCGATGGCCATCCTGAACCTGAACCTGGAAAAGGCCACCACTCGCGAAGAGATCAACGAGTACCTGCGCCAGATGGCCATGCACTCGGATCTGCACAAGCAGATCGACTACGTGAGCTCCCAGGAAGTGGTTTCCACCGACTTCGTTGGCTCGCGCCACGCAGGCGTAGTGGACGCTGAAGCGACCATCACCCAGGATAACCGCGTTGTTCTGTACGTCTGGTACGACAACGAGTTCGGTTACAGCTGCCAGGTGGTTCGCGTGATGGAAGACATGGCCGGTGTAAACCCGCCAGCATTCCCGCGCTAAGCCTTAGCCGCACATGAAAACGCCCCGACTTTGGTCGGGGCGTTTTTGTTTGTGTGAATCAACATCAAAAGATCGCAGCCTTCGGCAGCTCCTACAGGATTGAATACGAATGTACCTTTGTAGGAGCTGCCGAAGGCTGCGATCTTTTATCAGGACATCAAAAAAGGTGAGATTGTTCTTGAGCGGATGGAAGGTTTTTTTTCTGGCGCTGATGGGTATGTTGTCTGCCTGCGGCAACGGCGACTCCCTCGAAAGCTTTGGCGGCCCGACCATGGGCAGCACTTATTCGATCAAGTACGTACGCCATGCCGGCCTTCCGGCGCCGGACGCAGTCCGTGTCCAGGTCGAGCACATCCTCGCTGACGTGGACCTGCGAATGTCGACCTACCGCAGCGACTCGGACATCGAACGCTTCAATGCATTACCGGCCAACCGCTGTCAGGCGATGCCGGCGTCGATCCTCGAGTTGGTCCGCGTGGGCGAGCAATTGTCCATGCAAAGCGACGGTTCCTACGACCTCACGGTGGAACCGTTGCTGAACCTCTGGGGATTTGGTCCGCAGGCCCGGGAGGAGAGGGTCCCGACCGCCGAGGCGCTCGCTGAAGCCCGCCAGCGCGTCGGCCATCAACACTTGCGCATCGATGGCGACACGTTGTGCAAGGACGCCGCCGTCGAGATCGATTTCAACAGCATCGCCGCCGGTTATGCGGTGGACACGATTGCCGCAAGGCTCGAGGCGATGGGCATCCACGACTACCTGGCAGAGGCGACGGGCGAGCTCAAGGCGGCCGGCAAGAAACCCGACGGTTCGCCATGGCGCATTGCATTGGAAGAACCGCGCGATGACCAGCAGGTGGCCGAGCGCGTCATTGTTGTCGACGGTTATGGCCTTTCAACCTCCGGCGACTACCGGAATTATTTCGAGCAGGGCGGGCAGCGTTTTTCCCACACCTTCGATGCCCGCACCGGTGCGCCCGTCTCACACGCCCTGGCGTCCGTCACGGTGATTCATCCTTCAGCGTTGATGGCCGATGGCTTATCGACGCTGTTGCTGATTCTCGGCCCGGAGCGCGGTTGGGACTTCGCGGAAAAACACGATTTTGGCGCATTTTTTGTGATTCGTGCCGATACAGGTTTCGTCACACGCAGCAGTCACGCTTTTGAGCGCCTCAGTGGCAAAAAAACCGAGTGATTGCGGCGATTTGAGCATTGAAAACTGGCGTTGTAGCGCAGGCAAAAGTAGCCTACGACGCGACCAAGGGTTAATGTGCCCGGCGTTGACGCTTCTATAGACTGTGTCCGGGTGCTGCACTGGCCCCAAATTGTTCCTTCATGCCACAGATTGGCGTGATTTAGCCGCAGGTGCCGAGGGTGCCGCGGCCTGTTCTGAGGAGTACGCATGGCTGTCTACAACTACGACGTGGTGGTGTTGGGTTCCGGCCCGGCAGGGGAAGGCGCGGCAATGAACGCCGCCAAGGCAGGGCGCAAGGTGGCGATGGTCGATAGCCGTCGTCAGGTCGGCGGCAACTGCACTCACTTGGGCACCATCCCGTCCAAGGCACTGCGTCACTCGGTGCGGCAGATCATGCAGTTCAACACCAACCCGATGTTCCGGGCCATTGGTGAGCCGCGCTGGTTCTCGTTCCCGGACGTGCTGAAAAGCGCCGAGAAAGTCATCTCCAAGCAAGTCGCTTCGCGTACCGGCTACTACGCCCGCAACCGCGTCGACGTGTTCTTCGGCACCGGCAGCTTCGCCGACGAGCAAACCATCGAAGTGGTCTGCGCCAACGGCGTGGTCGAGAAACTGGTGGCCAAGCACATCATCATCGCCACCGGTTCGCGTCCGTATCGCCCGGCGGACATCGATTTCCACCACCCGCGTATCTACGATAGCGACACCATCCTCAGCCTCGGCCACACCCCGCGCAAACTCATCGTTTACGGCGCAGGCGTGATCGGTTGCGAATACGCCTCGATCTTCAGCGGCCTGGGGGTGCTGGTCGAGCTGGTGGACAACCGTGGCCAGTTGCTGAGCTTCCTGGACTCGGAAATCTCCCAGGCCCTGAGCTATCACTTCAGCAACAACAACATCACCGTTCGCCACAACGAAGAGTATGACCGCGTCGAAGGCGTGGACAACGGCGTGATCCTGCACCTCAAGTCCGGCAAGAAGATCAAGGCCGACGCCTTGCTCTGGTGCAACGGCCGTACCGGCAACACCGATCAGCTGGGCCTGGAAAACATCGGCGTGAAGGTCAACAGCCGTGGCCAGATCGAAGTCGACGAGGCGTATCGCACCTGCGTGCCGAACATCTATGGCGCCGGTGACGTGATCGGCTGGCCGAGCCTGGCCAGTGCCGCCCACGACCAGGGCCGTTCGGCCGCTGGCAGCATTGTCGACAACGGCAGCTGGCGTTTCGTGAATGACGTGCCGACCGGCATCTACACCATTCCGGAGATCAGCTCGATCGGCAAGAACGAACAGGAGCTGACCCAGGCCAAGGTGCCGTACGAAGTCGGCAAGGCGTTCTTCAAGAGCATGGCGCGGGCGCAGATTGCCGGCGAGCCGCAAGGCATGCTGAAGATCCTGTTCCACCGTGAAACCCTGGAAGTGCTGGGCGTTCACTGCTTCGGTTATCAGGCGTCGGAGATCGTGCACATCGGTCAGGCGATCATGAACCAGCCGGGCGAACAGAACACGCTGAAGTATTTCGTCAACACCACGTTCAACTACCCGACCATGGCCGAAGCCTATCGGGTCGCGGCGTACGACGGCCTCAACCGGCTTTTTTGAGCGGCTCCGGCCGGTGGCCTGAGCCGGCCGGGGAGACCGATTTCAGCAATTCTCGAGCGTGGCGCTGGCCAAACCGGGAAAGTCTGTAATCAGGCTGTCAACGCCGAAGTCGGCGAGTCTGCGCATCAGCGCAGGCTCGTTGACGGTCCACACCGACACATGCAACCCCTGACGCTGCGCCTTTTGCAGGCGTTCCGGCGTACACAGGGTCCAGTTCAGCGCCAGAATCTCACAGCCATAACTGGCCGCGACCTTCAGCGGGTCGAGCCAGGCGTACTCGGCCACCAGTCCGCGGGACACGTCCGGCACCAGCTCCAATGCAGCCTTGAGCACTTCACGGGAGCTCGAGGTGATGGTCACCTTGTCCATCAGGCCATGACGCTGGACCATTTCGCGAATCGCCAGCACGGTGGTCGCGGCACGCATCCGTGATGCGCTCTTGACTTCCAGCTGCCAGTGATCGAAGTCGCACTTCTCGAACAGTTCTTCCAGCGTCGGAATCGGGCACGGCTTGATCCATCCCGGGCCACCCTTGCGTGCGTCATAGGTCACAAGCTCTGCCGCCGTGTGTTCGACGACCTTGCCGCGACGGTCCGTGGTGCGCTTGAGGGTCGGGTCGTGGATGACCATCAACTCGCCGTCCCTGGACAGGTGCAGGTCCAGTTCGCAGCGACGCACGCCGTGCTTGAGACATTCCTGAAAGCTGGTCAGGGTGTTTTCCGGTGCTTCGCCCTTGGCGCCGCGATGGCCGTAGATGAGGGTCACGGTTCTTCCTTAAATTAATTGCCTGATTCGAGTTGTTCGCGGGCCAGGCGTCGTTCCTGGGCCTGCTTCTGCAAGATGTGGCGGGCCAACAGTTGGCGCTGGGCGTCGGTCAAGTGTTCGAACTCGGTGCCGACGTCATAGCCATCGCCCTTGCGGTCGCAATGGGTGACACGGGCGCGCAGCAGCAGGCCCAGGGCTTGTGGCATCAGTACCAGCTTGACCGACAGGTGTGCGCCGGCGGCGATGGGCGATGGATGCTGAAAGTCGATGCCGCCTTCGGAGATGATCACCGGCTGCGGTTCGCCGATCTGCCCGAGCACGGTGATGGCGATCACCTGGCTCAGCAGATCGATGCGTTTGTTCTGGGATTTCAAGAATGCCGCAATGTTGCGGTCGCGCTCATTGATCTGGCGCAACAGGTGCTGCGACTCGAATTCACTGAGGTGCAGTTCGCTGAGCAAGTTGAAGAGTGGGGAAGCATCCTGCAACACTTCCTGGCCTGCGGCTTCAGAAGCGGACAGGGGCCGAATTTCCAGTGCGATCGTATCCTCGATACGGTAGTATTCGCGGCGATCTTCTTCATCTAATGTCGACATGGCGAACCCATGGTAGCGGCGGTGGTCTGAGTGTAAAGCTGGTTATCGACCCCCGCCACAAGGACGTTCCTTTTCCCTCCGAACAAGCCCCGACATGTTCAGACCTCTCTTCGTATTTATCGGCACGCGTTACACCCGTGCAAAGCGTCGCAATCATTTTGTGTCATTCATTTCCCTGACTTCGATGATCGGGCTCGCCCTTGGCGTGGTCGTGATGATCGTGGTGCTGTCGGTGATGAACGGCTTCGATCATGAGATGCGCACCCGCGTGCTGGGCATGGTGCCCCACGCGACCATCGAGTCCGGCGAGCCGATCAGCGATTGGCAAAGCCTGGCGGCCAAGGTCAGGCAGAACCCGCAAGTGACGGCCGTGGCGCCGTTTACGCAAATGCAGGGGTTGCTGACCAATAACGGCAAGGTCTCGAAGGTCCTGCTCAATGCCATCGACCCGGCGCAAGAGCGCCAGGTGTCGATCATCGATCACTTCATGACCCAGGGCAAACTCGACGACCTGGTGCCGGGCGAGTTCGGCATCGTCATCGGCGACAAGGCCGCGGCCAAGCTCGGTGCGGCGATCGGCGACAAGCTGACCTTCGTTGCGCCGGAAGTCACCGTGACCCCGGCCGGGATGTTCCCGCGCATGAAGCGCTTTACCGTGGTCGGCATTTTCCATGTCGGCGCCGGTGAGCTCGATGGCTACCTGGGCGTCACCAACCTGCAGGACCTGGCCCGGCTGCATCGCTGGAAACCGGATCAGGTCCAGGGCCTGCGCCTGAAGTTCGACGACCTGTTCCAGGCGCCGCGCACCGCGTGGAGCATCGCCCGCGATCTCGGCGAAGACCGTTTCTACGCCCGCGACTGGACCCGCACCCATGGAAACCTGTATCAGGCGATCCGCATGGAAAAAGCCATGATCGGCCTGTTGCTGCTGCTGATCGTTGCCGTCGCGGCATTCAACATCATTTCCACACTGGTGATGGTGGTGAACGACAAGAAGGGCGACATCGCGATCCTGCGCACACTGGGCGCTACGCCGGGCACGATCATGCGCACCTTCATGGTGCAGGGCACGGTGATCGGCGTGGTCGGTACCGCGATCGGCGCCGTGGTCGGGATCTTCGCCGCGCTGAATGTCAGTGCCGCGATCTCGGCCCTCGAAGGCCTGATCGGCCACAAATTCCTCAACGCCGACGTGTACTTCATCGATTACCTGCCGTCGCAAGTGCAGAGCCAGGACGTTGTCATGGTCTGCGCCGCCGCGTTGATCCTGAGTTTCCTCGCCACCCTGTATCCAGCCTGGCGTGCCGCGCGCACCCAGCCTGCGGAGGCGCTACGTTATGAGTGAGTCGGGCATGAGTGAAAAAGCAATCTTGAGCTGCCGCAACCTGGGCAAATCCTACGAGGAAGGTCCGGAGTCGGTAGAGGTCCTGGCCGGGCTGCAACTGGAAATGCATCCGGGCGAGCGTGTGGCGATTGTCGGCAAGTCGGGCTCGGGCAAAAGTACCTTGCTCAACCTGTTGGGCGGCCTCGACACGCCGACCAAGGGCAGCGTCTGGCTCGATGGCGAAGAACTGTCGGCGCTGAGCGAGAAGAAACGCGGCCTGCTGCGCAACCGTGCCCTGGGCTTCGTGTACCAGTTCCACCACCTGCTGCCGGAATTCACCGCGCTGGAAAACGTCTGCATGCCGCTGCTGATCGGCAAGACCGCGATCCCGGAAGCGCGCCAGCGTGCCACGGCGCTGCTGGAGCGGGTAGGGCTGGGCCACCGGCTGGAACACAAACCGGCCGAATTGTCCGGTGGTGAGCGCCAGCGCGTGGCCATCGCCCGCGCCCTGGTCAGCACACCGGGCCTGGTGATGCTCGACGAGCCGACCGGCAACCTCGACGCCCACACCGCCCAGGGCATTCAGGACTTGATGCTGGAACTCAGCACCTCGATGCGCACGGCGTTCCTGGTGGTGACCCACGACATGAACCTGGCCCGCCAGATGGACCGCGTCCTGCACCTGCAGGAAGGTTGCCTCACGCCCATCTGATTGGCTGCAACCCGATGCCCGGAAAGGCGTCGGGTCTTTTATTTTTATACGGTGCCCCAGCGAATGTTCAGACCGTTATCGATCTTTATCGGCACGCGCTATACCCGCGCCAAGCGTCGTAATCGCTTTGTTTCCTTCATCTCGATGACCTCGATGATCGGCCTCGCCCTGGGCGTGCTCGCCATGATCGTGGTGTTGTCGGTGATGAACGGCTTTCAGCGCGAAATGAGCTCGCGCATACTCGGCATGGTGCCGCATGCCACCATCGTCGGCGTCAACCCGATTGACGACTGGAAGCCTGTGGCAGCGGCCGCGATGAAAAACCCGGAAGTGACGGCGGCGGTGCCGTTCACCGAGATGGAAGGCATGCTGTCCTACAAGGGCACGATGCAGCCTATCCAGGTCAGCGGTGTCGACCCGGCGCTGGAAGGCCAGGTGTCGATCGTCGCCAAGCACATCGTCCAGGGCAGTCTCGAGGCTTTGAAGCCGGGCGAATTCGGCGTGGTGATCGGCGAGATCACGGCGCGGCGCTTCCGCCTGAACGTCGGCGACAAGATCACCCTGATCGTGCCGGAAGTCAGCAATGCGCCGGGCGGCATTACCCCGCGCATGCAACGGCTGAATGTGGTCGGTGTGTTCAAGGTCGGTGCCGAGCTGGATGGCACCATGGCGTTGATCCACATGGCCGATGCCGCGCAGATGCAGCACTGGGAGCCGAATCAGGTGCAGAGCGTGCGCCTGGCGGTGAAGGACCTGTATGCCGCGCCGCAAGTGTCGAACGACATCGCCACGGGGCTGGGCGGCGCCTACAAGGCTGACGACTGGACCCACACCCAGGGCAGCCTGTTCAGTGCGATGAAGATGGAAAAAACGATGATCGGCCTGCTGTTGCTGATGATCGTCGCAGTGGCGGCGTTCAACATCATCGCGACCCTGATCATGGTGGTGAACGACAAGGGCGCGGACATCGCGATCCTGCGCACCATCGGTGCCACGCCGCGGCAGATCATGGCGATCTTCATGGTGCAGGGCACTGTGATCGGTATTGTCGGCACCCTGATTGGCGGTGTGCTGGGCGTGATTGCCGCGCTGAACGTCAGCCAGATCGTGGGCTGGATCGAGCGGGTCAGCGGGCAGCACATCTTCAGTTCCGACGTGTATTTCGTCAGCAACCTGCCGTCCGAGCTGCAAGGCGGGGACGTGGTGCTGATCTGTTCTGCAGGGTTTGTATTGAGCTTCCTCGCCACCGTTTACCCGGCGTGGCGTGCGGCGAAAATCGAACCGGCTCACGCGTTGCGCTATTCCTGATCCACACCCTGTAGGAGCTGCCGAAGGCTGCGATCTTTTGATCTTGTTTTTAAAAAGCAAAATCAAAAGATCGCAGCCTGCGGCAGCTCCTACAGGGTGTTTTCCCTTGGTAGCTCGATCACAAACCTGGTCCATTCGCAACGAATCTGCCGCTGTGCAGGGTTTGGCGTGGCGTGCGACGCGTTGCGCTATTCATGACCCACTCCCTGTAGGAGCTGCCGAAGGCTGCGATCTTTTGATCTTTTCAAGGGCAAGATCAGAAGATCGCAGTCTGCGGCAGCTCCTACAGGGCGCTTTCCCTTGGTAACTCGATTACAAACCTGGTCCATCCGTCATTCGACTCGCAACGAATCTGCCCGCCGTGGGCGCGGATGATCGACTGGGTAATCGCCAGACCCAACCCGGCATGCTCACTGCTGCCTTCCTGCCGCGCCGGATCGGCCCGGTAGAAGCGATCAAACAAACGCGGCAGCAACGCCCCGTCAATGCCTTCGCCGCTGTTCTCGACCGTCAGGCTCAATCCCTTGGGCTGCTCGACAATCAGCACCCGGACCTCGCCCTCGGCCGGTGTGAACCGCAATGCATTGTCCAGCAGATTGGACAGCGCTCGTCGCAACATGCTGCGGTCACCCTCCATGCGGCCAAGCCCTTCGCGGGTGAGCGCGATCCGGGCGTCTTCGGCCAGCGGCGCAAAAAACTCCAGCAACAGATCCGCTTCCTGTCCCAGCTCCAATGGCTCGCGCTTGGGCATCAACAGGCCATGATCAGCCTTGGCCAGATACAGCATGTCGTTGACCAGTTGCGCCATCCATTGCAGCTCCTCGAGGTTGCTGTGCAGGGCTTCGCGGTAGTCCTCGATGGGGCGGGGGCGGGTGAGGGTGACCTGGGTGTGGGTCAGCAGGTTCGACAATGGGGTACGCAATTCATGGGCAATGTCGGCAGAGAACGCGGACAGGCGCTGAAAAGAGTCGTCGAGGCGTCCGAGCATGGCGTTGAAGTTGTGGGCCATTTCCGCCAGTTCCGGTGGCATGTTTTCTTCAGGCAGCCGCATGTTCAGCGATTGCGCGGAAACCCCGCTGGCGACCGCGCTGATGCGCCGCAACGGGCGCAAGCCGCTGCGCGCCGCCCAGGCCCCCAGTAGTGCGGTAGCAAGGGCTGACAGACCGACGGTCAGCCAGATCAGATGCTGCATGCGTTGCAGAAAGTGCTGGTGGTGGGTGATGTCCAGCATCAGGGTCAGTTGCGGTGAGTCGGGTTTGTCCGCAACAAGCGGCGCATTCAGCACGCGGTAATCCATGCCTTCATGGCTCACCGTCGACAATCCGGGCTGGCGCGGCAACAGCTGCGGAATGTTTGTCGAGCTGTCATACCAGCGCTGACCGTCGCTGCCGGTGATTCGCAATGACAGATCAGCCTGCCGGCTCAGCTCCTCCGTCAGCTTCACTTCGCTGTCACTCGATTGAAAGTCGTGCAGTGCCCGACGCAAGCCCATCAGCTTGGCGTCCAGCAATTGCTGGTCGAGCTCAACAAAGTGCGCCTCACTGGCGCGGCTGAACAGCACACCGGCGAACAACGACACCACGGCGGTGCAGGCGGCAAACAACAGCGCCAGGCGGCTGCTCAAGGAGAGACGGCGCATCAGGCAGGGCGCTCTTCAAGCACGTAGCCCATGCCGCGCACGGTGTGAATCAGCTTGTTGGGGAATTCATCGTCGATCTTCAGGCGCAGTCGGCGGATCGCCACTTCGATGACATTGGTGTCGCTGTCGAAATTCATGTCCCAGACCTGGGACGCAATCAGCGACTTGGGCAGGACTTCGCCCTGACGGCGCAGGAGCATTTCCAGCAGGGCGAACTCCTTGGCGGTCAGGTCGATCCGCTGGCCGCTGCGTTCGACCCGGCGACGGATCAGGTCCAGGCGCAAATCGGCCAGTTGCAGGCTGGTCTCCTGAGGCGTGGCGCTACCGCGACGCAACAGGCTGCGAACCCGGGCCAGCAGTTCGGAGAACGCAAACGGCTTGACCAGATAGTCGTCGGCGCCCAGTTCGAGGCCGTGAACCCTGTCCTCCACGGCATCACGCGCTGTCAGAAAAAGTACCGGCGTGTCCAGGCCGGCGCCGCGCACGGCTTGCAGAATCTGCCAGCCATCGCGGCCGGGCAGCATCACATCGAGAATCAGCAGGGCGTAATCGCCGCTGAGGGCCAGTTGCTGGCCGGTGCTGCCGTCGGCCACCAGTTCCGTGTTGAATCCGGCCTCGGCCAGACCCTGACGCAAGTAATGGCCGGTCTTCGGTTGGTCTTCGACAATCAGCAGTTTCATGGGCGACTCATGGCAAATGGAACGAACGCTTTATACCGTGGGCAGCGTTCATACAGGTCAACCTGACAAAGTTGTAATCTGGCTGTCAGGTTACGGGCAGTGGCAGCAGTTTAGAGTTTTCCTCACGCTGAGCCTTATCTTGTTGGAGTACGACGATGTTTTTACGCAAATCCCTGGCGCAAACCCTCTGTTTGCTGGCGCTGAGCTCACCGGTGTGGGCGGACGGCGGGCATGCCTACGATTTCGGCCAACCGGCCCCGGCTGCCAAGGCGACCCGCAGTGTCGAAGTGGTCATGGGGGACATGTCCTTCACGCCGAAGGCCATCGACATCAAGGCCGGGGAAACCGTGCGCTTCGTGCTGGTCAATAAAGGCCGGTTGCTGCATGAGTTCAACCTGGGAGACGCGGCGATGCACGCCAGGCACCAGCAGGAAATGTTGCAGATGCAACAAAGCGGCATGCTGACGCCAACCGGCATGAAGGCCATGGACCACGGCAACATGGCCGGCATGGATCACGGCAAAATGGATCACGGCATGAAGCATGACGACCCCAACAGCGTGCTGGTGGAGCCAGGCAAGACCGCCGAGCTGACCTGGACCTTCAGCAAGGCCACCAACCTTGAGTTTGCCTGCAACATCCCCGGTCATTACCAGGCCGGCATGGTCGGCAAACTGACTGTCAGTCAGTAAGCACTCAAAGGCGGGAGCAAAGGCTGATAGAATCCGCTGATTCTTCAGTCAGGTTTCCGCCATGCATCCCGCAGCCGAACACTCGCCGCTGGGCAAGTCCAGCGAATACATCGCCACCTACACTCCGTCCCTGCTGTTCCCGATCCCGCGCACCGCGAAGTGGGCGGAACTGGGCCTGACGGCTGAAACCCTGCCGTACAAAGGCGTGGACTTCTGGAACTGCTTCGAACTGTCCTGGCTGCTGCCTTCGGGCAAGCCGGTGGTGGCGATCGGCGAATTCAGCATTCCGGCGGATTCGCCGAACATCATCGAATCGAAATCGTTCAAGCTCTACCTCAACTCCCTGAACCAGACGCCGTTTGCCGACACCGCGAGCCTTGAGGCGACGCTGGCCAAGGACTTGTCGGCGGCTGCCGGCAAGCCGGTGGGCGTGCGCATTCGCAGTCTCAAGGATGTCGAGCGCGAAGGCGTCGTGGCCTTGCCGGGCGTGTGCATCGATGAACTGGATATCAGCGTCAGCAACTACGAGCATCCACGGCCGGAACTGCTGCGTTGCGATGATTCGCGCATTGTCGAGGAGAGCGTGCACAGCCATTTGCTCAAGTCCAACTGCCCGGTCACCAGCCAGCCGGACTGGGGCAGCGTGGCGGTGGAGTACCGTGGCGCAGCGCTGGATCACGCGAGTCTGCTCGAGTACATCGTTAGCTTCCGTCAGCACTCGGACTTCCATGAGCAGTGCGTGGAGCGGATCTTCCTCGACCTGCAGCGGTTGCTGAAACCGGAGAAACTGACGGTGTACGCGCGTTATGTGCGTCGTGGCGGGCTGGATATCAACCCGTATCGCAGCACTGAAGCGGTGCAACTGCCGAACCATCGCCTGGTCCGCCAGTAACGTAACCCTGTGGGAGCGAGCCTGCTCGCGAAAGCGTTATGACATTCAACATCAATGATGACTGACACACCGCATTCGCGAGCAGGCTCGCTCCCACAATGGGCTGTATTGCCAGGCGCAGAAACGAAAAAACCCCGCCATCGCCAGCGGGGTTTTTTGCATCAGGAGGGTTCAGATCCCCATGTTGGCCAAGGCCTGCCCGATGTTGCGCAGGGTGCCGGCAAGGGTCGGGTGTTCGAGTTCGAAGCGTTCGACGGCGAGGTTGACGTTGTCGGCGATGCTGGAATCCTTGGTCTTGGTTTCGAGCTCAAGCTCAAGTTCGATCTGTTGCATCAGCACGTGCAGATCTTCCCGTTCAACATCGGACAATGGAGGATTCTGTTCCAATTGCTCGCGCAGGGCATTGAGCTGTTCTTGCAGTTCGCGGGCAGGCATAGCGTTCTTCCTTCTATCGATAGGCACTGGCATAGACCATGGCGGCGCGCCAAAGGTCGATGGCTACCTTTAGATTAATCCACTCGCGCCTAACCTGCATGATCTCGGTCAGGGCTTTTCGCCCTTGAGGCGACGCAGGCTGATATCGGCCAGGCAGGTGTCGAGTTCACCGAGGTGATCGATCACCGAATGCACGCCCAGGCCGAACAGTTGCACCGTGGCCTTGCCGCGTTTGATGTCGCGCTCCTGCTGGGTCAACGCTTGCCATTGCCGGGGCGCCAACCCGCACAGCGAACCGCAGGACGCCAGGCCGATGGTCCACAACCCGGCATTAAGCCCCGCTTGCAGCAGGCGCGGTTCACCGCTCACCAGTACACAGCCGTCGAGTCGGTCAACGTTCAGGTTCATCAAGGCTTGCCAGCAGGCGTCCGGGGCGGGCCACGGGCTAATTGTTGCGGGATGTTGCGATGGTTTGATCCATTCCGGCAGCGCAGCCGCCAGGGACTGGCTGAGCTCCGGGGGCAGTTCATCGAGCCAGGCACAGGGGATTTGCTGGCGCTGCAAACTGAGCAGGCTGTCCAGTGCGCCAGGTGTGGACTCGGCGTGCTCGGCCGAGTGGCTGCCGTGGCGACGGGTGTGTGCGCCGAAATCCACCAGGCAGCCACTGAGGCCGAACAGGACGGCGGTCAGGCGGGGTGCGGTTTGGGGCAAGGCTTCGGCGAGCGGCATATGGACGTCCCTGAAATAGCCAGAAGGCTAGCCGGAGACGGTGACAGTTGAGTGACATGGATGTGAATCGCTCACAGTTGGCACGATTCCTCCGGCGCGGGATGAGTGCAAAGTGCCTTAAACGGCGTTTACGTCTTATACTTGCCCACTTATTGCCCGGGCCAGGTGCCCGAGCCGGTACAAACCAAGGAGTTTTTTTTCTATGCGCTGGAGCAATCATCTAGCCAGGATTTGTGTATGCGCCAGTGTGATGCTGGTTCCGTTCGTTGCCCAGGCAGCCTCGGAAGATGATCCTTGGGAAAGCGTCAACCGCCCGATCTACAAGTTCAACGACGTGATCGACACCTATGCGCTGAAGCCCTTGGCCCAGGGCTACCAGTACATAACACCGCAGTTTGTCGAGGACGGCGTTCACAACTTTTTCCGGAACATCGGCGATGTGCGCAACCTCGCCAACGATATCCTGCAGGCCAAGCCTCGTGCCGCGGGCGTTGATACCGCACGCATCATTTTCAACACCACCTTCGGCTTGCTGGGCGTGATTGATGTCGGCACCAAAATGGGCCTGCAGCGCAATGACGAAGATTTCGGCCAGACGTTGGGTTACTGGGGTGTCGGCAGCGGCCCTTACGTGATGCTGCCGCTGCTGGGTCCAAGCACCTTGCGCGATGCACCGTCCAAGTACGTCGACAGCTACACGGGCGCCTATCGCTACGTAAACGACGTTCCCGTGCGTAACTCGTTCTTCGCCCTGGACATCATCGATACGCGTGCCAACCTGCTGTCGAGCGAGAAGCTGATCACTGGCGACAAGTACACCTTCATCCGTAATGCGTACTTGCAGAACCGGGAATTCAAGGTGAAAGACGGTCAGGTCGAAGACGATTTCTGATCTCGACCGGTAAACTGAAAAAAGGCGGCCATCAAGGTCGCCTTTTTTTGTTTGCGAGGACCCGCATGCGAATGAAATCGCGCTTTTCACTGGCGTCCCGAGCGGTTTGACTCGTGGGTTCGAACCTTCCATTGGGTTACGGATTTGACTGTTCTTATAACTCTCGGTGATTTGACAAACAAAGACGTCAAGCGACCATCGGCGTGAGCTTGAAACGCCCCGCGGATGGGAGTACCGTCTGCGCCTTAGAAGGGCACCTCTGGTGTACACGTGTGTAGGGCAAATGCCCGAAAGCGGTGCGACAGAGAGGCTAGAAAGCGAATCCAGTAGTGAGTGCCGGGTCAAAATCCCCGCCTGCTACGCCAACCTAATTCTGGCGCCGTTTGCCCACATGCCAAAAACCAGTGCCACGCTGCTGATAATCGATGATGACGAAGTAGTGCGCGCGAGCCTCGCCGCCTATTTGGAAGACAGTGGTTTCAGCGTCTTGCAGGCCAGCAATGGCCAGCAGGGTCTTCAGGTATTCGAGCAAGACAAGCCCGACTTGGTCATCTGCGATCTGCGCATGCCGCAGATGGGCGGACTCGAACTCATCCGCCAGGTCACCGAGCTGTCGCCGCAAACACCGGTGATCGTGGTGTCGGGTGCCGGGGTGATGAACGACGCGGTCGAGGCCCTGCGCCTGGGCGCGGCGGACTACCTGATCAAGCCTCTCGAAGATCTGGCCGTGCTCGAGCACTCTGTGCGCCGGGCCCTGGATCGCGCGCGCCTGCTGCTGGAGAACCAGCGCTACCGCGAGAAGCTGGAGAAGGCCAACCGCGAGCTCGAAGCCAGCCTGAACCTGCTCCAGGAAGACCAGAACGCCGGTCGCCAGGTGCAGATGAACATGTTGCCGGTCAGCCCGTGGACCATCGACGAGTTCAAATTTGCTCACCAGATCATCCCGTCTCTGTACCTGTCGGGTGATTTCGTCGACTACTTTCGCGTCGACGAGCGTCGGGTAGCGTTTTACCTGGCGGACGTTTCCGGGCATGGCGCCTCTTCAGCCTTCGTCACCGTGCTGTTGAAGTTCATGACCACGCGCCTGCTGTTCGAATCCAAGCGCAGCGGCACCTTGCCGGAATTCAAGCCTTCAGAGGTTCTTGGTCATATCAACCGGGGCCTGATCAGTTGTAAGCTGGGTAAACACGTCACAATGGTCGGTGGAGTCATCGACGAGGAGACCGGTTTGTTGACCTATAGCATCGGCGGTCATTTGCCGTTGCCAGTGTTGTACACGCCAGACAGTGTTCGTTATCTGGAAGGGCGTGGCCTGCCGGTGGGCCTCTTCAATGAAGCCACCTATGAAGACCACGTGCTGGAATTGCCACCGACGTTCAGCCTGACGCTGATGTCTGATGGCATTCTGGACCTTTTGCCAGAACCCACACTCAAAGAAAAAGAAGCGGCGTTGCCCCAAAGGGTCAAGGCGGCGGGCGGCACCCTGGATGGGCTGCGGCAGGTTTTTGGATTGGCCACGCTAGGGGAGATGCCGGATGATATCGCCCTGTTGGTGTTGAGCAGGAATCTTTGATGAGTACCGGTAGAATCCAGTTCGCCGAGCAGGACGGCACCTTCGTCCTGAAGTTCGTCGGTGAAGTTCGCCTGACCCTGTGTTCGGCGTTGGATGCGACTATTGAGCGGATCTTCAGCGCGTTGAATTTCAACGCGATCGTGATCGATCTGACCGAAACCCGCAGCATCGACAGCACCACGCTTGGCCTGCTGGCCAAGCTGTCGATCCTGTCGCGGCAGAAAGTCGGACTGCTGCCGACCGTCGTCACCACCCACGAAGACATCACGCGACTGCTGCAGTCCATGGGCTTCGAGCAGGTCTTCAACATCGTCGACAAGCCGGTGCCATGCCCGGAATGCCTGGACGACCTGCCAGACCAGGATCAGTCCGAAGAAGTGGTGCGGATCAAGGTGCTCGAAGCGCACAAGATCCTCATGGGCCTGAACGATACCAATCGTGAAGCCTTCCATGACCTGGTGAATGCGCTCGAACGCCACTGATTTCCTGTAAATCCTGAGAACACTGCTGACCTGTGGCGAGGGAGCTTGCTCCCGCTCGGCTGCGCAGCAGTCGTAAAACCTTCGATTGTTGTGTGCCTGATGCCACTCGGTTGTAGCCTTTGGGGCCGCTTCGCAGCCCAACGGGAGCAAGCTCCCTCGCCACACATCATCATCTGCCACAAAGCAACGCACCATAAAAAAGGGCGAACCCGTGAGGGTTCGCCCTTTTTGCATGACGCTCGCTCAGATCACAGCTTGGCCTGCAACAACGCCTCAAGCTTCTCCTGATCCCGCGCGAACTGACGAATACCTTCAGCCAGCTTTTCGGTCGCCATCGCATCTTCGTTGGACAACCAGCGGAACTGCGACTCGTTGAGGCTCAGGCGCGCTTCGCCGGCATGGCCTGGCGCCAGTTTGCGCTCCAGCTTGCCGGTATCCGCTGCCAGCTTGTCGATCAGGTCCGGGCTGATGGTCAGGCGGTCGCAGCCGGCCAGTTGTTCGATCTGGCCCAGATTGCGGAAGCTCGCCCCCATGACCACGGTCTTGTAGTCATTGGCCTTGTAGTAGTTGTAGATGCGCGTCACCGACTGCACGCCCGGATCATCCGCACCGGTGTAATCGTTGCCGTTGGCTTTCTTGTACCAGTCGTAGATACGGCCCACGAACGGCGAAATCAGGAACACACCGGCATCGGCACAGGCGGCTGCCTGGGCGAAGGAGAACAGCAGGGTCAGGTTGGTCTGGATGCCTTCCTTTTCCAGGATCTCGGCGGCACGGATGCCTTCCCAGGTGGAGGCGATCTTGATCAGTACGCGGTCGCGGCCAATGCCGGCCTTGTCGTACAGCTCGATCAGGCGATGGGCGCGCTTCAACATGGCATCGCTATCGAACGACAGGCGCGCATCCACTTCGGTGGAAATGCGGCCCGGGATCACTTTCAGGATTTCCTGACCCACGGCCACGCCAAAACGGTCGCTGGCCAGGCCCACATCGCCCTTGCAGTCGTTGACGCTGGCGTTCAGCAGCTCGGCATACGCAGGAATGGCCGCGGCCTTGAGCAGCAGGGAAGGGTTGGTGGTGGCGTCCACCGGTTTAACGCGAGCGATCGCTTCGAAGTCGCCGGTGTCGGCAACCACGGTGGTCATTTGTTTGAGTTGTTCCAGCTTGGAAGTCATGAGCGTGCTCTGTCCTATGGGTCTGATGACATTACCCGAGCGCTGACAGCCACTCAAGGGCGTGTACGTGTATAGACGGCCCCTGCGGCAACAACCTGAAAACAATTGTTTGAAAGGCGGGGCGTGGTATCGATGAATACGATGCCGAAACGCGGCACAGGTTCAAAGCAACTGACCGTCAGCGCCCCGTGGACGTTCGTCCTACTGCGTTTTCAACTGGGTAGAGACGGCCATTTTCGCCGGTTTCGCCTGGCCGTCGGAGGTCAGGAAACCGAAATTCCGCTCCCGGTCGTTGCTGCCTGTTTCACTGTTTTTCCACTCGTAAATCGATGTCAGCGGGATGTCGAGCTTCTTGACGTCGGCGATGAAGGTGCTGACTTTGCTGGCCTGGGCTTCAATCCCGCCGTTTGAGCTGAGGGAGGGCACGCCCCATTCACTGATGACGCCCGGCAGATGGTAGTTCTGCTGAATAAACGCCTGGGCCTTGCTGATCTGCTCGCCGGACATGCCATAGGGGTGATAGGAGATCGCACTCAGGCATTGGGGGTATTCACCGACGATTTTTTTCAGCGCCAATGCTGACGTCGTGCCGGCACTTGGTGGCCGGGCGAAGCCAAAGCCGATCAGCGGCGTCGATGGCGGTTGGTCCTGCATCGACTTGCACAGGGCACTCATGAACGGCACAAAAGTCGTGTCGAGCTTTCGGGTTGGCCAGTACTTCGCCAGGTCCGGTTCGTTCCATATTTCAATCGCGACGAGCTGCGCGCCGTATGATTTTTCCAGCCCCTTCACCGAACTGGCGAAGGATTCGCCCGCCGCAACGAGTTCGCTGGTGTTGTCGGGCGCGGAGGTCAGCGCCTTGGTCGAGCGTACGGTCATCAGTACCGGCAGATCGGCGGACCTGGCTGCGGCAAAGGCATCGCTGATCTGCTTTTGATACGCCGGGCCGCCCAGGCTGTTGGTCCACACGCCAAAGCGCACGAATCCGAAGCCGGCGGCCTTGATTTGCTCGGCGTCGGTGGGGGAGAAGGTCTGGATCTTCACCTGGACACCGATGGTCTTGTTCGCAGCCAGTACCGGGAACAAGTCACTGGCGTAAACCTGACTGGCTGCACCCAGCATTAACAGGGCTGAGGCGGTGAGCCGTTTGAAACGTACTGCTTTCATGCCTGCACTCCTGGCGGGTAATGACTTTTTCCAATCGTTGACGCGTTACTTTCATTTCGATACTTGCGAGGGTGCGAAGTGCGCGAATGTTATTTTTTGTCAGGCAATCAGTTTCGGAAAATCACAGTTATTTTTGGTCCGGTAATTCTGGTTGGGTGGCTTTTGGGGGCTGTGGTACTTAATGCACTTGTATTAACAGGGCGAATCTATTTCTCAGTGCCGCGAGGTCTTTTGGGTTCACTAAAGCCCACTGGCATATTGGCCTATTGATATTACACGGGAAAGTAACCTTGTTCAGAAAGATCCTTGTCGTTTGCGTGGGCAATATCTGCCGAAGTCCGACAGCAGAAACTTTGCTGCGTAACGCGCTGGCCCCTTCAACGATCACTGTCACCTCGGCGGGCCTTGCCGCACGGGTTGGCGAGGCCATGGAACCGTCGGCCCTCCAGGTTCTGGAAGATCATGGGCACAGTGCCCAGGGATTTAAGGCGCGGCAAATTACACCGGACATCGTTAATGAATCAGACCTGATTCTGGTCATGGAAAAAGAGCATGTAAAACAAGTACTGAAGATTGCCTCTCATGCCAGGGGCAAAGTGTTTCTGCTCGGAAAGTGGCAGAGCGAGCGAGAAATACAGGATCCGTATCGTCAAGGAAAGGCCGCTTTTATTCATGCCCATGCATTGATTGAAGATGCTGTTAGCTCATGGGCGCAGCGCCTCGGACATTGATGAATATTCTTCAGATCAGTGAATGGTAAGAACAGACTTATGCAGTTACCGTCAGTAATCGGCACCCGTGACAACGATCAAGACAGCATTGATCTTCTCGGCATATTTGGCAGTTTGATCGACCAGAAATGGTTGATCGGCGCGCTCACCGGTGCCTTCATGGCGACCGGCGTTGCCTATGCGGTTTTGGCAACGCCCGTGTACCTGGCGAACGCGCTGGTGCAGGTCGAACCGAAGAAGAACGACATGCTCGGGTTCTCCGATCTCAACAGCATGCTCGGCGGGCAATCGCCGTCGGTGACCGAAATCGGCATCATCAAGTCCCGCGCGGTGATCGGCAAAACGGTCGATGATCTGCGCCTTGATATCGACGTCACCCCCAACACCTTCCCGGTCATTGGCGGTTTTCTCGCCCGACGTTATCGCGGCGAGACCGAGTCCAGTGTCGCGGCGCCGCGTTTCGGCCTGAACAGCTACGCCTGGGGCGGTGAGCGCCTGGAAATCAACCGGCTCAATCTGCCGAAAGAGCGGCTGGGCAAGAAACTCACGCTGATCGCCGGCGAGCAGCATCGATTCCAGTTGTTCGATGAAAACGACAACCTGCTGGTCGAAGGCGTCGCCGGCGAAGCGTTCAAACAGAACGAAGTAGAGGGGCAGATCGCTCAGTTGTCGGCGAACCCTGGCACCCGCTTCGAAGTGGTGCGCAATCCACGGATCGTGACCATCCAGAGTTACCAGGATGCGCTGGATATTTCCGAGCAAGGCAAGGAGTCGGGGATTATCCGTTTGGCCCTGGCCAGCAGCGACGCGGCCGAGGCAGTGAAAATCCTCAATAAGATCGCTTCGTTGTATGTGCAGCAGAACGTGCAACGCACATCGGCGGAAGCGGCGCAGAGCCTGGCGTTCCTGCAAGGTCAGCTGCCGCAGGTCAAACGCGACCTGGCCAAGGCCAGCGATGCGCTCAACGGTTATCAGACCCGCGGCAAGACGGTCAACATTTCCCTCGAAACCCAATCGGTGCTGGAACAGGTCGTCAGTCTGGACACCCGTATCTCCGAACTGAAAATGCAACAGGCGGAGATGGATCGCAAGTTCACCAAACAGCATCCGGCGTATCGCGCGTTGATGACCCAGATCGGCGAATTGACCCAGCAGCAGAAGGCGCTGGAGAGCAAGGCCCAGGACCTGCCGGCGACGCAACAGGAACTGCTGAACCTGACCCGCGACGTGGAAGTGGCGTCGCAGATCTACACGCAACTGCTGAACAAGTCCCAGGAACTGGACATCGTCCGGGCAGGGGCGGTGGGCAATGTGCGCTTGATCGACTCCGCGGATGTCGACCTGACCAGCCCGGTCAAACCGAAAAAAGCCTTGATCGTTCTGATTGCAACCTTCCTCGGTGCCTTTTTCGGAGTCGCGCTGGTGTTGCTGCGCAAGTCCCTGAGCCGAGGCCTGGAAGGTCCGGAGGCCATCGAGCAACTCGGCTTGCCGGTGTACGCGTCGATTCCATACAGCGCGCTGCAACAGGAAGAAGACAGTAAAAAAGTTCGCGCCAAGGACGGGGCGGACAAGCCGGCGTACCTGTTGGCCCTGCGTAATCCGACGGACCTGTCCATCGAGTCGATCCGCAGTTTGCGTACCTGCCTGCACTTTGCCGGGCTGGATTCGACCAACAACCGGATCATGATTTCCGGCCCGAGCCCACAGGTCGGCAAAACCTTCGTCTCCTCCAACCTGGCGGCCGTCATGGCGCAGAGCGGGCAGCGGGTGGTGCTGATCGATGCCGACATGCGCAAAGGCCATCTGCACAAGACCCTGAATACACCGATCGCCAATGGCTTGTCGGACCTGTTGGTCAAGCGCTGCAGCCTCGAGCAGGCGATCAATAAAGTCGAAGTCGACAACCTGCATTTCATCAGTCGCGGGCAGGTCCCGCCCAATCCTTCCGAGCTGCTGATGCACGCCAACTTTCGTGAGCTGCTGGCGCGACTCAGCGAGCTGTATGACGTGGTGATCATCGACACGCCACCGCTGCTGGCGGTGACGGATGCGGCGATTGTCGGTCGCGAAGCGGGGATCAGCCTGATTGTCACGCGCTTCGGGGTGAACCCGGCCAAAGAGATCGAACTGACGATTCGGCGCTTCGCCCAGAACGGCATCGAGTTGAAGGGCGCGGTGTTCAACGGCGTCGAGAAGCGCGCGGCCAGCTACTACGGCAACGGCGGCTACGGCTACTACAACTACGAATACGCGTCCGACAAATCCTGAGTGTCAGCGGTTGTCCTTTCATGTTTGAAGTGGGTGAGTTGTGAAAAAAATACTGCACGTGGCAGAGACGATCAAAGGTGGCGTCGCGACGGTGATCCGTACGATTTCGGCTTCGCCCGAAGGCGACGCGGCCAGCTATGAGCTGGTCTATCTGGTCCCGCAGGATCAGGAAAAGGAACTGCACGGGATTGCCGGGCAACAGATCCGCACCTTCGCCCGGACCGGACGCAATGGGCCGTCGTTGCTGCGCTTCGCCTGGCGACTGACCCAGGTGATGCTCAAGGAAAAACCCGATGTCGTGCATTTGCACAGCACCTTTTCCGGTGTCATCGGGCGTTGCGTGTGCGTGCTGTTGCGACCTTGGCGCAAGCCGAAAGTCGTCTACTGCCCCCATGCCTTTTCGTTCCTGATGGAAAGCTCGCCGACCAAGCAGAAAGCCTACGCGTGGATCGAGAGGGTATTGCAGAAGGTCACCGACGTGATCATCTGCGTCAGCCAGTACGAGCTCGACAAAGCCGCGCGGTTCGGTATTGAGCGCAAGCGCATGAAGCTGATCTACAACGGCATACATCACAAGGATGACGCGCCGAAAGCCAGCAGTCCCGAGCCGATTCATCTGCTCTTCGTCGGCCGTCTCGACTATCAGAAAGGCTTCGACGTGTTGCTCAAGGCTTTCGCCAACGTCCAGCGCAGCGACCTGAAACTGACGGTGGTTGGCAGCGCGGTGAACGAGGATTCGGTCGAGTGCCCGCCGATGGAAGGGGTTGAATACCTGCCGTGGGTGACGCCGAGCGAAGTCCAGGCGCTGTACCGCAAAGCCGATGCGCTGATCGTCCCGAGTCGCTGGGAAGGCTTTGCCATGGTGCCGCTCGAAGGCATGGCCATGGGCTTGCCGGTGATCGCCAGCAACTGCACGTCGCTGCCCGAACTGGTCACCAACGAGGTGTCCGGCTACGTCTTCCCCAGCGGTGACCACCAGGCGCTGGCCGATGTACTGACGAAAATCCAGAAGCCGCGGTTGCTCGACCTTGGCAGCGAAGGGCGCAGCATCGTCCGCGAGCGCTTCAGCGCCGCGTTGATGATCCGCCAGACCTATGACCTGTATCGCGCCCCCACTTTTTAAGTAGAACTCAAGCATATGAATGTAACGATTTTGCATGGCTACAGTGCGTCCAACTCCGGTGACGGTCTGCTCGTGGATCTGGCCATTGCCCTGGTGCAGCGAAACTTTGGTGACGACACCTCGATCAGTGTCGTGGCCTCCGATCCGGAGTCTTTCAGTTACTTGCCGCACCCGCGTTTTGACGCGCCGGTCATGGCGGCCAAGGGGCTGGGGCGGGTCAAGCAAGCGGTGTTCCTCAATCAGTCCTACGCCGGTCTCGCGGATCTGTTGAAGAAAACCGATTTGATCGTCGGCGTCGGTGGCGGCTACATGCGCTCCAAAAGCGCCTTCGAACACATCAAGTTGAAACTGGGCCACGCCAAGCAACTGGAAACGGCGATCCTCAGCAAAGTGCCGTCGGTGTATCTGCCGCAAAGCATCGGACCGTTCCACGGCGAGAGCAGCAAGATCGTCGAGCATTACGCCAGCGCCGATGCGGTGTTCGTGCGCGACAATCGCTCATCGGCGATTTTCGATGCCTGTGAAAATGTCTACCGCGCGCCGGATCTGGCGGTCCAGTCATTGGCCAGCAAAATCCTCATGCAGCCCAAGTTCACCCGTTGCGCCTCATCGCCGGCAACGGTGTGCGTCGTGCTGCGCAAGCCGCCGGAGTGGAGCAAGGAGAAGAAGGTTGCCTACGTGGCCAATCTGAAGTTGCTGCTGCAGCGCTTGAAGAACAAAAGCAAAGTGGTTTGCGCGGTGCAGAGCGCCGTTCGCGGTAACGATGACGGTGCGTTCTATCGCGAACTGGGCATTACCGAAGACCTGCTGCCATTGAAAGCGACCTTGGCCAAATACCAGCCGGACCTGGTGATTTCCGTGCGCCTGCACGGCGCCATCGAATCGCTGCTGTCCGGCGTCCCGGCGTACCACATCAGCTATGAGCGCAAAGGTTTCGGCGCCTATCAGGACATGGGTGTTGAAGACTGGGTGATCAACGGTGGCGACATCAACGTCGACACCATCATCGACACGGTCTACGCACCGAATGCGCTGTCGAATTTTGGCAAGCGCCTGACCGATACCTGCCGCGAGATCGAGGCGAAAACCGTGGCCATGGACGACATCATCAAAGGTATCGTTCGATGATATTTCGGCTACTGCTTCGCGGCGGGGCATTGGGCGCGAAGTTTTTGCTGGTGCTGGCGATCACCCATTTCCTCGGTTATGAGGCACTGGGTTTTTATGGCGTGGTGGTCGCTGCCTCGTTGATTGCGTCGAAGTTCTACAGCGTCGGTTTCAGTTCCGAAATCAATCGGCTGATCAGCGTCGGTGGCAGTTCGCGACGGGTCGTCGACAAGGTCCTGCTGCTGTACCTGGCCGTGGGGCTGCTGTTGTCGGTGGCGACGGTGCTGGTGTATTCGCTGTTCCAGACGGTCGAGGCGACGACCGCGCTGATCCTCTGCGTGACCCTGGTTCTGCTCACCGAACACCTGTCGTTCGAAATCAACTCCTTCGTGTTTTCCGCGCAGAAAGCCACGGCCGGCGCGCTGCTGTTTTTCATCAAGACCGGCCTCTGGGCGCTGTTGGCCGTCGGCGGGATGATGCTCGGCCGGGTGTCCGGGATCGCCAGTGTGCTGTGGTTGTGGGTGGCGGCCAACGTGCTGGTGATCGTGGCTGGCTACCTGATTGTGGTGAGGGTGCACAAAGGCCGGGCGAGCGGGACGCTGGCCACGGCAACCGTGTGGAAGGCCGGGCTGCCGTTCTATCTCGGCACAGGCTTGATCGCGTTGAGTCAGTACGCCGAGCGTTTTCTGATCGTCGATCTGGAACCCTACGCCAGCCTGGGTAAATACGTGTACGCCTGGTCGGCGGCCAATACCTTGCAGGCGCTGTCCTATGCAGTGGTGGCGGTGGTCGGCATTCCGGTGCTCGCCAAGCGTTTTCAGGCTGATCCACAGCCGTTCACGGTCCGGCAACTGTTCGTGAACAAATGGGTCATGCGCTCGCTGGTGGTGTCCGCTGCGGTGGCGGTGCTGATTTATCTGTTCTTCAACGTTGTGCTCGATTACGTCGCCACGAGTGTTCCGCGTCCAGACAATGCGATTCTTGGCGTGCTGATTTTTTCCTTCGCGTTGCGTGCGATTGGCGACATCGTCTGGGGTGGTTTGATTGCCTCGAAGAACAGCCGGGTATCACTGGCCAGTGCGGCGATCTGCTTGTTGGTTTCGGTGCCGGTCAGCTACGTGCTGATCAAGCACTATTCGATCTACGGCGCTGCCTGGGGCAATGTCTTTGCGATCATCGTGCAGCTCGGCGTGATTGCCGTGTTGACCCGTGTGATCCGGCCGAAAGGGGCTTTGGCATGGGGTTGAAGCTGCCGTGCATCGAGTTTCGCGGCAAGAGACTCGATTCCTCGATTTCGTTCCTGATCCTCTTCACCGGGTTGTTTCTGTCGGTGGCCATGCCGCTGTTGGTCCCCCGCGATCCGGGCCCGGACGCCATGACCTTGTGGTCGTCCTACGCCCGTGCCGACAACTGCAATTTCTGGAACCCGTTCTCGCCGGACCGCTCTTCCTATGAGTGTTCGGCGTTTCTGCTGCGGCCCACCGGGATCAATCTGACCAATGCCTGGGCCTACGGCATGTTCTGCAACTTTTTCCTCACGGCGATTCCCGTGGTGGTCTTCCGGCGCATGCCCCTGACGATTTTCGGCACGCTGTGTCTGTGGGGCATCGTTCGCTCGTTTTTCCTGGAAAACCTGACCAAGGAAATCATCGTGTCGGTGGCGGTGTTGAGCATTTTGCTCAGCTCGTTGACGCGCAAATATCGCGGCGGATTTTTCCTCTCAGCGGTGATCTACGGCGTGCTGATCCGGCCCTACTGGATTCTGTTTTCACTGTCCTGGGTCGGCGTCTGCGTGATGAAGAAGTATGTCTCGCGCTTCACCTTCTTCCTGATGCTGTTCCTGTTCTACCTGGCGGTCGCCATGGCGATCCAGGTGGCGCTCGGGTTTCCGGTGTCGTCGATTCGCGCCAGTAACAACGAACTGCGCACGGCGGGCGAGGAGGGGTCCAAGTCGTTGATCGTCTCGTGGCTCAGCGGCAGCGACTTTGTCTCCCAGGCGCTGGACTCGATGATCATCTTCTTCCGGTTGTCGTTCCCGGTGGAGCTGATTCTGCTGTCGGGGCCGGGGCAGGTGATCTTCGTGGCGTTGATGATCATGACCGCGTTGCTGCTGTTCAAAGTCATCACCTCGACCGATTACAAAGGCGCGCCGATCCAGACCAAACCCAAGGAACTGATCGCGATTCCGCTGGCATTTTTGCTGGTTCAAGGGTTGTTCGAGCCGGACTTCGGCTCCTTCGCACGGCACTTCTCGATGGTGGTGCCGGTGCTGTTCGTGGGCCTGGGGTTGATGTTGCGGGCGAACAAGCCGGTGCAGGTTGAATCAAGAATTCTGAATTGAGGCAGGTGCTTTATGTCGAGCAAGAAAAAGTCCCTGGAGATCGAAACCCTGCGCGGCCTGGCGTGCCTGCTGCTGGTGCTCTATCACGTCATCGGCCCGTTGGGCGGCGGCTTGAAAATAGACCTGGGCTCGCCGTTCCGGGTGATCGCCGACTCCATGGTGTACGTGCGCATGCCGCTGTTCACCTTCATTTCCGGTTACATCTACTCCATCTACAAAATCCGCGGCAATGACTTTTCGGCGTTCTTCTCCGGCAAGGTCCGGCGGCTGATCGTGCCGCTGTTCTGCGTGGGCGTGCCGTTCTCTGTATTGCAGGCGGTAGGCCCGGGCGTGAACAAGGACGTCGGCGTGATCGATGCGTTGTTGTCGTTCTGGGTGCCGATCAACCACTTCTGGTTCTTGCAGGCGGTGTTCATCATTTTCATGTTCGTCGGCCTGCTGGAGTGGCGTGGTTTGCTGCGTTCGGCGACGCGCCTGTATTTGCTGTTCGCCTTTGCGGCGGTGCTGTTTTTGCTACCGCCGTTCAAGTTCGATGCGTTCGGCATCAACGGCGCGATCTACCTGCTACCGTTTTTTGTGGCGGGGATGATTGGCCAGGAAAATGTCGATGGGTTGAAGCAACGGTTCAAGGTGATCGGGCCGTTGGTGTTTGTGTTGATCTCGCTGACGCTGCTGTACGTGGCGGTGGTGGATCGCGAGTTGATCGTCGACCGCCGCAGCCTGATCGGTTTGACCGTGGGTTGCGTGTCCTGCATTGCGTTGCTGTCGAGTGACATGCGCTCGAAATGGCTGACCTGGCTCGGCGGGTATTCCTACGCGATCTTCCTGTTCCATGTGTTGTTTGCCGCCACTTCGCGGTTTGTCCTGGGGCGGTTGGGCGTGAAGGACGAAAGCCTTCTGGTGTTCGGTGGCCTGACGTGTGGCTTGCTGGGGCCGGTGGTGCTGTCGATGGTTTTCAGTCGATTCAACTTCACCTCCGTGCTGTTCCTGGGTGAGCGTGCGGCGGCGAAAAAAACGCCGGCAAACGTCGCCCCGGTGCCGCAGACCTGATGAGTGTCCGAGTAAAGGAAACGATGCATGTTGGCACTTGATGACGTCCAGCCTGTTGCGGCGTCAGTGGTCGAGGTCGGCGACGCTCGCGAACGGTTCGGCCAGTGGCGCGAAGGGAAGGGTGGGACGGTCCTGTCCATCTCGGTGATCGGCGACAGCTACAGCGCCGGGCAGGATTTCTATCTGAACAAACTGGTGCAGCGGCTGGCCGGGGACACGGGTTTCGCCGGTCCCGGCTATGTCGGCTTCAACCACGGCGCGGCACTTGGCGGCACGCACTTCAAATACACCCGCAGCAGTGAGAAGTACTTCGGCGGTGACTGGCAATTGTCCGCCCTTGGCCAGGCCAGCCCCGACAGTCGCACCCTTACCGGTCGGCCCGGCGCCTGGCTGGAGATCGATGCCGATCCGACACCGGCCATCGACACGACTGTCACTCAAGCGAAATTGCTCTACCTCGGCAATGGCGAACCCAATGAGGTTCGCTACCGTTGGGCACCGTCGCAATCCTGGCAACCATTGACGCTCGCAGGCTCAGGGGTTCAGGAAGTGCCACTGCCGGGCACATCGGCAGCCAAAGATTGGGCGTTCCGGTTGGAAGTGGTGAAAGGCGCGCCAACGCTCTTTGGCCTGTGGATGAGCAACGAACAGGGCGGCGTGAGGGTGTCCAAACTGGCGGCGTCCGGTGCGGCGTCCGCTGACTTCTATCACAGCGATGGCCGTTGGCAGGCGCAGTGGAAGACGGTGGTGTCGAAGATTCCCGCCGACATCTACCTGATCATGCTGGGCGGCAACGACCAGGGTTTTGGCGTGAAACCCGAGCAGTACTTGAAGAACATTCAGGGCTTGGTGGGGATGGTCCGCGAGATTCAACCGGCGGCGAGCATCAACCTGATCCTGCGCCAGGACACCACACGTTCCAGTGCTTACCCGATGTCGGCCTATGCGCAAGTCCTGGAGCTCTGGGCACGCAAGGAACACCTCGGTTACGCCAATCTGCAGTGCGCGTTCGGCACCGACTTCAAGCGTTATGCCGCCACCATGATCGGCCCGGACAAGATTCATCCGGTTCCGGCCACGGGTGGGCGAGTGATTGCCGATTACTTCTATCGCTGGATTGCTGGTGGGCAGGACAGCTGCGATGCCCGCGTGATGTAGGAGCTGCCGAAGGCTGCGATCTTTTGATTTTGTTTTTCGAGATCAAGATCAAAAGATCGCAGCCTGCGGCAGCTCCTACAGGGAGCTGCGACAATTTTCGGCTTTTCGAATGTCTCCGGGTGCGGGCGCTGCGACAATTTCGACCATTTTGAATGTCTGCGGCGTGATGTAGGAGCTGCCGAAGGCTGCGATCTTTTGATTTTGATTTTAACGATCAAGATCAAAAGATCGTAGCCTGCGGCAGCTCCTACAGGGAGCTGCGACTATTTTCGAATGTCTCCAGGTGACTCAGCAGCTCTGCGGTTTTAAGCGGCATCAGTTGCGTAGCACAACGGGTCTCCACGTTGATGATGATGGCCGGGTCGTTGCAGCAAATGCGCACCCGGAACCGCCAGTCGCTGAATATCACTTTCAGCCCATCGCGGTCGTCGATTTCCAGCGCCTGCCCGCGGTAAAGCTTTTTCAGGTGGGCGAGGAGGGGATAGGGGTCGAGCATCGGCCGGCGGATGTCTCCGGAAGAGGGAAACATACCGATTCGTTCCACCAGCAGAGTGGGGCCGAGCCAGGATTCGTTGGCGCTCGGCAACCGCTGATGGCGCGATAACGAGGACATCACCCCGAGGTTGCCCACCTCCATTTCAATGTATGCCGAGAGTTGTGCAATGTTCATGGTTGGCCTGCCTGAATGAAGAGTGGGCTTCGGGTGTTGGAGCCGTCTTAGCGGCCCTTCAAATACACGTTTTCGTAGCAGAAGTTGGTCGCCTGCAGGTAACCCTCGGCGTCGCCGCAATCGAAGCGCAAACCCTTGAATTTGTAGGCCAGCACACAGCCGTTCTGCGCCTGTTTCATCAGCGCGTCGGTGATCTGGATTTCCCCGCCTTTACCCGGCTCGGTGTCGGCGATCAGGTCGAAGATATCCGGCGTCAGAATGTAGCGGCCGATGATCGCCAGGTTCGACGGGGCGTCCTGCGGGGCCGGTTTTTCCACCATGTTGTTGACCCGGTAGATCCCGTCGGAGATCGGCTCGCCGGCAATCACGCCGTACTTGTGGGTCTGGTCGCGGGGGACTTCCTGGATGGCCACGATCGAGCAGCGGAATTTCTTGTAGAGCTCGATCATTTGCGTGAGCACGCCATCACCTTCCAGGTTCAGGCACAGGTCATCGGCCAGTACCACGGCGAAGGGTTCGTCGCCGATCAACGGACGGCCACTGAGAATCGCGTGGCCCAGGCCCTTCATTTCCACCTGGCGGGTGTAGGAGAAGGTGCAGGTGTCGATGAGCTCGCGGGTTCCGGCCAGGAACTTCTCTTTCTCGGTGCCGCGAATCTGGTGCTCCAGCTCATAGCTGATGTCGAAGTGGTCTTCCAGCGCGCGCTTGCCCCGCCCGGTGACGATCGCCATGTGTTGCAGGCCGGCGTCCCGTGCTTCTTCGACGGCGTACTCGATCAATGGCTTGTTGACGATCGGCAGCATTTCCTTGGGCATGGCTTTGGTTGCCGGCAAGAAACGAGTGCCATAGCCGGCAGCGGGGAACAAACATTTACGAATCATAAAAGTATCCTGGACAGTCATGGAACACAGCCAACGGGTGCGCGCAATAACGAGTGATTGCAAGTTTCAATGATTATTGAAGGCTTACTTTAATACCTGAGAGTGGCCACTAGTGGCAAATAGCAATGTGCGGATAACGCGACAATGTTATGAGATGTCGGGTTGATAGTTGTTAGTTATTTTTAGTCGGTATCTGTTGATAGTGGTGAGTGCGTCGGAATGCTAATAAGTATTCCGCAATACAGTTTGGCCTGAAAAAATATTTATTGCCAGTCGTTGAACTAATTTTGTTTTGGGTTGTTGTCGCTCTTATTTGTGTGGATCAGCACACAGCTTTAACAAGAGGGGCTTGACACGCAACTTCGCACTTTTCCCACTATGGACCGCGCTATGAAAATTCTGGTAACGGGTGGAGCTGGATATATCGGTTCGCACACCACGCTCGCGCTGCTTGAGGCAGGCTATGAAGTTGTTGTGCTGGATAATCTTTGCAACAGCAGCGACGCGGCATTGCACGCGGTGGAAGCCATTTGCGGCAAGAGTGCGCTGATGATCCGCGGTGATGTGTGCGACCGGGCCTTGCTGGACCGGATTTTCCAGCAGCATGCCATCGATGCCGTCCTGCATTTTGCCGGTCTCAAGGCTGTGGGCGAGAGCGTGCGCAAGCCGCTTGAGTATTACGAGACCAACGTCAGCGGCAGCATCACGCTGTGTCAGGCGATGGCCGCAGCCGGGGTGTTTCGCCTGGTGTTCAGTTCATCGGCCACGGTATACGGCGAGCCGGAGCAGATGCCGATCCGCGAGGACTTCCCCACGGGCAACCCCACCAATCCCTACGGTCAATCCAAGCTGATCGTCGAAAATGTATTGCGCGACCTGAGCCTGGCCGAACCGCGCTGGAGCATCGCGCTGTTGCGTTACTTCAACCCGATCGGCGCGCATGACAGCGGCCATCTGGGCGAAGACCCCAGTGGCATTCCGAACAACCTGGTGCCCTACATCAGCCAGGTGGCGGTGGGCAGCCTGCAGGAGTTGTCGATCTTCGGCAACGATTACCCCACGGTCGACGGTACCGGGGTACGCGACTACATCCACGTCGTGGACTTGGCGGACGGGCATCTCAAGGCCTTGCAGTCCATCGCCGGGCGCACCGGCATCCATACCTGGAACCTGGGCACGGGCGATGGCTACAGCGTGTTGCAAGTCCTGCGGGCGTTCGAGCAGGCGTGCGGCCAACCGGTGCCCTATCGGATGATGCCGCGTCGCTCGGGTGATATCGCCGAGAGCTGGGCCGACCCTTCCAAGGCGCAGAAGGAGCTGGGCTGGAAGGCTACGCGCAACTTGCAGGACATGGTCATCGATACCTGGCGCTGGCAATCGAACCACCCCAAAGGCTACCTGGGATGATGGCGTTTTAGCCCAATGTTATTTCCGGTCAGGTTGTTAGATATCGTCGGGAAAATACACTGGCCATGCCTTTTGCAAGTCCGTAGATATAAACCTGCCGTTCGACTTTTATCAGTTGGGTAAGACTGTGAAAGAACAACGGATCTTGTTCGCACTTTTCGCGGACTTGAACTCTACCACCTCTAACGTAATGCCCGATTTCTATCAGGTTGAATGTTAGAAAGGAGTTGATATGAAGAAAGCGATGGCAATTGCCCTGTTGACGATGTTGAGCAACTGGGCGTCCGCGGTAGAAGCGCCGCTTACAACTGCGACCAATGTATTGGGTAACGTGGCGGCGACTCAAGCCACTGCAGCCAGTACTGCAATGGTCGCCAGTGCTGTAGCGGCGTCCAACAGTGGTGGAAGTGCAAACGGCGGTACCACGGGTACGACAGGTACCACGGGTACAACCGGCACGCACAACTAACTGAAACACCTGTTGGTGCAGTACAAGGTCGCCCGATGCAAATCGGGTGACTTTGTTTTTAGATTCGCCCTTGAATAGCGTAGTGCCATTATGACTCGTAGTTTTTCTCTTTTAATGTTGGCAAGCATCGCTTTACAAGGTTGCATGTTTTCCCCCGGCCAATACCTGAGCACCAGTGATATCACACGCCAGGGCGCCAGTGAGAGCAGCCGGGTCGAGCTCATTCCGATCACACCCAAGCTCATCTCCATGAACAGGGCCACGCAAAAGCGTGAGTCCGTGCCGGCGGAATTGCTGGCGGCCCCGGCCGAGTACCGCATCGGCAGCAACGATGTCCTGTACATCACGGTCTGGGACCACCCGGAGCTGACGGCACCCTCCGGCGCGCAACAGCAGATTGACGCCAACGGTCGCCTGGTGCGTGCCGATGGCACGCTCTACTACCCGTTTATCAAAGAGGTCCAGGCGGCCGGTAAAACCGTCCAGCAATTGCGGGCGGACATCGAAGCCAGGCTGTCGGCCTTCATCGCGGAGCCGCAAGTGGATGTCGCCGTGTTGCGCTTTTCCAGCCAGAAAGTCGTGGTGACGGGCGCCGTTTCGAAGGCCGGTCCGCAAGCGATTTCCACCAACCCGCTCAGTGTGGTCGAGGCCCTCGGTTCGGCCGGTATCGATACGGCGAACGCCGACTTGTCCGGTCTGTTGCTGACGCGAAACGGGCGGGTCTATACGCTCAATCTCGACACGCTCAATCAATCGGATTCCGAGTTGCAGAGCGTCTACCTCAAGGGTGGCGACCAGTTGTATCTGCCGTACAACGACAAGAAGCGCATCTACGTCATGGGTGAGGTCAACCAGCCGCGCGCACTGAGCTTCAAGACCGCCACCATGAACCTGTCCGATGTGCTGGGCTCGGTCGGCGGATTGAGTCAGACCACCTCCAACGGTAACGCCGTGTACGTGATCAGGGGTGTTGAAAACCTCGATGTGGAACCGGCGAAGGTCTACCAGTTGCAAGCCGAATCACCGACCGCCATGGCGCTGGCCACGCACTTTGAAGTACGTCCCCAGGACGTCGTCTACGTAGGTCCTGCCAACGTGACTCGCTGGAATCGCTTCATCAGCCAGTTGGTGCCGTCGGCATCGATTGTCGGTACAGGCGCTTCCGCGGCGAAGAACATGAGTGAAGTCAGCAGCAACAGCAATTAAGGCCGGGTCCGATCGTGAGAACGTTGAAAGTTGGCGTCTGCTTGATAGCGGCCTTGATGTTGTGTGGCTGTAACCCGCTGATGGTCGCTTCGTTGACCAACTTCAAATCGGCGGTGTCAGGGCCGGATGAGCTGGACGTGACGGCGGCCCAGGTGGCGGATGTCCGCTATCCCCAGCTCAAGCTGACCACACCGTTCGGTTCCGGCGTGCTGGCGCTGGTGCGCGAGCGCGACGACCTGCAGTTCTGGGTCGCATCCGGCAAACAGGTTCTGCTCATGCGCGATGGCCTGGCGGTGCGCAGCATCGGCCTGGGCCTGGGCGGCGATCTGGACGGGACGCGCCTTGCCGACGTCTCGCCCTTCAAGCTAGGCCTCCATCAAGTGCCCGATGGCTACACCAGCCAGCGCTGGATCGATCTCTACCAGGGCCAGGAAGTCGGGGTGACGCTGAACAGTCGCTTCTCGCGCAAATCCATGGAAACCCTGGAAATCCTCAACAAGGAATACGCCGTGCTACGTGTCGATGAGCAGATTGACGCGCCGGCCATCGGCCTGCGTGCGACCAATCGTTACTGGGTCGACCCTGTTGACGGTTTCATTGTGCAGAGTGAGCAGCAACTGACCTCGCAGTTACGGGTCAAGATCGTGCAACTGACCCCTGACCGCAGGCATGCCCGGTGAAGCGGGTCAGGGCTCTATCGGCGTGCCTGCTGTTGCTCACCAGCCTCAGCCATGCAGCGGTCACCGTCACCGGTGACGTGGCCAACCCGGGGCCGGTCGAGCTGCCGGCGGGCGGGCGGTTGCTGGACGTGATCAGCGTGGCCCAGCCCAATGCCGAGAGTTACTGGTTGGCGGGTGTATTGCTGCGTCAGTCCCTGGTCGAGCAACAGGCTCGGCTCAAGGCCGGGGTGCTGTTCGATCTGGATGTGTTGCAACGCATGGCCGTGCTTTTCGACAGGCCGAGCCGGGCTGCCCTGGCGGTGCGCTTGGCCGAGCAAGTCCGGCGCATGCCGGTCACCGGGCGCCAGGTGGCGGTTCTGGATCCGGTCGCCGTGGAAGTCGGGTTTGCCCGCAACATCCGCCTGGACGACGGCGACCGCCTCATCTACCCGTTGCGGGTCGACGAAGTCGAGGTGCTCGGCGCTGTCGCCGAGTCGTGCCGGTTGACCTATCAGCCACTGCAAGAGGCCCGCGATTACCTGCAGGGTTGCACGCCGCTGGTCGATGCGGACGCCGATTACCTGTGGTTGATCCAGCCCAACGGCGTCACCCGGCGTGTCGGCATTGCGCACTGGAATCGCGAGAGCGGGCAGATACCTGTCGCCGGCAGCAGGATTCTGGTCCCGGTCAAAACCGATGACCTTGATCCGCCTGTCCCTGAACTGAATCAGCAGTTGGCCGAATTTATTGCCACGCAGCTGGCTGAGGTGGTTCGTTGAATTTACGTTTTGCAGCCGTATTGTTATTGCCGTGTGGTCTGGCTTATGCAGAACCACGCATTACCCAGAATGATTTCGGTGGCGCGGGCTTGTTGCAGACGCCGACGGCGCGCATGGCGCCGGCCGGTGAGTTGAGCCTGAATGCCAACCGCACCGACCCCTATAGTCGCTACAGCGTTTCACTTCAGCCGCTTGAGTGGCTGGAAGGTTCGTTTCGCTACACCGCGATCACCAACCGCCCCTATGGCCCTGAATCGTTGAGCGGCAACCAGAGCTACAAGGACAAGGCGGTCGACCTCAAGGCACGCCTGTGGGAAGAAACCCATTGGGCGCCCGAGGTGGCCTTGGGCTTCCGGGACATCGGCGGTACAGGCCTGTTCTCCAGTGAGTTCGTGGTGGCCAACAAGCGCTACGACAATTTTGATTTCAGCGCCGGCATTGCCTGGGGCTATCTGGGCAACCGCGGCGACTTCGAAAACCCGCTGGGCTACCTCGGTGATCGATTCAAGACCCGGCCGGACAACGAAGGCACCGGTGATGTCAACGCCGGGGCCTATTTTCGTGGCAGCCCTTCCTTTTTCGGCGGTGTGAGCTACCAGACACCCTGGGATCGGCTCAGCCTGAAACTCGAGTACGAAGGCAACGATTACAAGCACGAGCCGAAGGACAACCAGATCAAGCAAGACTCGCCGATCAACCTTGGCGCGGTGTTCAAGTTGACTGACTCGATCGACGTCAGCGCGGCCTGGGAGCGCGGCAACACGGCGATGTTCGGCGTCACCTTTCACACCAACTTCGCCAGCCGCAAGGCGCCGGCCAAGACGTTCGACCCGCCGGCTGAACCCTTGCCGGCGAAGGCGCCGAGTACCGGGATGGATCAGGTCGACTGGGCCGATGTGTCCCGGCGCCTGCAGCAAAATGCCGGGTACAAGGTCGAGCGCATCAGCCAGCGCGATTCCGAATTGTTCGTGTATGGCGAGCAGCAGCGTTACTTCCATTCGGCCAAGGCCGTAGGCCGCGCGAGCCGGATTCTGGACAACAGCGTCAACGACGATATCGACTGGTTCACCGTGGTGAACAAACGCTACGGCCTGCCGCTGGAAGAAACCAGCGTGCCTCGGCAAACCTTCCGCGAAGTGATCAACAATGAGGAGCCGCTGCAATCGCTGCACCGCACCACCGAGATCAACCCGGCGATGCCGCACAACGAGAAAACCCTCTACACCGAAGCGATGCAGCCATTCGCTTATGGTGTCGGGCTGGGCTTCAAGCAGAACGTCGGCGGCCCCGATGGCTTGCTCTATCAGTTCAGCGCCGACGCGGACGCCGAGTACCGTTTCAACCGCAACACCTGGTGGAGCGGCTTGCTCAGTGCCAACCTGATCAACAACTTCGACAAGTTCACCTATGACGCACCCAGCGGCTTGCCCCGCGTGCGCACGGACTTGCGCCAGTACATGACCACGTCCGATGTCACCATGCCGTTGTTCCAGCTCAGCCATGCCGAGCAGTTGGACAAGGACCTGTATGGCATGGTGTACGGTGGCTACCTGGAGTCGATGTTTGCCGGCGTCGGGGGCGAGGTGCTGTTCCGTCCGACCGGCGAGCGCTGGTCGGTGGGCGCGGACCTGAACTACGTCCGCCAGCGGGAGTTCGACCAGGGGTTTGGTTTGCGTGATTATTCAGTGGTGACCGGCCACATCACCGGCTACACCGACTTGCCCTACGATACGCTGGCCGCCGTCAGCGTCGGGCGGTACCTGGCGGGTGACTGGGGCGGCACACTGGATATTTCGCGGGAGTTTTCCAATGGTGTACGGTTTGGCGCCTGGGCAACGATCACCACCGCCACCGGTGCTGAATACGGCGAAGGTAGTTTCGACAAAGGCATCTACCTGTCCATTCCGTTCGACGAACTGATGAGCATGTCGACCATGCGCCGCGCCAACCTCGTCTGGTCGCCACTGACCCGGGACGGCGGTGCACGGCTCAATCGCAGCTACCAGTTGCACTCCATGACCGACAGCCGCGACGACGACATGTTCTACCGCAACTTCGAGAAGATCACCGAGTAACCTGTGGGAGCGAGCTTGCTCGCGAAGGCGTCGGTACAGCCAGCATCCATATTGCCTGACCCTACGCTTTCGCGAGCAGGCTCGCTCCCACAGTGGGTCTATTGGTGACTCGGAAATCTGGCCAGATACCCGATTCCTGTGGGAGCGAGCCTGCTCGCGAAGGCGTCGGCACATCCAGCATTGATGTTGGCTGACCCGACGCTTTCGCGGGCAAGCCCGCTCCCACAGTGGGTCTATTGGTGACTCGGAAATCTGGCTAGATACCCGATTCCTGTGGGAGCGAGCTTGCTCGCGATGGCGTCGGCACATCCAGCATCCATGTTGGCTGACCCGACGCCATCGCGGGCAAGCCACGCTCCCACAGTAGTTACTTGGCGACCGGTAGATCCAGGCACACCGCCAATCCCCTGTGGGAGCGAGCTTGCTCGCGATGGCGTCGGCACATCCAGCATTGATGATGGCTGACCTGACGCTTTCGCGAGCAGGCTCGCTCCCACAGGGGGGGCTTTTGGTTAGCCGGAGATCCGGGCAACCACCCATCTCCCGAATCACAGCCACAAAAAAGGGGACTTGCGTCCCCTTGCGGTGTTGCCTTGTGCAGCCCTAGACCATCAGTAGATGTCTTTCGACAACAAGGTGAACGGCGTCTTCACCAGAATCTTCAGGTCCAGCCACAACGACCAGTTGTTGATGTACTTGAGGTCGATCTCGACACGCTTCTGCATCTTGTCGATGGTATCCGTCTCGCCACGGCAACCATTGATTTGCGCCAGGCCCGTAATGCCCGGTTTGATTCGATGGCGCGCCATGTAGGCGAGAATTTTCCCGGAGTAGTAGTTGTTGTGCGCGATGGCGTGAGGGCGTGGGCCGACCAGGGCCATGTGTCCTTGCAGCACGTTGAACAGTTGCGGCAACTCGTCCAGCGAAGTGCGACGGATGAAGCGTCCGACGGCGGTGATGCGCGAGTCGTTACGGCTGGCCTGCTTGACCTCATGATCATCGTGCACCCGCATGGAGCGGAACTTCCACACCTGGATCACCTTGCCGTTCCAGCCATGACGGTCCTGCTTGAAGAACACCGGGCCGGGCGAATTGAGCTTTACGGCCAGTGCAATGAGCAGCAACACCGGGCTCAGCAGGATAATCGCCAGCAGGGCCACGCTTTTTTCCGCCAGGCTTTTACTCAGTGCGGCAGTGGGCCGGCTGGTCAGCGGACTTTCGTTCAGGTAGATCGCCGGCAAGCCGTCCACGACTTTCACCGAGTGATTGAGCAGCGTCAGGCTGTTCAAGTCCGGCACCCAGACCACGTCAACGTTGGCATCCAGCAAATCGACGTACATGGCTTCGATTTGTGCCGCCTCCGACAGGGGCAGGGTGATGTACAAACGACGGATGTCATGGGTCTTGATCAGTTCGAGCAGGTCTTCCTGGGCGCCGACGATGCGGGGGGCGCCGGGTTCCAGAGAGGGAAGGGTGCCGTTGCTGACCAGGCCCACCAATGGCAGGTTTTCGAGGTCGCTCAGCTTGTTCGCCAATCCCAGTGCCAGTTCACCGGTGCCGACGATCAGGGTTTTATGCTCGCTTTTGCGTGACCGCTGGTAGAACTTCGAAAACGCATGCAGCGGCGCATACAGCAACGCCTGTCCGAGGAAACCGTACACCGCCCAACCCAGGATGACTTGTCGGGAAAACAACTCATCGGCCTTGCAGATAAACGCGATGCAGGCCAGCGCCGCCATTGTCATGGACCAGCCCATGAACAGGCGTCCCAGCCCTGACAGATAATTGTCTCTTTTGCGGTACACACCGCTGAACGTATAAGCCGGAACCGAGGCCAGGACGGCGAGCGTTGCGCACATCCGGTAATAGAACTCGACCGATCCGGTGTGCCGTTCAGCAAGTATGAACAACAGCGAAACTACAAAGGCCTGTGCCAGCGCCCATTGTCCCCAAAAGGTAAGTCCCTTGAGGCCAGTGTTTCGATTGATACCAAGAGTAAGATCCATACAATATCCCCAAAAGACGTCCATTCAGGTTTCGACAGTTGAAATCCGAGTTGTTAAGCAGACTTGTTATTGTTGTTAGAGCGAGTGTCCTGAGGTAACAACGTCGATATGCCGAACTGTCGTCAGTCAATAGACTAAGTTATTGGCGGAGATACTGTCTGACGAGTTCTAACAAGATGGCAAAGTGCCAACTATCAGGATTTTAGAAAAGATCGAGCGTTAGAAAAGGTCGAATGGAAGAGGGTGAATAATTAGAGTGGTCTTTGGTATTGTAGGAGGGGTGGGGATAAGAGGGTCTTGCCAGTGCGGAGGTTGTAACCAAACAGAGTGCTTTTTTTATTGTTGTAGTCGCACTGTTTCTGTTTGTTTTAATTGCTGAAGGTTGAGGTGTTTACGCTACGACTTCCTGGATCAGGCAATAGCCACGATTTCTGACTGCGCGAAACAGTCGTTCACCGTTACTGGCCAATTTGAATTTGTCTTGCAACCGGCTCAGGCACATTTCCAGGCCGCGATATTGCTCCGGCTCCCTGCCGATGCTGAGGATCAGTTCGTCGCGACTGACGACGCGCTCTTCATGGTGCAGCATCTTCTTTACCAGCGCGGCTTCCAATCCGGTCAGGCTGATCTCGACGCCCTCTTTTGCCAATACGCTTTGATCCTTGTCGAGTTGCCAGGCTTCGCTGTAAGGAGTGTCGCCATCGATTGTTTGCGAGATATCGTTGGCTGTCCCGGCAGTTGCCGGAATGCTGTGGAATGGATTCGTCGATTGCGCTGCGAGCCATTCGGATTCCAGGGTGGCCAATAGTCGCTGTGTATCATGTTCGATACTGCGCGCGACGTTCCTCCTTGAAACGCTTGGGTAGCTGAACTCCATCAGCACGGGAGCGGAAGAGGGCGAAGCAACACCTTCAATAAACATTTGTGCCTGGGAGGTGCCAAATGAGTTGAAGCGCTCACTGGACAGGATGGTCTCAAGTTCACGCTGCGACGTAGTGCTGTGGGTCACGACGACAAAGTATTTCCTTGGGAGGGTTGTACTAGTTTCCATGTCTCTCTCCTGAAGTACACACCAAATTTGGCGAAAAGATGATCGGCAGGGGAGTAAAGACTCCCTCGGAAGTAATCGAAAGGCAGGGTCTGGGCCCAAATTTGGCCCTCGATAGGTTCCACTCGATCTACAGTTGCAGAATAAACTCTTATTGTTATGGTCCGATGTTGCCTCGGTGATTGATTCGATAAGTGTCGTCAGTATGAAATACAAAAAAAACGATGAAGTCGAGACCTTTGTATCCTTGAGTTAAATTGCCTGTTGAATTGATATTAAAGCGCCATCCCTGCTGTGTATCAGGGGGTCGAGATCAGTCCCCTCATCAACCGGTAGCCATGCCCTCGGATGCTCTGGATGGCGTTTGTGCCATACATGTCCTTGATTTTTCCACGAAGGCGACTGATCGATTTTTCCAGCGCCCTGGGGTCATAAAAGTTGGTGTTGAGCCCCATGATATTGGCGATTTCATCGTGGCTTAGTATGTGGTTACTGGTTTGCGCAAAAGCTTCCAGGATCTTCATTTCTGCAAAGGAAATGTCCAGCTTCTTACTGGTGCCCAGTAGGCAAATACGGGTGGGGTCCAATATCAAATTGATATCTCTTTGCCATTCTTCACTGTTGAAGAACTCGGCGAGCAACTCGGAGTTTTCATCGGAAAGGGTATTGAACTTGATACAGTAGTCGGCCCCTGCAAGATAGTACTTGATCTTGTTGTAGCTGCCTCGACCCGTGATCACCGCGCAAATGATGGGTTTCAAGTTGCCGGTGCGCAGGTTTTCCACTAGCGCGAGGCTTTCCTCGAGGGCCTGGGGGCTGTCGATGATGATGAAGATGGCGCGGTACGAACCAGAGCGTTCATTCTTCTTGAATGAACTAGTGTAGGCGTTGGCCTCTAGTGCCATATCGGTCCGCACATGCCTTGCGACTAGCGCTCTAAAATGTTCAGCCACGCCACGGGTACGACCCAGAGTGAGAACTCCGGGTTCATCGTTAGTCTGGCGCTGGCTTCTAGTCGCTAAGTTCCCTGTAAGCATCATGCATTGACTCGAATAGGTGCTGACATCGGGATGTTAAAGCACCGGTTCTCATCTGTGACTGACAATTGGTAACATTTACGCCGATTTTAGACGTGGCTCCCGAGTTTTCTAACAATAGTTAAGCTTTTCAAGCTTTTAGTTGATTTTCTCGGCAGGCTGAACTAGTGGAATAGCGTCCTTAGATGGTGGCAATATGGAATTGTGCCACTATTTTGAAACGATGGCGATTTGTTTTTATGTCCTTTTGCCACTGTTTGGCCCACTACGTGCCACCACTCAGGCCAAGGTGCTCAATCCAGTAAGAAACACAAATACTGTGAGAGCGATCACACTTTATTGAGTGGCGAGACTTTTTTCTACTAATTACCTAAATATTTTCCGCGCTGTTCGTACCCGGACGATTATTAACATGGCTTGAGTGTGTCTTTTGATAAGACATATTCTCCCTCGCTACATCAGGTCATGGGTGTGGATGTCTCGATTGTTTTGCTTGAGCTACTCAATATCTGAGTACAGTTGACGGATCGTTCCCAAAGAACGGTCTGACGGAGGATTGATGGATTTCTGGACCCTTTTCAAAGTGTTGATTCTGGGCGCGGTAGAGGGCCTGACTGAGTTTTTGCCCATCTCCAGTACGGGCCACCAGATTATTGTTGCGGACTTGCTGGAGTTTGGCGGTGAACGCGCCATGGCGTTCAATATCATTATTCAGCTGGGCGCCATTCTTGCCGTCGTCTGGGAGTTTCGCCGCAAGATTTCAGAGATCGTCAAAGGACTGCCGACCCAACGCAATGCACAACGCTTCACGCTGAACTTGCTGATCGGTTTTCTTCCGGCCGTCGTTCTGGGTGTCTTGTTCGCCGACCAGATTCATCACTACCTGTTCAACCCGATCACCGTGGCAGTCGCATTGGTCGTGGGCGGCATTGTCATGTTGTGGGCGGAGCAGAGGGACCACGTGGTGCACGTCGACCATGTCGACGACATGCGCTGGCCGGATGCGCTGAAGGTAGGCTTCGCGCAATGCCTGGCGATGATACCGGGCACTTCCCGCTCCGGATCGACCATTATCGGCGGGTTGCTGTTTGGCCTGTCGCGCAAGGCCGCCACCGAGTACTCGTTCTTCCTGGCGATGCCCACCATGGTCGGTGCGGCGGTGTATTCAGGCTACAAATACCGGGAGCTGTTCCAGGCCGGCGACCTGGCGGTTTTCGCCCTGGGCTTCGTCACAGCGTTCTTTTTCGCCATGATCGCCGTGCGCGGCTTGCTCAAGTTCATTGCGAACCACAGTTATGCCGCGTTCGCGTGGTACCGGATTGTTTTCGGATTGTTGATCCTGGCAACCTGGGCATTCGGTTGGGTGAACTGGACGGCGGCCGCCGCCAGCTGACAGGCGAGTCAGGCGGATCGAACCGCCTGGCCGAATGGCGAGAACAACCAGGCATCAACGCCCTTCAAGTAACCCGGCAGCTTGATCCAGTAAGGCCAAGGGCTCCTTGGCCTTGTGGATATCCACCGACAACAACTGCCGAAACTTGCGCGCCCCCGGGAACCCGGTGCCCAGCCCCAACACATGCCGCGTGATGTGGTGCATCGAACCGCCGGCATCGATGTGTGCGGCGATATACGGCCGTAACTGCGCCAGTGCTTCGGCACGCGTGATCACCGGTGCCGTGCTGCCGAACAGCTGCTGATCCACCTCGGCCATCACATAAGGGTTGTGATACGCCTCGCGGCCCAGCATCACGCCGTCGAACGTCTGCAAATGCTCGTGGCAGGCCTCCAGCGACTTGATCCCGCCGTTGAGAATGATCTCAAGTTCAGGAAAATCCGCCTTCAACCGCGCCGCCACGTCATAGCGCAGGGGCGGGATGTCACGGTTCTCCTTCGGCGACAACCCCTCCAGAATCGCAATCCGCGCATGCACGGTAAAACTGGTGCACCCGGCATCCCGCACTGTGCCGACGAAATCACACAACTCCTCGTAACTGTCCCGGCCATTGATCCCGATACGGTGCTTGACCGTCACCGGAATCGACACCGCATCACGCATCGCCTTCACACAATCGGCCACCAACTGCGGATGCCCCATCAGGCACGCGCCGATCATATTGTTCTGCACCCGATCACTCGGGCAGCCGACATTCAGGTTCACCTCATCGTAACCATGTTCCTGCGCCATGCGCGCACACGCCGCCAGGTCCAGCGGCACACTGCCGCCAAGCTGCAACGCCAACGGATGCTCGGCCTCGTTGTGGCGCAGAAAACGCTCGTGATCGCCGTTGAGCAGGGCACCGGTGGTGACCATTTCGGTGTAGAGCAGGGCGTTTTTCGACAGCAGGCGCAGGAAGAAGCGGCAGTGGCGGTCGGTCCAGTCCATCATAGGTGCAACGGAGAACCGCCGAGACAGCGTAGAGCTTAAGTTTACTGGAGATGTAGCTGATTTTTGTACCATTTTACTCTACGTGTTTTATGCCGGTTTTCGGGGGTAAATGGGCGTTTTTGAGAGGTCGTTGGTACAATGTACCAACCCTTTTCACAATTGTACCAGTTGACCATGGCCACGATCAGAGCACGGAAACGCACCGACGGCAGCATCAGTTACACAGCACAGATACGCCTGTTTCGCGATGGGGCGCAAGTTTACCAAGAGAGCCAGACTTTCGCCCGAAAACAGGCCGCCCAGGCTTGGGTTCGCAAGCGTGAAACCGAACTGGATCAACCAGGCGCCATCGAGCGGGCCAACCGCCAAGGCGCCACGGTCAAGGAAATGATCGACCGTTACCTGCTCGAAATGGAAAAAGTCCGCCCATTGGGCAAAACGAAACTGGCAACGCTCAAGGCGATCAGCGAGTCGTACCTGGGCAAACTCAACGACCAGGACATTAACAGTCAGCAGTTGGTGGAGTATGCACTGTGGCGCATGGGCAAAGAGGGCGGGACCGTCCAACCTCAGACGGCCGGTAACGATCTGGCTCATCTCGGTGCAGTACTTTCAATTGCCCGGCCAGCGTGGGGTTACGAAGTCGACCCTCACGCAATGGCGGACGCCCGAAAGGTGCTGAAGAAGCTCGGCTATAACATGAAAAGTCGGGAGCGCGACCGACGGCCGACCCTGGAAGAGTTGGACAAAATTCTCACGCACTTTCGTGGGATTCAAGCCCGCCGACCAACGTCGATCAACATGCTCAAGCTGACCGGGTTTGCATTGTTCTCAACCCGGCGTCAGGAAGAAATTACGCGCATCCTGTGGGCGGACCTGGATGAGGAAGGCCGACGGGTACTGGTGCGCGACATGAAAAATCCCGGTCAAAAGATCGGTAACGATGTTTGGTGTCATTTACCGCCAGAGGCATGGGACATCCTTCAAACAATGCCGAGATCGCTCCCCGAGATTTTTCCGTACAGTGCTGAGTCCGTGTCCACGTCCTGGACCAGGGCTTGCAAGATTCTCGGCATCGAGGACCTGCACTTCCATGACCTGCGCCATGACGGTGTCAGCCGGCTGTTTGAGATGGACTGGGATATTCCGCGTGTCGCCAGCGTATCAGGGCACAGGGATTGGAATTCCATGCGTCGTTATACCCATCTACGCGGTCGTGGCGACATTTATGCGAATTGGAAGTGGTTGGAGAAGGTCCTACAGGCGCCCGTAAAACTGGGCGCTAGGACACTGAAGTAATTCAGCTGCCTCGCGGCGCGCTGTTCAACTGATTGCTCTCTTTAATCGCTGCAGCGCGTTGAGCATCGAGGTATTCCGCGAGATCTGTGATGTGAATTCCCTTCGCACTTTTTTGGCTTGGCTCCAAACGAGTAATTGGGATTTTTATTTGCCCAGCCAGCACCTTGCGTTGAAACATATCGGTGGTGAGGTGCGTGAAATAGTCGCTGCAGACTCGCGCCAATGGAATGATGGCTTGTCCGTCGTATTGGGCAAGAAGCACGAAGAGAGTTTTCATGGCTTTGTTCCCTCATGAATAGCTTCCATCTGTTCATTGCGTCCCAGGTCTGCGACTGGGCAGGGGCGTGTAGTACTTCTGCCAACTGAAAACGTGTTCGTGATAGCCTCGGCGACGCCATCGTTGAGGGTTTGAGCTTGCATGGTTCTCTCCTTTCAGTGGTGGTCGGTGTCGAGGGGTTGCAGCCCCTCGGCACCACTTCCAGTTACTTCGTTACTTGGCGAGCCAGATCAGTACGTCAGGTACCTGAATAGCCGTGACAGCGATCAGTGCGACGGTTGCGATCGTGCTGATCAGGTTGCTCAACAACTCCCTGCTACCCCGTTGGGCTGTTTCGTTGGTGTGCTGCATGGTTCTCTCCTTTCAGTGGTTGCCGGTTGCAGCCGGCGTTACATGTCGCTGTCTGGTTTTCGCACCAGGTGCAGCTCCAAGCCTTCAAACTCGTTGTTGTCCTCTGTGCTCGATTGCCAATCCAGTACCGCCTGGATCTGCTGTCGCGAGCAGTTCAGGACCAAAATCTCGCGCTGACCGTCGGTTGCCCGAACCTCCAAAATGTCAACGAGTCCCTCTGCCCCGTAGGCTTCGGCCTGTACGGTTTTCCGGTGATCGTTGCCCATTTGGTTCATCAACTCGGTGACGCGGTCCTGCAGGCATGCCGATCTGTCACTGCCGGCGAGTATTTGAATTTGCATTCATCTGTCCTGTCGGTGATTGGCGGTCACGCCTGAAAAATCCAGCACTTCACAATGGGTTGCTTGGTGACGACGGCGTTGGAATGCTTCGCCTGGTGGGCACGCACCGCGCTGTCAGTCGCCTTGTTCGTCTCGAGCAGCTTCCGAGAGCGCGAGTCTTTCAGGCGCTCCCTCAATTCGCTGATGTCGGCGACCTTCTGGCGGTGTTCTGCCGCACATTTGACGAAGTCGTTGAGGTTGATCGCGATGGTGTTGTCTTTCTTGCTGTGATTGACCACCGGCCCGTCAGCGTCCAGACCCTCGAGGTATTCGTAGACTTCCCAGAATTCAGCCACTACCGGGTGATCCGAGCTGATCGAGGATTGACGCTCGATGGCCATGCGGATGATTTGGGTCCGGGTGTGGCTGATTTGCGGCTCGCTGAGAGGCACGACCAGACGCAGGCAATCGAGCAGGGCGAGCAGTTGGGCGTGGTTCTTGTTGATCCGCTCCACGCGGATGTAGCCACGCAGCTGGTTGCCGCAATGGCCACACTGCTCCTGGTCATCTTTGAATGGCGTTTCGCACGCGAAGCAATGGCTGTGAAGGGTGCGTAGCTTGGCTTCGTAGCCCGGCATGCGATTGGCGAACAGCTCCATCACTTCCGACTCTTTGCGTACCGCTTGCAGCAGGAAGTTGCTGAGCTTTGCGCCTTCCAGGGAGTTGAGCAGGTCCGCCGCCGCACGGCTTTCGGCTGTCACGGTTGGCCGGACAAAGTGAAGTTTCACAATCCGAGTCATGATCGCCTCGGATGCCACGACCGGTGCGTTCTGGCTGATGGCGATAGTGGCGCGGAAAGGCGGTTCGTAGGTTTCGTTGCCGGCGGTTTTGACACCCTTGGTCGCGAGCGTGCCGCCACCGTAGTAGTCCTTCAATTCGTCCCATTCGAACGTTTTGGCGTGGGCCTTATCGTCGCCGCTGCGATCCGATTCCAATAGAACAACGGGCATGCCGGAGATTTGCCCCATCAAGCGGCTACGCCCAGCCTTGGTGGATTTGGACGGGTCGAAACCTTCGTATCCCTCGCGGCCCAGCAGTTTCCACAACAGGGTGAGCAGTGTGGTTTTACCAGCACCTGCCTCGCCCGTGGCTTCGAGGAACGGGAACGACTGGTACCGGGCGCGGATCTGCTCCGCAAACAGCGAGCCGAACCAGAAGGTCAGCGCGACGGTGCCTTGGGCGCCAAAGCACTGCCAGAGCAAATTCACCCACTGCGAGTCGTAGTCCTTGGCGTCCTTCTGCAGGGCGATCTTCACGCCTTTTTGCAGGCTCTTGAGCTTCAGCTTGCCCATCTCGAAGAACTCCTCTTCGTTGATGGTGATGAGCTGGCCTTCCCGGATGGCGATGTCGTTGAACACGTAGCAGCCGTACTCCCGGCTGTAGCCAACGTAGTCGATGGTTTGAACGGTTTTGATACCGAAAAGCTGGTCTTTCATGATTTTGTCCAACTGTTGCCCACTACCGGTGAACACGGCTCCGGCACCCATGCCGAGAAGTCTTTTTTTGAATTCGCTGGCCGCTGCCACCTGGCCGCCGGTGAAGGTGTTTTTCACCGAACCACCGTCATGGGGGAAGTCGACGCGGAAGAAGTACCAGGACTCGTCGGTAATCTCGTTGCGCTGGAAATACAGGGCCTTGGGATAGCAGTTGGCGATCTCGACCACGCAGCCGGACATGCGCAGTGCCTTGGCGCGGCGAGCCTTGTCGTTGAGCTGCTGGTCTTCGTGGTTATCGCTGGCATCCAGCGCCTGCATGGCGCTGTTGAACTTCGAGATGTCCAACTTCCACCAGTACAGGCGGGAGTCGAAGCCGAAGTGAAACTCTTCGCGCTCGCGCCACTGATACATGAGCAAGGCCTTTTCCACGGCGCTTTCTGCGATCAGCAGGGCACCGTGATGCTTGGCATCGTCCAGCTCTTTGTCGATCCGCTGGGTGCGGGCTTCGACGTCCTCCATGAACGCCCAGCGCTGGTGCAGATCGTTCCAATCGACCTTGCGCGAATCAGGCTGAGGGATCTGTGCCGCGTCGCAGGTGAAGCCAAGGTCACGCGCCTGGCGGACCCACATACGGGTGTATTTGTGTGCACCTGGTTCGTTATCCAGTGCCCAGATCAGCTTTGGCGTCTTACCGCTGCGAGCGGTGATCAGGGCTTTCAGCGACTCCTCTGGGTAGGCGTTCGAGGAAAGCGCGGCGACTGCGGGGATGCCGTTCTGCACCAGGGCGATGGCATCGAAGATGCCTTCGACGATCCACAATTCGTCTACCTGTAGGAGGTCGACGCAGGGTGGCATCCACCAGTAGCCCTTGTAGCTTTCGCCAGGCTTGAAACGCGCTTTCTTCTTGCCGAAGCGGTTCGGCTTGTCGATGAGCCGCTCCCAATAGCCGCCTTTTTCGAGCGGAAAGCGAACGGTGGCCGAGCCAATGTTCAGGTCCCGATCAAAGTAGTGTTCCTGGGTGTACCAGCCTTCAATCTGGCCAACATCGAAGCCGCGGGCGAAGGTCAAGTAGGCCTTCGCACTCGCTGCGGGTTGATCGTCGGTGGCAGGGGCACGCTTGCTCCAGTCGTCGAACAGGTCGCTGTACAACTCTTTCACCGGTTCCATGTAGCGGCATTTCTGCTCGCGACCGCAGCGGATGAACCATGGCTCGTCATACCGGGAAAACAACCGGCGCTGGTTGCATTGGGGGCAGGTTCCCTTGCGCATGTATTGGGTACCGGCCATGTGCTGCAGACCAAAGTCCGCCTCGAGCCGCTGCAATACATCAGCGCGCAGTTGATGGTCCATGGTTTTCACTGCGCACGCTCCACAGCATTGGTGTCGAGCTGTTTTTTCAACTCACAGCGCGTCCGGCAGATTCCGGCGAGGTAAGGCAGGTCCTGGAGAACTTTGGGGCCGCGTTGGCCGGCTGGCACATTCCGGTAGCGGTCGGAGTACCAAAGATCAGCCATGGTGACTTCGTACTGACTGTTGAGCCATTGCAGGTATTTCTTTGCCTGCTGCTCGTCCAGTTCCAGTTGGATGGTGATTTTGCTCATGTCAGCCGCCAATAAGTTGCAGTTTCCCCTTACCCACACGAAGCGGGCATACGGAGGGGAGGGTTGGATTAGTTCGAGGTGTCGCGGGAGGGCAGCAGGCGCGCTGGTAAGAAGCGCGCCGGCACGGGATAGCGTTTCTGTGTTTGGGGATCCAGCAGCCAGACCTGGTACCGATATGCGCTGCTTGCCGGATAGATGCCCAGCCGAGTTACGCGCTTTGTGGTCATGCCTTCGAATTCGGCAACTGCCAATTCGGCGATACGCTGCACCAGGTGCTCGGGTACTTCGAGTGAATGGGTGAGATAGCGTTTGCAGTTTTCGAGTAGCTGGTGGTCGCCGGACAAGTGCTGGCCACTTTGGCGGTACAGGTAGGCCACCGCCGCTTGCTGCATGGCTGCGCGATAGTCGTTGGTGGGATTGATCGTCAAAGTGATGGCGTTCATGCGTATTCAACCTCCATATCGAGTGGGTCCAGCAAATCAAGCTGATCGTCGGGGGACTTCATCGCCAGGCGCCGTAATGCCAAAGGTGCTACGGGTAGTTTTACGGCTGGGTTTGGCATTCCGCTGGGGCTCATTTCATGCGTCATTTCAAACTCGGCACGCACGGACCAGCCGCAGGCCTCGTTGATGCACTGCAGGTAGGCCACGCGCAGGAAAATATGAGTTCCTTCGCTAGTGCGAATACGCATGCGGTTCGAGCAATGGGGACAGACAAGTTTGTAGGTGCTCACTGATCGGCCTCCTTGCTGTGCAGTTGAATCGTGGCCAGCACCTCGGCATGGCGAGCGCTCAGGTATTTGCTGTGGGCTGCAAGAATTGCAGCCGCCTCATCTTTCTCGATGACTCCGTCAGCCAACGCTTTATCAATGATCTGATCCACCACGCCACGCTTGGCTGATGTGCTGACCGAACGGCTGTATAACTCGATGTTGTCCAGAGTGTCGGGGTCGGCGATAGGCACGAACATGCCGCTGTAAAGCGAGGCCACGTACTCAGGGAAAAAGCTGGTACCTGCGTCTTGCTCCAGAATATGAATCTGGTCATCACTCAATGGCCGGCTGCCGGCGTTTTCGTAGACATGGTTGTCGAACTTTTTGAGTTCGTAGCCGAGGCGTGCTGCTGCGCATTCGCGACCACCTGGGTAAGCGCAAACAATGGCACTGACTACTTGGCGCCTGGTTTCTAGCACTGGGCGTTTCATCTTCTGGTTTCCTCCTGGAGCCAGAGGCCCTAGTTTGTGATCACGCCGTCTTTGATCCCGAGGATCACGGCTGCTCGATGCGCTTCACCTCGAAGACACTTTTTTTGTCCACTCAAAACGGCGTAAACGGTGCTTGGGTGCAAGTCATGCTTTTGGGCGAATGCTTTTACCGAAATGCCTTGTTCTTCAAGGCGCTTACGGGCGGCTTCGCGGGCTTGCTCGGGTACACAGGTGGCGTGCATAGTGGTTAATCGTGCAATTTCGTGTAGGGGTATGCGAAGGATAATGCACGTTTGTTCTTTTTAAAATAGGCAAGAGGAACGTTTGTGCATCTTTCTGAAGAAATTGGTGCGCGCCTCCAATCTGAACGCAAGCGTCTGAATCTGAATCAAGAGCAATTCGCCAACATTGTCGGAGTGTCCAAAAGGACTCTCGCGAGCTATGAGAGCGGGTCTCGTGAGGCGGGATCGGTGCTGCTGAATCTTGCAGCGGGTGCGGGGGTTGACGTGTTGTACGTTGTCACCGGCCAGCGTCTGCCGGTGGCCGAACGGACGCTGTTGATAGAAGAGTTAGAGATGGTCGCGCATGTACGGGGTTTGGGCGAAGAAGACAGAGGGGCGGTGAAGCGCTTACTCAGAGCCTTTGGCAACAAGAGCGACGGTCAATAGGGATTAAGGCATGCTGAAAGGGACATCAAAATCGTTGCTGTTCACCGCGCTGTTGGCCGTTGGCCTGGCAGGTTGCGGTGCAGATGAGAAAACTCAGAGGCTCACGAGCCGGGAATATGGGATCGCTTGGCCATTCACGGTCAGTAGCGTTGATTTGCTGTGTGATGGACCATCGCCCAAGGCGTTGGCAAGAATTGACAACGGTACAGTCTATGCCTTGAGCGGCAGTGCCCGTGCGATTGCAAAGGAGCGCGGATGGGCTGACGGTCGAGAGATTACGAAAGCCGACTCCTCCATGCCAGGTGTCAAAATGGACTACAGCGATATCGTTCAACGTGCCCAAGCTCTATGTGGCGGCGCTAATTTGTAATGAAAAATCTTTTTGTAGGCTGGTGACACGCTCAAACATGCTGAAAATCGCTCATTCCCCGGGTGCTTTGGTCGGTACCGAGGTTGGTACCGGGTACCCGAACGTGTTGAATGGAGTGACACATGTCGGCGAAGAGCGAGCTACAAATCAACCAGTCAGAAGCAATCAAAATGCCTGAACTGAATGAGCGCGAACGGATGGTCGTGCAGATGTTCAGGCTGCTCGATCAGGAGAGTCAACAAGACATTATTCGTTTTCTGGATGTCCTTCTGACCGGAAAGTAAAAGCGAACCCGACCATGTGTCGGGTTCTTTTTTGGGGGCAGGCCTTGTCTGCCTGCATACGTTTCCACTCTCGATCCACCGCCCGTTTCGCTGTCTTCTCTGTGGCATACAACCAACGCAGCCGCCTCGGTTTGGTCTGGTCCCCGGCAGTGATTGTTTTTTCCTTTCCCGTTTCTTTGTCGCGGTAGTACGCGATGATCCCAGTGAAGTCCCCGGTCAGCTCTTCGGCCAACCCCTCAACAGTATCCTCTGGCAGTTTGCTCTCTAGATCAAGACTCATGGTGTAGCCATTGTCGGCGCTGAGGCTGTGCTGCACGTTGCCTCCGTACCAGATGATTTCATCAATCTCGGCTTTCACGCCCTGGAGCGTGTAGGTCAGTTCCGGGATCAGATCCGGGCGACCCCGGGCAAGGGTGTAGCTCAGGGTGGCGCTGCCGCGTTGTAGGCGATTGAACTCGGCCCGGGCAGCCCGTAGGGCGGACTGCTGATCACTGTAGGTGTGGCGCAGGTCCTTGAGGTTTTCACCGCCACCGGCAATGGCTTCCTGCTTCTTGGCACTGTTCACGTCGTAGTAATAGGCACGCACACCGTCGTAACTGTCGCGATCGGCTTGCAGGTACCGGTGCTGGTCGCCATCGACGCGGGTCAGGGTGATATGGGGCAGTGCCAAGCCGCTGGCCGTCTTGCCACCGCCGGCCGGCATGCACAGCAGGCAGCCTGCTTTGACCGTTGCCACGGCATCGAACTCTTCGCCGAGTCGACTGATCAGGTTGGCATCCGATTCATTGGCCTGGTCGAGCTGCAGGATGGGTAGACCGCCCAGGGCTTCGGCAATTGTTGCTTTGAGACCGTTGCCACTGGCGATGGCGCCCAGCACTTCACCCAGAGTGGTATTGCTCCAGCTGCGCTCGCGTTTGGTCTTGAGTCCTGTCCGCAGATCCGCCGAGCGTGCGCGAATGCTGAGCACGTCGGGTGCGCCGCTGTGCTCGGTTTCGTCGACGGTGTAGGTGCCTTTGTCGACTAGGCCGGTATCACTCCAGCCCAGCCACAGTCGCAAAGTGGCGCCCTTGGGTGGAATGGCCAGCAGGCCATCGTGGTCGCTGAGCGTAATGCTGAGCTGGTCGGCCTCGATGCCGCGATTGTCGGTCAGCTCCAGGATCATCAGCCGCGGACTGATCAACTGCGCGATGTCATTGCCATCGACGGTCAGGCGAAACGCCGGTACCGCATAGGCGGCATCGCGGCGGGCTTGCTCCAGTGCGTTTTTTACATAGCCCGTTACCCGGGCAATCGCGGCATCAATCACAGCAGCCCCCTGAGAACGTTCAAGCCGGCGCCAGTAGCGGCCCCGAGCAGATCAACACTTCCATCGTCGACGCGCTTCAGACTCAGGGTGAATTCGATTCGCCGCGCGGCGCCGTTGGGAAAGAAGATGGTCCTGGTTTCCGTCAGGTTGTCGATCACCCAGAGTCCGCACAGTCGGCCGGTGCCTTCGACCATGGGCCAGGCCTTACCGGTACCGGCCATCTGGCGCAGCGCGTCGAGGCTCAAGACGGTACCGGCCAGCTCGGGCAGGATGATGCCGGGGAGGGTAATGGCGTCCTCACCAAGGCCCAGGAACTGGCGGGCAGGGTTGGTGCCAATACGACTACTGGTGGAGTGGCGCCAGTCAGTCTGGCGCTGCATCTCCTGATACGCGGCGGTATGTAGGCTAAAAACAAACATGCCGAGGGCGAGCATCATGTGGGTTACTCCTGGTCGGACAGTTGGCTGCGCTTGCGGGCGGACTTTTCCCGATCGATACGGGTCAGCTCGGCCCGCACGGCCCGGGCAATGGCCTGGGCATCCATGCCCGGGGTGGGGTGAATGTTGATTTCGTAGTGGTCATGACTGTCGTAGGTCACGGCCGCCTGTGACGCGACGGGGGCTCGGGTGTCGATCTCAATCGCTGGAGTTGCCGCCGTGCCCATGGCCATGACGGGGGCCGCGATGCTGCCTAGCGCCATCGCACCGGCTGCCGTGAACTGTTTGCCGAGGCTGGCCAACATCCCCAGAACGACCGAGCCGGCGCCGCTGGTTTCACTGGCGGTTGGTTGCGCAACGGCTTGAGCGGCTCTGATAGGCTGAGCCACACCAGCAGCCTCGGCCGGGGTGCGTTGTTCCCCCGTCGAGGAGGGGCCAGCGATCGCATTCATCACGAAAGAACCCGCGCTGGTGAGCTGCTTGCTGATTTGCGCGACGGCATCGAGCGGCCCTTGTTCACCGGATTGCAGCCCCTGCGTCAAGCCTGCCATGGTGAAGCCGCCCAGTTCGGCAAAGACCCGCGACGGGCTGTGGATACCGAGTTTTTCCTTGAACCAGTTGATGGTCGAACCACCGATCGAGGTGATGGCATCCTTGATCTGTCCGGCGCCGGCCATTAAGCCGTTGACCAGGCCGTTGACGATCATGTTGCCGAACTCGGTGAAGCGCGTCGGTAGATCCACCCCCAGGTAGCTCAGCACTCCAGCAAAGGCCTGGTAGATCAGCCCAATCGGGCTGAAGTTGGCCAGGGTGGTGAGGATGCCGCCGATGCCGCCGCTGAAGCCTGCCTTGATCTCGGTCCAGGCATTGGCGAAGTACAGCTTCACCTGGTCCCAGTTCTGATAGATGAGGTAACCGGCGCCGGCAAGTACGGCCACGACGGCTGCGATGGCCAGCACTACTGGATTAGCTGCCAGCCCCCACAACGCGATGCTGACTGTGCGCAATGCGGTCAGCAGCCCACCTGACAAAGTCGTGGCGAGAACACGGACCCCTGATACCAACATTGGTACCGCCGATTTGGCGAGATTGGTGAAGGTTGGAAACAGTTGCTGGCCAACCTTCAATGCGCCGCCACCCTTGATCCCGAACAGAGTCATGCCATAACGCAGCATGGCGAATGGGCCGAGCAGGCCGGCCATTGTCAGGGCGAGGCCGCCAAAGCCGAACGCCAAGGCTGCGACCAACGCCACGGCCTTGACCAGTCCGCCTGCCAACTGCGGATTTTCACGAGCCCATGCCCCTACACCATTGGCGACCTCGCCCAGGGTTTTGATCAAGTCTTTAAGTTCGGGAGCCACTGCGGCGCCAAACTCACTCATGGCGTTGGTGAAGCTACCCTCTGCGGCTTCCCAGACATTACTGAGGGTCTGGAGTTGTTCATTGACCCGCTTGCGCAGATCCGCTTGTGCCTGGAGTTTTTGCTGAACCTCTTGGTAGCCCGCCAACCCTTTGTTCATCATGGTGTTGAGAACGGTCATGGTCTCGGCGTCGTCGCCGAAAAGGCTTTTTATTGCTGAGGTACGATCTTCATCGTTGAGTACTTTTAACTTTTCGATCTGGGCATAAAGGTTCTCCAAGCCTGCGAAGTTGCCCTTGTCGTCGGTAAACTTGAAACGAATCGGCTTTCCTTCGATCTCCATGATCTTGTTGACGTCCTTGATGTTGTCCTTGTCTAAGCCGGCCTGAAAGATTTTTCGGAAGGCGTTGCCTGCTGCGCCACCTTCCATGCCGGCTTGGTCCATCATCACCAGCAGGGGTGCCAGTTCCTTGGCTGCTTCCAGCCCTGATTTTTTGATGGTGTCCATGACCGGGGAAATTTTACTGAAACCCTGCAGCATGTTGCCGCTGTCGACGCCCATGTAAAAACCGCGCTGGATGGTGTCCATCAGCGCCATCATGTCTTTCTCACTGGTCCGAGTGGCGTCCTGCATCTTTGCAGCAAATTCGGCAGCCTCTGTGACCGGCATCCTGAGCTGCACGCCGAGATACGCGGCCGCTTCACCCGTGCCGCCAAGGATGCTTTGGGCACTCAAACCCTGCCGGCGAAGCATGGTCATCATTTCTTGAAAATCAGCTGTGGTGCCAGGCAGACGGTCACCGAGGCGAGTCGCAAGATCTGTAATTTTCTGGAAGTCTTCAGATACCTGGCCGGTGTCCCCCATCATTGACACTTTCAGTTGAGTGGCTGAGTCCTCGTTCGGAGCAAAGGCCTTGATCGCTGTAGCTACCGGTCGGCTGGCGGCGTACCCGACACCGAGGCCCGCAGCACCGGACGCGGCCATGTTGCCAGCGGTGCTCTGTGTTTTGTCGTAGGTGCTGCGCGCTTTCGCCAAAGCCTCCTGTTTGCGCCGTAGCGTTTCCAGATGACTACTTTGCGTGCTGATGGCTTGGTTGGCGCTCTCGATCTGGCGTTTGAGTTTGAGTTCGTGCGCGCCCAGGGCATTGGTGTTGATCCCGGCTTCCTTGAGCTGAGCGCCGAGGCTGGCCAGTTTGGCGTTCTGCTTGCCGTACTGTTCGCCCAGCCGCTTGGATTCGTTGGTCTGCTGCTGCAACAGGGCGAGTTGAGTTTTGTGCGGCTGCTCAAGCCGGCGTAGCTCTTCGCGCAGGTTGGTGTGGCCCGCACGGACTGTGCGTAGCTGTGCGTTGCCAGCGCTGTATCGCTCGGCGAGTGTCTTTTCCTTGGCGGCCAGTTGATCGAGCTCGACCTTGCGGGCTCGCTGAGCCGTGGTCAGTTGCTCGTATTCGACGCGTTGCTTGTCGGTCAGGGTATTGCCCTGACTGGTCACGGCGTTGAGGGACGCAATCTGGGAGCGTGCTTTGGTGTACTCATCACGGACCAACCCAAGGGCATCGCGTGAGCTGGTGAGTTCGCGCTTCAGCTCGCCCTGGGTGTCCTTGAGCGCATCAAATTTCTGCTTGGATTGTTCTACCAGTGCCTGAGTGGGGGCCAGTTGTTGGCGCACTTTGGCGGTAACGCGGCTGAGTTCACCCAGCTTGGCGTTGCTGGCCTCCAGCGCAGCCGCTGTCTCGCGGTTAGCTGATTGCATCTCGCGCCAGGCGCTGATGTCCTTCTGCTGGGTGTTGAGTTCCTTGAGGCGATCGCGGGCGCTCTTCAGCGCCCGGGCCGTTTCGAGACTGCCTTTGGTGATTTGCCGCAGCGGGGCAGTGGCCTTGTCGATGGTGTTGAGCAACACCTGTAGTCGTAGATCATTGGCCATCGGCGCCACTCCTAACCCGCGCCCTCTCGCGCCAGTCCATCAGTTCCTGCAGGCCCAGCCGATCCATGTCGGCTGGTGCCCAGTGAAAGACCACGGCTAGATCGGCCATGGCGTCCTCTACGCAACGAGGGATGCATCCGTCTTCGCCTGCTTCTGCAGCAAAAAACCGACGACTTTGCCGCCGATGGCCAGCAGGTCGGCAGGGTCCATGCCGGCAGCTTCGGGAGCAGTAATGCCAGGCGAGCTGATGCGCGGGATGACCTTGATCAGGCTGGCCACGTCGAGGTTCAGCAGCTCGGCCAGGTGAATGCCACGCAACTCACCGGCGCAAGGTTTGCGCAGAGTGACGGTGCTGATGAGTTGATTGCCACGCTGGATAGGGGTGTCGAGCTCAACGGTGTTGTCGTCGTGCTTGTTCTCTTCAGGCGCGGTAATAGTGGATTTTGCGGTTTCAGGTGTGGACATGGTGTTCTCCAGGAGGTGGGGTATGCCCTCAATCGGGGGCCATTCGAGTTAGATGCCCAGGGCTTTGCGCTGGGCTTCGAGCATGTCTTTGCCGTCGACCTTCTCAACGAAATTGAGCAGGTCGATTTCGATGATCTCTTCGCCGTCGACGATCAGTTTGTAGTAGCTGCAGGTGGTGGTCATGCTGTGCTCGGTGTCTTCACCCGGCTGGGCATCGCCCATTTCGATGGTTTCGTGACGGCCACGGACCACGATCTCGACGGCGCTCATTTCTTCTGTGTCGTCCTGCTGGAAAGAACCGGTAAAGCGCAGCAGGACGCCGGACGCCTTGACCATGCCGAACTGGCGCAGCGAGATCAGATCAACGCCACCGGTTTTCCATTCCAGCTGAATGCCGTCGTCGGAGAAGCCCAGGTCCGCCTTGACCGGGCCGTTCATGCCGCCGCCGCGATAGGCTTCCATCTTGCGGCCGAGGGAGGGCAAGGTGACGGACTTGGCGACGGCCAGGTAGCTGTTGCCGTCGTTGAAAAGGTTCATGTTCTTGAGTTTGCGGGGCAGGGCCATGGCGGTGTTCTCCGGTCGGCTGGCGCAGGGTTACCTCCCCGTGAGGGGAGGCCCGGGTTAGCTGTTGAGGCGGCTGGCAAAGTCGACCAGGTAACGGTCGGTGATGCGCTGACGCAGGGTGAGGTCTTCCAGCGGTGGCACAGGGGTGTAGTCGTAGTCGATGTACAACTTGCCGGCCTTGAGCGTGGTCGCGTCGTTGATGTCTTCGGGGTACCAGGCGCTGCCGCCGATCAGGTAGCCGCCGGCGATCATTTCGCGGAACTTGTCGTTGATGCTTTCAAGCATGTCGCGCACCAGGGAGGGGTGCATGGGTTTGTCCATGGCCCACATTTGCGCGTTGGCGATGGTATCGGCCAGCACCTGGGCGGTGCGGGTGTAGTTCTCGAAGGCAAACAACGGATCGTCGCTGCAGGTGCGACTGCCCCAGAAGCGATAGCCGCCCTCGTTAATCAGGGTGGTGACTTCGTTGCCGTTGAGGTAGTTGGCATCGGTGGCCGAATTCTGCAGATCCCAGAACACGTCAGCGCTGATGCCGGTGACGCCGTTGACGGCAACGTTGGACAGGGTTTTGTGCCAGCCCACTTCCTGGTCGATCTTGGCACGCAGACCCAGCGCACGGGCCACGGCCGGAGCGGTGACGGTGGCGTTGGTGACGGTGTTCCAGTTCTGGAAGTCCGGCCAGATGACCATGACTTCACGGGCGCCGAAGTTCTCGCGGTAGGCCGTCGCTTCTTCCTTGGTTTGGCAATCCGACGCGCTGACATAAGCGAATGCGCGCAGCTGCTGGGCGATAGCCACCAGCGCGGTGGCGACGGGAAGGGTGTCGAGACCTGGCACACCGAGAATGCGTGGGGTGACCTGCAAGCGCGATTTGGCTGCGAGCAGGGCTTTCATGCCGGTGTACTTGCCGGCGGCGGTGGTAGTGCCGATCAGGTTGCTGGTCGTCGCGGCGTCATCGGCACCGGTGGCGACGCGGACCACGACGGTGATCGGTTTGGTCTGGTCGGCAATTGCCTGCAGGCTGGTAGCCAGCGTGCCTTGGGTGCCAGCTTTGCCGATGGCGGCTTGTACGTTGGTGATCAGGACAGGGGTGTCCAGAGGGAACATCGTGGCATCGGCATCTTCGGCAGTACAGACCAGGCCGATGACAGCGGTGGAAACGGTGCGAATGGGGCGCGTGCCCTCGTTGATTTCGAGGACTCGCACGCCGTGATGGTATTCGTCGGCCATGGTGTTTGCCTGCGCAGTGATGGAAAGACACTGCACAGGCTGCCGCGCGCGCGCCGGATGAGCGAGCGGGGGGAGTTGTAGCGACTGGCGCTACAGGTTTAAACGTATTTCTTCAGTCACTCAGTAATCCAAGCTGGTGCTACCGGACGGTGATCTGCCAGGGGAAACTCTTCGCCTTGTGGCCAGTCGCGCAACTGCCTGCGGTATGCCTGCAAGGTGGTGTATTGCTCGGCGCTGAGCGTGGTCGCACTACCTTCCTCCAGCTCATCACGGTGCCGGGTTACATCTCCGTCCGTGGCGGCCAGTTGGGCGTCACGCCAGGTGCGCTCGATCGCGGCGACTTCCTCCGGAGTCAGCGGTGGCGGTTCAATCAGCACCGGGTAACCGTTGGCATCCTCCCGAATGATATTCCCCTGCGACTGCCCTTCGAGTAGCTCGTGATGCCGTTCCGACGTGATCTGCTTGGCCCCCTCGGGAATGTTTTCACCATGCAGACGGTCATCGTAAAAGCCGCGTGGGTTACTTGAGTAGTAAATGGACATGGATTTTCCTCTATGAAGTTACTTACCGATGGCGCGCCACGAGAAGTGGCGGACGTTGTTCGGGGCATCGGTGTACCAGACGGTCGCCTCAAATTTGTTTGGGAGTGGGGCGCCGACCTGCCAATCGGTCTTGTTCGCCCGGTAGGTGCCGCCAGCCCCGTCACTGGCATCCAGATCCGTGGCGCCGATGCCAGCGCAAGCCACAAGCGACAGGCATTGGGTTGGAAAGACTAAAGGAAACACAACATCGAACTCCCAGCGTCCGTTGGCCGGGTTCGCTACGCCGATCACCTCACCCCATTGCTCGAACAGGCCGCCGCCGATATTGCGGAAGCCGCTAGTCCCACCGGTGTTAGTGAGAGCAGCGCCGTTACCAATCACCAACCAGAGGCCGCCGTACTGCGTGACCGTTACTTCATCGTTCGGCAAGAGCGAAAAACTCGTCGCAGAGCCACTTATATTGAAGGCACCGATAAAGGCGTCAGCTCCTGTTCGCGCGAGCGTGCATGTCCCGAGTCCGAGGTTCACAAGGCGAATGCTTGCGCCATTTGCCACGCCGGCGGCGCTGGGAAGGGTCAGCGTTACGGCTGACGGAGATGAAACCACGAACTCACCACCGAGATCTGCGAGCGTGATGGCGCGGCTGGCCGTGATGGACGTAGCTGTTCTTTTATTGCCCAGTGCGCGCTGGACGAACTCTGTCGTAGCAAGCGACAGGTCGTTGTCGAATTGCGGCGGCGTCGGCCCTGTTGGGTTGCCGGTCAAAGCTGGCGAGGCCAGCGGTGCCTTGGCCGCCAACAGGTTGATCATGGTCGTGGCAAAGTTCGGGTCGTTGCCCAGCGCCGCCGCCAGTTCATTCAACTGGTCCAGGGCGCCAGGGGCCGCCCCCACCAAGTTTGCGATTGCCGCCTGAAGCGCCGCCATGGTGGCAATCTGCGAGGTGTTGGTGCCCAGTGCCGCAGTCGGTGCGGTGGGGACACCAGACAAAAGCACGTTGCTCAGCTCGGTGTTGGCAAACACCACCAGCGCGCCGTTGGCGTACAGCTCGGCGGACCTCGACTGGGTCAAGACCACCGAAGCACCGGTCGGGTTGCGCACGGTGACGGTGAATGCGCCCGAGGTGCTGTTGAACACCAACCACCTGCCGGTGACGCCGGCCGGCAGGGTTACGGTGACGTTACCCGTCAGGGCTCCGGTAAAGTTCAAGATGCCGGCCCCGACCTGGGCCACGGTTACCACGGTATCGCCGGTGGCGTTTAAGGCGATATTGGCGACGCCCTTGACTGCGTACTGCACGAAGGCCGTGCTGGCGATGGACGTGTCGTTATCGCCGGCAGCCGGAGTGGGCGCCTTCGGGTCACCCGTGAACGTAGGGCTGGTCAGCGGCGCAAATCCCTGAGTGATGTTCTGGAACGTCAAGGCTGTGGTGCCTAGGACAATCGCGCCATCGGTGACCAACTGCCAACTGGTGTCCGCCTGTGTGGTGCCTTGCTCGACCGACACCAGCAACGCCGACGTGACCTCGGGACTGCCATCGGCATCCGCGGCGCGCGCCCACACACCGGCGGCAGCGACGTACAGGCCGTTGTCTTTGGCCAAGGTCTGGTTTTTCACCAGCACCCGATCGCCCGCGACTAGGGCGATACCGTCAAGGCTCTGAAGACCGGTCAGCAAGATGTTGGCCGTGGTGGCCACCTTCACCGACTGTTTGCTGTCGAGCTTGTAGATTTCCTCCTGCACCTTGGCATCGACATAGGCCCGGGTGGCCAGTACCACGCTGGGATCGATCTTCAGTTCAACGTTGTTGGAGTTGCTGACGATCAGGTTCATCCGCACGACCTGCGTGCGGCCAGAACCTTGCACCAGCAGTGGTTTGAACGACGGAGCGCAGTTGGCGATGGCGACCAGGTCGCCGTCAGCGTCATACAGGCCGATTTCGCGAATCCACCAGCCGCCCACGTCTTCAGGGATTACCTGCTCGGCAACGATGATTGCATTGTTCGTGGGGTCGACCTTGAGCTGATTGAGCGGGGCACGACGACGCTCATTGATTAGCGTGGTCTGCGCTGCTGACGGAATAGGGTCCGTTTCATTGGCATCGCCGACGCCCATCTGGGTGATCTTCCAGGCGATGCCCAGGGCATTGGCATTGGCCTGCTTGGCGGTGCCTATGGTGGTCAGGATGGCGAAAAACTGAGAGTTCTGGTCGATCATGGGTATACATCCAGAGTGTCGATGGTGTGGTCGCGGCCGCCCCGGCCAATGACGCCGGTGACTTCTATGTCGCGCTGAGTGGGCGGGTACACGGTGATTTCGTCGCCCTCGTAGATCGTGGCGCCCATGTAGAGGCGACCGGTGGTTTCGAGGCTGATGGCCAGGCCTGTCAGGTGCCGGCTGCGGGGCTTGGCGTCATCAATGAGGAACGTCAGTTCCTGGTACATCTCATCGGTGATACCGGTTTCCAGCACGCCGACCTTCAGGGCAAAGGACCCGGGCACCCCTTCGGGGACGGTCTGCCACCACTCCATCACCTCGATCAGATAACCCAATGGTTCGACGACGCGGCGCAGGGCGCCGATGGTGCCCTTGTGCGAATGGATGTAATACGACGCACGAATGGCGGCCCGCTTGGTGGCTTCCGTCCACTGGCTGTCCCAGCGATCCACGGAAAAGGCCCAGGCCAGATACGGCAGAAACTCCACCGGGCACAGCATGGGATTCCACAGCAGACGCAGCGGAATGGGCGTGCGCTCGATCTGCGCGAGCGCCTCGGCTGCTAAGCGCTCCAGCTGGCTGGCATTGCGCGGCAACAGCGATGCGGCGCCCATTACTCAACCCCCTGCGTGAGGGTAATCCCGGTGCAATAGGGCGCCTGGTAGGGCGTGGCGATAATATCGACCCAGCCGTCGAGCTCGACCTTGCGCACCCCTTCAACGTGCAGCGCGGCGTGGATGGCTGACTCGGATACTTCCATGGCCAGTCGGCGGCGTTGATGCACATAGGCCTGCAGGCGTTGGTTGGCCGTGGCCAGGATCGGCTCGGACTCTGGACCGTTGGTTTTCAGGTACAAGCGGGCATTGACCTGGTACGGCAGGACGACCGCGCTTTGCACCGTCAGGCGATCCGCCACCGGTCGGCGATCTTCGTCGCTGAGGTAGGCTTTGACGATGTTGAGCACGGTCGCATCCGCGCTGCCATCGCCCAGCAGGGATTGCACGGTGACCACCACCACGGCAGGGCTCGGGCTTTCCGCCGTGGCATCGGCCACCCGTCCATCGGCGGCGCGGGCGTGGAAGATGTAGCTGTTGCGCGGCCCGGCGGTGCTGAGGCCTTCGAACGCCATCTGCGCACGTTCGCGCAAGCTGTCGTAGCTCTCCAGAACTTCGGGGATTGGCGGCACGGCCGAAGGATTGCCGGCCTGGACCAGCAGGCGCTCGACGTTGTAGTTGGCGGCCAGGTTCTCCAGATCGGCGCCCTGGGCGAGGGCGAGCATGTTGGCCACGGCACCTTCGTTGACGCGCTGGCGCCAGATGGTTTCGCGGTAGGCATTTTCTTGGAGCAGCTTGGTCAGCGGCTCCGATTCCAGTTCGAGGCGGGCGGCGATCTTCGCTTGCTCTTCAACTGGCCAAAGGCTGACGGCATAGGCCTTGCGCTCGGCCAGGATCAGTTCGTAGTCAATCTGCTCAACGATTTGTGGCGCTGGAAGCTGGCTGAGGTCGATCGGGACAAAAGTGTTCATACGCTAGCCCCCAGTTGCAGCGGAATACTCAGGTTGTGTTGCTGGTTGCTATCGACTTCGGTGCCTTCCAGTTCCAATACGACCCGTCCCTGCAGGCTGACGCCGCTGAACTGCACACGGCTGAGGCTGATCCGCGGTTCCCAGCGCATCAAGGCCATTGCCGTGGCGGCATACACGCGCAGGCGCGTGGCATCGTTGAAGGGGTGGTCCACCAGCTCGGGCAACAAACTGCCGTACTCGCGGCGCATCACTCGGGTGCCAATGCGCGTGGTCAGGATGTCGGCAATGGACTGGATGATGCTGTCCTGGTCATTGATGGCGCCGCCGGTGTCTCTGTTCATTCCGGTTTTCCCGTTTTGCCGCCGCCGGACATCACCCCGCCGTGCAGGTGTTTGACCAGGCAGATGCCGGCCGCGACAACGTCTTCCGAAACGGTGACCTTTCCGGTGACGTGCTGATTGCCGGTCTGGGTGTAGTCGCCCTCATGGGTGATCGGGCCGACGATGTGAATGCCGCCCTGACTGATCAGCTCAGTGGTACCGGCCTCGGGCAGGACTGCGCGCAAGTGATGGGCAATGCTGTCGTATTCGATGACGGCGCCATCGCGGTAGGTGCGGCGGTGCAGGCCAGGTCGATCGCCGTTGGCGGCATGTTCGTCACTGAAAATTCCGGTGAGGGCCACACCATTGCTGAGTTGCCCAGAGGGGCTGAGCAGAATGACCTGCTCGTTTACGGTGGGTGGGTCCCAGTCCTGATCCAGTCCGGCCCGTGCTGCGATCCATGGCAGCCAGCCGGTCATCAGTTCGCCGGTTTTTACGCGCACGCGCGGCGGCTGCATCTGAACTTCGGCAACGGTGCCGAAGCGGATGAGATTTTCGAGCTGGCGTGAGATGGCGGCAAAATTGTTCATGCCGCCGATGGTCGCGTTACGCGCACGCGAACGCAGCTTTCCTGCGTTGTATGGTGCAGCGCTACAAGTGAATCACACGATTTTTGGCGTTGAGGTCTTTGGCTTCTTAGGCGGCCGAGAAGGGCGAGGTGGGATCTTGCTCGCGATGCCTAGGGCGGCTTTTCCGCTCACGATCGCCCGATGTATGAACTGCTCAAGTGTCGTAAGGAGGGTTTGAAATTCTTTTTGGGTTGGTGACCAAGCTCGGTGGGCAGCTGCGCTCCCAGCATCTGCGACGACCCCTAGCGTCTTTGCTTCCGTTTCACCGATGAAACCATGATCAAAAAGTTGTTTTACCTTCGCTTCCAGTGAAAGTCCTGGATCAATTTTAAGGATCTCGGTAGATCGATCGAACGCCGTTCGTAGCCCTACAGAGGCGAGAATAAAAGAGCTCGCCTCATAGGCCTGGTATGTCTCGTCTAGGATCGCTTGAAGTTGAGGGTCAATTTTAGCGATGTCCCAAATCCAGTCTGGCTTCAGGCTCTTTTTCTCGGGAGCTGGATACGTAAGGATTTTGGTTGGATTGGTAACGATCTCTTCGCCCGTGACCGGATGGTAGGAAAAATCCCAGTCCTCGGAATCCCAACTGCTGTGGTGAAAAAACACCACCTCACAGCCGCAACACCTAGCCAGCTTGTAGTCGTTTTGTCCGTTCACTCGATGCTCGCCATCCGTCCATTCCCATGGAACATCCAATGCACCATGAATTTCACAATTCCTTTCGCCGTCGCAGCGAGGGCAGTGGGCTTTGAAGGTGCTAGGCATTCCGCGATGACTCCCCATCTATTATTCAGGACTATCTGTTCAAAAAGATCGCATTGCGGGGAGTTCTACCTTTTCTCTCCACAAATGGAAACACGTTTCCTTATTCGTCACTGACCACATCAATGAGTTAAGTGCTGGAGAAGAGTATCGCGTATCAATTCAAGGTCGGCATCGGTGAAGCCCAGCACCTCCCGCTGGTGGTAGCGGACATCCGGAGCGCCCCGTTCGGCGCGGTCCTTCAGACCGTACTGATGCACGCGGGCGATGCGGGCAATCCGCCCGGTGAAACCGACGCTGACCAGGTTGCTGTCGCCCCGGGCTTTCAGGTAACTCGCGGTTCGCAGCTTGCGGAACATCTGCAGCTTGCGCTGGATCCGGCCCTGTTTTCCGCGCAGGTCGCGCTGCTTGCGTGGGGCGTACTGGCTGCCGTCCGGGTTGCGCTGGGCGGTGACCCGCTGTTGCTGACTGCGGCGCAGCTGCTGCGCGATGGTCCGGGCCAAGGACGTGCGAGCTGCCGGCTCAATACGGTGCAGCAGCAGGCCGGCCCAGTCCTCCAGAGCTTGCAGATCACTCATGGGCGGGGCGCTGTGGATGCGGGCTGACCAACGCCACGGCATCGGGCGGTTGTGGCGCAGGCCATTCGGCGAGCAGAACGCCGTCGGCAAACACCTGGATCGGGCCTTCGATCTGTTCGTAGGGCGTGTACTGCGGCTCGGCAGAATGTTTGACGGTAAAGGTGCCATCGTCCTGTTTTTTGACGATGACGCGCTCGGTCAACGGCAGGCTCAGGCTCATGTCGACCTTGCTGTGGTCGATGACATCGGCTTCGAACTTGATGCCCTCGGCGGACTTGTCCAGGTTGACCAGCAGCTCCGACTGGTTCACGCGCAGCCAGCCCAGCAGCGGCAGCATCACACTGTCGGGATGGCCGGCGAAGTCGGTCAGGATGATCTGCAGATCATAGGCATATTCGAAGGACAGGCCGGCAGCCCCGGTGCAACGGATCTTGCCGTTGTCGATGAAGATCAACAGGCGGTCGGGGTTGTGCTTGAGTTCGGATATGGCAGCCAGCAGATGGGCTCGGAGACTATCGGGCTTGTTCATGTTGCACCTGGTGTTGGTAAACCATATCGACCTGGGCGGCACAGTCTGCCCAAGCGGCCTCGGCGCGGTCCTGATCGGTGAGCAAGGCGCCGTTACTGTCCGGCCCCGTCGCTGGCAGGCGGCACGGCACCACGGCCGGACAGCCACTGACGATAAGCGTCGGCGCCGGTGAGGGCGGGGCGCTCGCGCAGCCGGCGAGCAGCATCAGGTAGAGGCTGGTCAGCCCAATTACGTAGTTCGGTGTTTTCACGTTTCAATACCTCGATCGTTCGTTCACGGTTGGCCAGGCCCTGGCGCAGTTGATCCTGCTGGGCGCGCAGACTGGCCTGCGTCTCGCGTTCCTGTTGCAGCGTGTCGCGAAGGCTGTTCGCGGTAGCCAGATTGCGACCGGCCTCGTCACGGACAGCCTTGAGGTCTTTTTCTGCCAGCTCGGTGTTCTTGTCGGCGATCGCTATGCGCTGCTCCTGGCCCCAAGTCACCAACGCTAGGATGCCGAGCAAGGCAAGGCTATACAGGGCCTGGCGCAGCGTGCTCATGCGCGGTACCAGCCGAGCTTGTTCATATCGCCGACATCCAGCTGCTGCACCGGGCCGCGAATGATGATGACTTTGCGGCTTGGCATTAGGACGTAAAGCGCATTGATCAGCAGTTCCATGTCGTGCGAATCGCTGTCCTCTGGCACCACGAGTAGATCGCCGTCCTGTACGTTCAAGCGTTTCACTGCGTCGATATCGATCATGCGGCCTCCGGCACAGGGCAGCCGGCGGCGTGCCGTTGATAGGCTCGCTCCAGCTTGATGTCGTAGAGATTGCGTTGGTAGTCGGGGCCGTTGAAACCCTTGGCAAACACAGCCCATTTCTTTGCCTTGAGCGCCTTCAGCAGTGCCGGATCGGCCTGGAGGAAGCGCACGAAGGCTTCGAACTGCTCGTTTTCGTCCTTGGCCATGCGGGCGGCGAAGTCCTGCACGCTGGAGTAGCCCAGGCGTACGGCGTGATAGCCCATGATCTGAAAGGCGCCCCAACTGGCGGACTCCAGCGCGCAGGTGTCATCGATGAGTCGGGCGTGGGCCAAGCGTTGGTGTTCGGCGGTACCGCCGGCATACCCACCAGCACGCGGGTTGACCAGGTTGGGTTGACTGGTGGCCAAGTCATCGGCGTGAACCTGCAGCGCAGCGGCGTCGTCTTCCGGGGTACGCGGGCGGGCGAGCTGGCGGTACATGATGTGCCGCTCGTAGAGAATCTTGGGTTTGCCGTTGTCGAGGAAGCCCGCACCCAGGCTCTCCACTTCATTAACGGCGAGGATGGCGGCCAGCTCGATGCCCAGGCGCGCAGCCGCTGCCGTCAGCGTTGCATTGCGCAGCAGGGCAGTGCAGTCGGCACCGGTCAGTGCGGCGAGGGTTTTGGGGCCGGCGATACCGTCAGCGACCAGCCCCATCTTGGATTGATAGGCGCGCACCGCATTCTCGGTGGCATCGCTGAACAAACCATCCACGAACAGGGAGGCACCGGCCAGATTGAGGCGTTGCTGCAGCACGCGAACATCCTGGCTGCGATCGCCATGGCGAAGGGTCGTCATACTTGGTCCACCTTGCGCTTGAAAAATTGATTGGCCAGCGCCCGGGTGCCTTCAACGCCGAGCAGTCCAATGACACCGCCGAAGAACGGGCTGGTCGTGGCAGGAATTCCCAGCAAAGACAGGCCATGGCTGCCAGCCAAAGCGAGGGCGCCGCACAACGGAGCCTCCAGCGCAACGCGGCGCAAGGTGCCGCCGCCATACATGATCCGCAGCGCCGCGATGACGAAAGCCAAGCCGCCGGCATAGAGGGCAGGCCAGTTTTGTTCGAGCCAGGTCGCGAGCCAGGCCCAGGTGTCCGGTTTGTCAGGCATGCGCTTCATTCCGCTGTCCAGGGTTGAGGGTGGGAAGCTGGTGAATGTCCAGGGAAGGGAAGCTTTGAGTCAGTCCCATAGATTCACCATCTGTCGTTGTTCTGCTTGCGGGGCCACCTCCGGCAGCTGCACCAAAGTGCCGTGCGGCAGGGTCGTGCCGAGGTCGGCCAGCCCGGGATTGGCATCAAGCACGGCCTCGGTGACGCCTGCGGTACGGCCGTAGTGGCGCCAGCAAATGGCATCGACGGTGTCGCCTTGGTTGGCGATCACGGCGGGCATCACAGCAGCTCCACGGTGGTGTGGCTGATACCTAGGAGGCTGCGCAGTGTCTTGCGCGAATCGCGACGCAGTTGGTCGGCGCTGCTTTCTTCCTCGGTGACCTTTTTCTCGCCGCTATTGGTGGCGTCAAAACTGCTGTAGCGCTCCACCAGTTCGGCCAGCGCGCCGCAGTAAATTACGCGGCGATAGAGGTGCAGCAGCTGGCTTTCGCCTTTGATTTGCTCGGCAGGCACGTCGGCCAAAGTGGAAAAGCCCAAGGCCTGTTGGGCGGTCCGGTAGCCGGCAAGCTCCCGGTTTGCCTCGATCATGGCGTTGACTGTCGCGACCTCGAGGCGATCGTCAGTGACGGCATCGGTGATACGCATGGCGGCGCGCAAATGCTGGCCGTCAATCTCTGGCCAGAAGGTACCGTTGCCGATCGGGAAGGCGGTCGTTGGAATGCCGCCGGCGATGAATCCGCTCATGCTTGTCGCTCGAATAGGTCGGCGGTGGTCGGGACTTCACAGCTGGGCCAAGGAGAAAAAACCGCTGATCCGCCCCGAGCCGCCGGGTGCGTGGGGACGCTCGGTTAACTGGCTGGGCCAGTGTGTTTCTTCAGGAGGCGCTCAGCGCGCTCCAGGTCTTTCTTGCCACCGCAACTGCTGTGCAGCTCGATGGCTCGTTTGAGTAGATCGATGCCGGCTTGCAGTTGACCTGGTTGCCCAGGTTTCACGTCGTCGATGTCTTCCAGGGTGGCGCGGCCGAGGGCGAGGATCAGCTTGGCGCGGGCCTCGTCCGGCATGTCCTGTTCTTCGGTCAGCACAGCGGTATGGGTGAGGATCTCCAGCTGGAAGGTGCCGCCGGCCTTTTGAGCTTTAAGTGCGGCCGTGGCTACCTCTTCGGCCACCAGGCAGCCGGTGGTGCGATTGAAACGGTCCGGCATCATCAGGCCGTGTTTCAAGACGTACTCAGCGACCTGCAATCCGCCAGCAAAGTCGCCGGCATCGAAGCGCCAGACCATCAGGGTGGTGATCACGTCGTCCTGGGCGCCCTGCCCAGCAGAAAGAACGCCGTCAACGTAGGGCACGTAATCGGGCAACATCTCGATCTTGAGCTTCGCCTTGCCCTCTTGAGACTGCACCTGCTTCAGACGGAATTGGTCCTGCTGCAGTTTGGCCAGCGTGACCTCGTAACCGGTGGCACCTTCCATCATGGCAGCGGGAGCGACTGCTGCGGCCTCCAGCGCTGCGCGTTTGCGCAGCTGGTTGCGTTGGGCAAGGGTCAGCGACATGACTTATACCCTCTCGATGTTTTCGACCAGGGCGACCAGGCCGAGGTCTTCGACGACATAGGCCTCATTCGAGGACTGGTAGTCGGCGACGCGGTCGTATTCCGGCTCGTCCTTCAGGTGACGACGGCGAGCGCTGGCCTGGTAGTAGATGGACAGGTTGTTCAGCGTGGTGATGAATACGCCGCCCGAGATGAAGAACGGTGCGTCCTCGATCGGCAGTCCACCCAGACGGCCTTTGTTGACGATCTCGTCGGCGGCGTTTTCTTCCTGGTTGGAAGCGGCACCTTTTTCGACGGCCTTGAGTTGTTTCTCGTGCAGCAATGCGCGGTCCACGATCACGACTAGGTCTGGGCGTTTGCGGTGCCATGGGTCGAGCATCTGAATCGCGTCGAACACCAGACCGTCGAGAGTCTTGTAGTCGCCGGTGGCGCCCACGGTGACCTTGCCCGGGGTGGCGCCCTCATCGAGCACGCGATCCGGTACCGCAACACGGATTTTCTCCAGCCACCCGACGTTGACGTCCTGCAGCAGGGGGCTGGTCGCCAGGTTGGTGTCGACAGCGACGCTGGTGCCGTTGAAGCCGATCATGATCCGATCCAACCCTTGGCGTTCAGCGATCGAGCCGGACAAGCGAGGCTGGAAGTCGGGGAACTTGGCCCAGGCATCAAGTTTTGCGTAAGGGAACGCGGTGTCGAAGTTGGTTTTTTTGCAGCTGTAAGTGTCCTTGCTCAGGCCACTGACATCGCGCGGCTGACGCGGATTGTTCGCGCTGGTGTTGGTACGGCCTGCGGTTGGCCCGTTTACGCCCAGGAGAATCGCTTCGCCTTCCGCTTCATCGACCGGGATGATGTTGATCTTTTTCAGGAAGCCACTGGACTCCTGAATTGCGGTTTCCAACTTTTGCTGTGGGGTCGGGGCCACGGTGAATTTCACTTCTACCGAGTCGACGCCGTTGATCTTGGCTTGCTGCGACAGGTAGCCGTTGAAGGCGATTCGAGTTTCTTTACGCATGGTGCTCTCCGAACTGGTAAGGGGCTGCGACAGGGGGATCAGTAGTCAACGAGGGCTTGCCCGTTACCGCCGGAAAGCGGCGGGCGAGACTGCTGACTGTGGTCCTCGGTGGCGCCGAGGCGCTTGACCAGGTCGGCGAAGTCGGTGTTGAGCTTCTCGAACTTGGTTTGCAATTCCTGGCGGGCTTTCTGTTCAGCGGCGAAGGCTTCAGCCTGTTCGCTGCCATGGGTGGCCAGGCTTTCGATCAACTCGCCCAGGGCAGCGAAGTTGGCGGCATCCTTGCCATCTTTGTCCTTGCTCATGCCGAGGAGCTCGCCAACTTTCTCTTTCAGAGAGGCGAACATGCCGGGGGTGTCGGCGAACTCTTCGAATTCCAGGGCGGTTTCTTCTGCCGCAGAGAACAGGTTGTCCTTGTCCTTTTTGCGGTTGGCCAAGGTGCCGTGTTGGGCGCTGAAAGACAGCGCTTCGGTGCCCAGGCTCGCGGGGGTGTCGGTGATGGCGAGGCCGACCAGGTAGGCCTTGCCACTGTCGGCGAACTTCGGTTGAACCTCGATTGAGGTGTAAACCTTCTGGCCTGCCTTGTTCAGGGCGAGCAGCGCGGCGTTGGGTTCGAGTTGGCCGAACAGGGCCAGCTTCTTGACACCTGCAATCTCGACCTCTTCGGCCTTGAGTGCCAGAACGTCACCGTAGGCGCCGAACTCACCACCGGGCCAGTAACCCTTGATGTGCTCGCAGTTGATCCGCGCACCGTAGGTGTTGGGGCTGTAGGTGCTGGCCATGTCCTCGATCCAGCTGCGCTCAATATTGCGTCCGTCAGTGGTGGCGCCTTCAACGGCGATGCGAGTCCATTTGGAGCGGAATTTCTTGGCTGGGGTGTCGGTCTTGCCGGCCATACTGGAAGTCCTCATTGCGGTGGCGTTGTGCCTGGCGATGAGGGCATGGTCGGCATCGCGCGATGGCGCGGCAACGTGGGGGAGTTGTAGCGGGGCGGCTTACAGGGCGCGGTGGTGGGGCCGCACGCGCGCGAACGGCAGCATCTGCGCCATGAACGCTATCGTCGAACTACCCACTGATCACCGCCGGCATGCCAAGCACCTGTATTGGCAGGGATACCGTGTGTGCGAGATTGCCGAGCTGATCGGCGAGAAGGAAAAGACCCTTCATAGCTGGAAAGCTCGCGACGAATGGGACCGGGCTACACCGCTGGAGCGTATCCAGGCGGCCACTGAGGCCCGTCTGGTGCAACTGATCCTCAAGGACCCCAAGTCCGGCTCGGACTACAAGGAAATCGACCTGCTCCACCGGCAACTGGAGCGGCAATCCAGAATTCAGCGCTACCAGGACGGCGGTACCGAGACAGACCTCAACCCTGAACTGGCCAAGCGTAACGCCGGGGAGAAGCGTAAGCCCAAGCGCAATGACATCCCAGAGGAAGCCGTCGAGAAGTTGATCGAGGCGTTTCTTGATGGTTGCTTCGATTACCAGAAGGACTGGTATCGCGCGGGCAATCAGCGTACCCGAGCCATTCTGAAAAGCCGTCAGATCGGCGCGACTTACTACTTCGCCCGGGAGGCGTTGATCGATGCGCTGACCACCGGCCGTAACCAGATTTTCCTGTCAGCCAGCAAGGCGCAGGCCCACATTTTCAAGGCCTATATCCAAGCCTTCGCTCGAGAGGTGGTGGAGGTTGATCTCACCGGTGACCCGATCATTCTGCCGAACGGCGCCGAGCTGCACTTCCTCGGTACCAACGCCCGGACGGCCCAGGGCTATCACGGCAATTTCTACTTCGACGAATTCTTCTGGACCTTCAAGTTCAACGAACTGAACAAGGTCGCCTCCGGCATGGCGATGCAGAAGCAATACCGCCGGACGTACTTCTCGACGCCAAGTTCGATGGCGCATGAGGCATACACATTCTGGACCGGGGAGCGTTTCAATAAGGGCAAGCCGACCGCCCAGCAATTGAAATTGGATGTCAGCCACGATGCTCTGCAGCAGGGTAAGCTCTGCGACGACCGGATCTGGCGTCAGATCGTCACCATCCTGGACGCGGAGGAACGGGGCTGCGACCTGTTCGATATCGACGAGCTGCGGCTCGAGTACGACGCGGCGGCGTTCCAGAATCTGCTGATGTGCCAGTTTGTCGACGACGGCGCGAGCATCTTCCCCCTGAACATGCTGCAGCCGTGCATGGTCGACAGTTGGTCGATCTGGACGGACTACCAGCCCTTCGCTGCTAGGCCCTTCGCTGACCGACAGGTCTGGGTTGGTTATGACCCGGCAGAGTCGGGCGATACCGCCGGCCTGATCGTGGTTGCGCCACCGTTGGTACCGGGCGGCAAGTTCCGCGTGCTGGAGCGACACCAGTTCCGTGGGATGGACTTCGCCGCTCAGGCGGAGACGATTCGCCAAGTCACTCGTCGCTATTGGGTCACCTACATCGGTATCGACACCACCGGCCTCGGCAGTGCCGTGGCGCAGCTGGTGCGCCAATTCTTCCCTGCATTGAGGACGTTCTCTTACAGCCCCGAGGTCAAGACCCGACTGGTCATGAAGGCTTGGGCCGTGATCAGCAAGGGGCGGCTGGAGTTTGATGCCGGCTGGACAGACCTGGCCCAGTCGCTGATGGCCATCCGCAAGACCGTCACCGCAGGCGGGCGCCAGTTCACCTACACCGCCGGACGTACTGACAACACCGGCCACGCCGATCTGGCGTGGGCACTCTTTCATGCATTGCACAACGAGCCGCTGGAGGGTCAGACCGTGGCCAACACCGGCCTAATGGAGTTTTTCTGATGAGCAGCCCCCAGGAACAGCCGACCACGTCGCAACCAACCGAAGGTGAACTCCTGGTTAAAACCGGGGGCGGCCAGTCGATGGCATTCACATTCGGCGATCCGGTACCGGTGCTCGATGGCAGGGAGATTCTCGACTACCTGGAGTGCTGGTCCAACGGCCGCTGGTACGAGCCGCCGGTCCCGCTGGATGGCTTGGCGAAGTCCTCGAAAGCGAGCGTTTATCTGCAGTCGGGCCTGATCTTCAAGCGTAACGCATTGGCTCGAACGTTCATTCCGCATCGATTGCTGAGCCGGCAGGCTTTCGAGCAAATCGTCATGGATTGGGGGTGGTCGGGAAACCTCTACTTGGAGAAGCGCGACAACATGCTCCGACAGGCCATGGGCTTGAAACCCTGCCTGGCGAAGTACATCCGCCGAGGTGTCGACCTGGACACCTACTACCAGGTGCAAGGCTGGAAGGACGAGCACGAATTCAAACCTGGGAGTGTGTGCCACCTGCGGGTGGCGGACATCAACCAGGAAATCTACGGGCTGCCCGAGTGGCTGCCGGCTCTGCAGAGCGCATTGCTCAATGAAAGCGCCACGCTGTTCCGCCGCAAGTATTACCAGAACGGCAGCCATGCGGGCTTCATCATGTACATGACCGATGCTGCCCAGAATGAGGACTTCGTCAACGATTTGAGATCGGCGATGAAGAACAGCAAAGGCCCGGGCAACTTCCGCAACCTGTTTATGTACGCACCTGGTGGCAAGAAAGACGGCCTGCAATTGATCCCTATCAGCGAGGTCGCGGCAAAGGACGACTTCGGTGCGATCAAGAATATCAGCCGTGATGATCAGCTCGCCATGCTGCGGATTCCGCCTCAACTGATGGGTGTGGTTCCGCAAAACGCTGGGGGGTTTGGATCGATCCGCGATGCGGCTCAGGTTTGGGCTGTCAACGAGTTGGAGCCGGAGCAAGCTAGGCTGCTGCAGATCAATGACTGGCTGGGGGAGGAGGTGGTGCGTTTCCGGCCGTATGAGGTACCGACGCAAGGGTAAAACCCTGCGCAGTGAACGAGGCGACGGGCTGGTGCGTCAACACCAGCCCGACGTCGAAACGCTCGAGCTATTCGAGCAAGAATCCGAACGCTGCTAGACCGTTCGGATTTGATTCGCAGACTTCTGTCATATTCTTTCCCAAGTCCATCGGCGCGACAGACCGGTTTGTGTAGGTCATCTTCGCTAGATCGTCTGCTAGCTTCTTCGGCGCATGCCAACGCTTAATGGCCGCATCCCGAACGTGGTCGATTCGCGCGCCCGAGTCGCGGGCTTCCGCCATCTCGATCACGATAGTACCTGCGCCGTTACACATATAGCGTTTGCGCACATTCGGATCGGAGCTATTGCGCTGCATCTCTTGCTCCAAGAGCTGCGAGCGAATAGAACTATCCGCGTCATCTAGGCCACCATCGCCCGCCCAATTTGACCACGCTTCGCGCTGCTCGACCGCGGGGGCCGCACTGGCCGCGAGCGGCATGACTGCAAGTAGTAGAGCGGTTCCGAGAACTCTGCTGCTCATTGCGTAACCTTTGTATTTAACTGTGCGGCATTCTAATCGATGAACGCTCCAAACCTCGACTCTTAGCCCATCCGAGGTCCACGGCTGACCGTCTGTTCAGGTTCACCGGCAGACACCAGTCTAAACCCCTCACTATGACTCTGGTGGACCATGCCCCACCCTTCTGGCGTCCAGCCGGCACAAAAAAGCCCACCGAAGTGGGCCTTTTTGTGGTAGGCAATTGAACGAATACCCCGTTACAAGTAACAGCGCGGGGAGGGCACGCCTAGGCGGCTTTCATTTCGGCCGTGCTGGTCGATCGCATCGTTCAGGAGACCGTACTCGGAGCAAAACCAGCCGTGGGCGACCGCTTCCGACCCGGAGCCGATGGTGGTAATAGGCATAATCGACTAATTGTAGACTTTCATAACGCTCAGACTAAGGGGCAAACCATTCTGCGGCTAAGCGAATAGGTTTGGGTCGCGAAATTTGGCACAGATGTGTTCGCGAACAGAATCCGGGCGACCCCAGATATCGTTGAAGGCGAATTGCCTCCCGAAAACGGTGATACCTAAACCATCCGCAGTGCGTTCACCGGAATTTTCGGGTGCAATTATTACTGCCAGAGACATGCCTTCTATGTAGCTTATGGGCAAATTCCAGCGGTCCTCTCCTATTTGCAGACCGCCATCAACATTGAAGGTCAATCGTGGGTCTAATTCACCCTCATGTGCAATTGATGTGCGGCCGAATTTATACAAGGCCTCATGAAACGTCACTCCGCCAAAGCTGCAGCCCTTAAAAACATTCCCAGTTGCTACGGCTGTAATGAGCACCTCTTCATCTTGAAGAAATGCCTTTATACGCGTGGCAACACCTTTTTCTTTTGGGCGGCGCTTCTGTGCTGTTTTATCTATAGCGGGGAAGAGGTTTACTAAAGCCCCCTCACAGTCTTGTACCCTAAGCCGCTCAACGCATTGCTGAAGACGGCGACTAACTCCACTCGGTGCATTCATGTTTTAGACCTGCTGTTAGGCAACATGCCATGTCACGCTTCTCGTCGTGAGGGCATGTCGGATTACGTACTTTGTCGCCTTGTAAGTCTTTGTCCAGCCAAGAGGTGGTCGCGGTAAACGCGAACATCCCCCAGAAAGAAGACCGGCAAGGAAGAGGGCAATCCTCACTGCCTTCTGAATTTGAAAGCAGCATCCGTGACGCTACCCACTTGCCATCACTATGTCCATCGGTCGATCTTAGCCGCTCTCAGACGATCATGGTTACGCGGTGGTGGGTGCAACTCTGAGCGGAGAGGGAGAGGTGCGCTCGACTCCGTTCTACCCATTCGAACCCAGTGGTGATGTTCGGGCGTCGTCGATGTGACCTTGGCGCGCGCAGTCGTCCCCCCGCCACGCCTGCGGGCTAAATGTGTCGTTTTTTCTGCAAGCCTGCACCCGGCCCAAACCCGCCAAGGCTGGGGGCTGTGTCCGCGAATATGGGGTGGAAAAAGCCTGCGGATCCCTGCACGAGCGGGGTAAATACCATGGCTTGTCACGGAGGTCTCAGGCGGCGATTTTCAGAGGTCGCTCGGGAAAGAGGTTAGTTTTTCAAAATGGGGCGGGAGGTGTTTTGCGGACCCCGTATTTACTGGGGTTGCGGGCTAACTTTGGGGGGTTAGTTATGGTTAGGTTGAAGGTTAGTAAATTGTAAGTTGCTGATATATAAGGAATTTATTTATTGTATTTTTAACATCTATAAAGGTTAGGAAATAACCCGGTGCTAACCAAAACCTAACCTACGGCACTCGTCGCAAAGCCACGCAGTACAAGGCTTTCAGGGCGGTCAGTCAAAAACTAACCGTCCTAACCGTTTTCCGATGGGTCAACATGAAAAGCCGAAAGCGCCTAGGGGGAGGGCGCTGGCACAGGTCCGTCAGATGTTGTGCACTTATGTTGGTGCGCAATCACTTCCAGATTTCAGTAACTGTCACCAAAACTGTCACCAGCTCTACGCAACGTCACTTCGATACCGCTGGAAGCCTTGAAAATAGTGGAGCGGGTGAAGGGAATCGAACCCTCGTTATCAGCTTGGGAAGCCGATAACGAGAGAAGTGTTTTGCGAATGTGGGGTGTTACTTTTTTTGTGGTGCAGACAAGGACTCAAACTTATCTATCAATAAATGAATTTTTGTACTTGGATTAAGTGCGTTGCTATCTTCCGCATCTTTTAACACTCTGGGGGAGCACTTTCTCGCCAAATCGAAAGGCGCACCCAGCAGTTCTTGAAAATAGCTCCGGTCCTTACCTTTGTCATAGTCTGCGAGAAGCGGTTTTGTCTTTATGTCTTTTATAACGTTGTCACCTGGGGATGCGTTTCCGGTTCGATTGAACGGTTTTCTACAGTAGCCAAAGTGGAGGAGTATCCAGAATTCGAACGATGGATAAGACGGGATTATTTTAATTTTTTTGTGAGGACGAGCTAGATCTAAAGCCTTCTCGAAGCAGACGTGGCTGTCTCGATCTATTGCACAATAGACTTCATCGAAACGTGTTTGACGACGGATGGCATGCTCTACAATTCCACTTGGGTGTGTCACGCCCGCATGCGCTACATCAACCAAAAGAGCTGCTCTGAAGTGCTCAGCTGCCTCTTCTAAGTATTGCTTTCCGGATTTTGTATCTTCGCAAAGAACAAGGATCTTTTTTTCGGGGATGAACTTGGGTTCCCCTCTTGAAAAAGAGTTCGCGCTTCTGGCCATGATTAAAGCTCCTTGGTTAAAGGAAGGCCTCGATAGCGTCCAGCAAAATAACGCCGCTCTAAGTCTTCGCCTTCGCGTCCTTCAAAGTCATGGATTGAGAAAAGTCTTGTTGCTGCGTTTCTATCTCGTTCGGTGATCCAGAACTGATCTCGTCTTAAAACTTTTGAGTTCATCAAGTGAGTGTCGTGGGTCGTAAATATTAATTGTGACGACTTGGAGAACGCGATATGTTTTTTTATGATGTTAACAACGATTTGGGGGTGCAGGCTGCTATCGAGTTCATCGATTGCTAAGGTTAAGCTGTCGCCATCTTTGTTTCCCTTCATTGCAAGGGTGAACCATGGAAGCCAAAATCCAATTAAATTTCTAGTTCCTTCCGATTCCTCTTTGAAGTCGAAAGGTACTTCTCCAAGAGCGCTTTTATGTGTCAGCGTGGTCTTGGTGTCTTCTTCAAAGTTAGCGAAGTCTTCTGAATTTTCAAATGGCGCACTCAATGATTTTTCATTTTCGGAAGTGATCGAAATGGAACTTACAGGGATGTCGACTTCACCTAAGAAGTTTGCGAGGCGTTCCGCAGCGTCCGGCATCAATGCTAATACTTTTCGAGTAGCTCGGGACCAGCTTTGCAATGTGTTTTGATTAATAACTAAGCACGAGTCTTGAAACCAAGAGCAAGGAATTTTTAATTGAGTCATGTCCTCGCTGCTGTTCTCAGAGGCTTGAAATAAGTACAATGATCTCGGGCTTGTTATTTTTCTCCACGCCTCATGAACTTGCTCTCCACCCTCAAGCGTGTCTCCGAAATTGTAAACCTCTTTGTCTTTTATGAATTCTCTTTTAAATAGCGGACTTTCTTTTCCGTTAGGGAAGGCGATTAGTTCTTCTAAAACTATGCGTGTGCTGTTCACACTCACCGAGTATTGATACCGCATGCCTCTTTGAATGAAATGATATTCAAAATTGCTTGGCTCTGTTTCTAGTTTTTTGTCAAAACGAAAATAGTTTGAAGGCGAAAGTTTATCCGCTTGCTTGAATCCGATTCGCACAAAGTCTAGAGCTTCTAGTAAGGAAGATTTGCCAGAGGCATTAGGGCCATAGATAGCGGCAACTTTTAGTAGATTTGGTAGCTTTTCCCCCTTCACATTAGGTGTGATGATGTTTTCTTTTTTACCTAGTCGAGGAGACGCCACCATGGAGAGTGTTTGTCGCTCCCGAAATGATTTGAAATTGGAGACAGAAAACTCGATCAACATGCTGAAAATCCGTTGTTGCTAGGGGGTAATGAGGAACAGTAGGCCAAAAAAGCGCACGAAGTGCAATTTTTTTGCAGTTCATCGCGAACCTGATCGTAGTGGCATTGTGATGGCTTGTCATCCAGCCCACCGTGACACGGTCTTTTTTCAGTGGCGGAGTAGCGGTTTGGAACCTCCTCTCCTTCCCAAATCAATCTGGAGTCAACATCACCGCAAGTGTCATCTTGATGAAATCCTCATTCTGATCGATCGCAACCAAGGCGCCACGGATGTTGTTAGCAACATCAGTAGCTCCACGCTCCTCGACCCACAGAGTAAGCTCCATGATGGCGGCTTCCAGGGCGAGCTGGTTTTCGTTGATTTTGTACAGTAGGGAAGGGAGCAGGTCTGAATTTGGCATCGCAGTTCCTCCGTGAACAGGAAAGCGTAGCAGCTTCAAAACTTCATGAGGGAGATGAAGGCCGGTTCTAATTCCAAGCGTATTGAACCGCATCGACAGTGCTCGAGATTGGAGCCGAAAACGGTTGCTTAAAATTTGCTACAGGGGATGAGGGAGAAGGTGGAATTTCGTTGTGGTCGACCGGCAGCAGTCGACCCATAGCTGCCAGTTGAGAAAAAAGACATCATCTGCTCTCTTGCGAGGCTCGTGCAGGCTCCCCAAAAGATTTTCCGGAGTCACTACGGCATTGCAATTGAGCGACGGCTAGTTGTCGAGCTATCTAGGCTTGGTTTTATTATTGCGGATCATCATCGATGGCATTGCACGGAGAATATATGGAAATTAATGATCACGGATTATTTTGGTGGGCGGGGAGTGAGCACACCGACGGATATGCTGCCGGACTACTGACAATAAATTCCAGCGGTGTTATTAGTCTAGAGTTGCACCAGACTTTACCAGGGCGCAGCGGAGCGGAGGCTGTGTTTAGGGAGGAGGTTGCATCGGAGGTCGGGATTGTTGGCTGCTTGAAAGCTACGGGGCACTACGTACTGCTCAGGGGGCTGCAAACAAACGGTGGCCGAAGCGGTTTGATTTCATATGAAAATTTTATTGCTGAAGAGTGTTTTATTTGCCAGGAGATGATAGATGCCGAAAAATTTACGAAACTAAAAATTTCTTTGGAAGGTTTGCAGGAGTGGATTCGCCCCGGGAAGATTGATTGCGAGGAGCCGCTAAATAATAAGATTTCGATAGATCTCGAGTGTAATCCGACAGAAGCGTGGGAAACCAATACAGGGCTTGTTGAGATACGACACCATTTTACAGGGAATAAGCCAAATTTGTTTAGCAGCGATCTAAATATTGGATTGGCCTCTGAGCTTATTTATACTCCTACATCAGCACTCTCTAGCCAAGAGATAGTGGAGTGGTATCGTGCTGTTCAAGACCTCCTACTAATCCTAACCAATTGCACTTTGACACTTAAGTGGCCAAAGCTGATTTGGAGCTGCGAAGGCAAAGACCTCGTGGTTCGTTACTATTTTCGTCGACAGGAGCCAGCTGATAATAAGATTACCTGGCAACAAACCCTACTTCCATTCCCAAGGATTCGTGAAGCTTTTGGTACGATGGTCGATAAATGGCTTCTTGCTCGAAAAAGCTTAGGACCTGGTATAAGCCTCTATCTGGGCACCAGGCGGAATTTCAGATTGTATGCAGAGCATCGTTTTGTGAATTTGGTTTGGGGCCTTGAAGCGCTAGGAAGGCGAACGGACCTTCCCGAATCCGACGATTCGAAAGTGAGCGAAAAAGTTAAGAGAATAACTGAGGAAATTAGATCTGTCGAAGGACTGAATTCAGGAGATCGTAACTGGCTAAAAAATTTAATGAAACGTGCTGTTGAACGTCCGCTGTCGGAAAGGCTGTTTGAAGCATTGAGCCCCGTCGCCATTGGTATTTCTGAAGAGAACCTGAAGAAATTTTGCAAAACGTGCGCTGATCTGAGAAATGATTTGTCACATCATGGGGGAGAACGCGAGCCAGGAGAATATGAGGCTTTCCTCACAGGTATTCTGAACAATAGTGAAGCGCTCTCCAAACTCTATCTCCTTGTCATATTAAGTCTATTGGGAGTTGGTGGCGATGAGTTTAAAAGAATCATTTATATGGACATTGGCTCGAACTCATTTAAATTCTCGTTCCGTCAGGCAGGTTTGATACCGGAGGAGGACATTGAGCAGCTACTCGCTAGCCTCAGTCTTCAAGCTTTGATAACAGAGTCAAAGCCTGAGTCGGGAATCGAGTCAGAACCTACGCTCGAATCCCAAGCGGGTAGGGCCATCTAAGCAATAGTGCAGTAATTATTCGGATCGCCCAGTCCATCCACCTGGGCGGTATCGGAACGTCAGTTATCGCAGAGCTACACGCGCCACTGCTCGTCAGACTAGCCGTCGTATGTCATCTCACTATCTTCACTTTGGTATCCGAGTACAGATTACCCACAAATGTATGCGCACTCTTGGCGACACCTTGATTATGTACCTACACGTAGATGTGACCGAGCGCGGTCCAATAATCCAATTGAGCATTCGTGCTTAGCAAGTCATGCGTGTGTTTTTTGCCGCACTCGAAGAGTGCTTTGAGGGGTACTTCCGGGAGTTAGTTACCCTCTACGAGCGGCAGCTATTGACCGTTATCTGCTGGATGTAAACGCAGTTTGCCGTAGAGAAAGGGTCAGTTGGAAGGGCGTGGTGGTACAGAATTGGTACAGAGGAAATCGAAGATTAATGTAAGCCTCTGTTTTAAAGGGGCTTGTCGTTAAACGGTCCAATCCATCATGGGGGCAACAGAAAACCGCCTGGATACCGAATCTGCTGGATAGGCTTGGTTTTCTGTGGGTTTTATCGGCATTTCGCTACTTCTCATTTGCTACGGTTTTTGCTTGGTATTGAGAGAGTGCCGCTGCAATGTAGCAACGCAAACCACTCGTGTAGCAAAACCATGGGAACAATCACCGTTCGCAAGCGCAAGGATGGCTCTGCAGCGTACACCGCATTGATCCGCATCATGCAAAAGGGTGTGACAGTTTATCAGGAAAGCCAGACTTTCGATTGCAACACCACGACCCAAGTCTGGCGCAAGCGACGCGAAACTGAGCTGGCCGAACCTGGTGCAATTGCCAAGGTCAATCGCAAGGGTGTGACGGTCAAGGAGCTGATCGAGCGCTACCGGGTTTGCCTGCTGACCGCCAGTGCGTTAATCGCCTCGATCGGCGATGCGAAGGGCTTTAAAAAAGGACGGCAATTGGCTGCCTGGTCAGACCTCATGCCCAGGCAGCACTCCGGCGGTGCAAAGCCGACGTTGTCAGGAATGAACAAATGCGAAGGCGCGTACCTACGAACCTTGATGGTTCCGTGTAAGCGATTGAGGTAACCAGCAAAGGGGCGTCCATGAATGCCGGAACGCTGGTCGTGCGATTGCCTGATGCATCGAAACCCCTCGGCCTCCCGATTCCGGGGAGGCCGAGGGCGCTAATGCCGGTAACGCTAGTCAGATCTTGCCGAAGTTGACACAGCAGTAGCCCATATCGTCCTTTTCCTGCGCCTGCCGGAATAGATACGGCACCCATTCGCAACGCGTGACCAGGCCTGGGCTATTCAGTCCTTTGAGAAATGGCAGCAGCCTGCCGTTACTCAAGTCGCCACCGTAGCCGGTCTCAGACACATAGAGCACATGGATAGGTTTCTTGTCGCGCAAAAAGGCAAAATATGTCATGTGGTCCACTACGACATTTTCTGCCGACTCCGCAGGAATACCGCATGACTCCCCCAGCTTACTGATTGAATCCAAGTGAAGCTGAGCCCCCAGCACCGGAATCGAAAGCGGCTGCCCGGGCAAACTCGATTGCGCGAAGGAGGAGTTTTGTGTGATGCCAGGGGTCACGAGGGTTACCAGTGTGACCATCGACGCCATAGAAAGCAGCAATAACAGCGAATAGGCTACTAGTGTGGGGGTGTTACTCAGCTTCACCGCGCGCCGGGAGTGCATCAACAGGGCTGCGATGATGATCGACACAGGCATGAATTGAATGCCAGCATAAAAATTCTGGATGTTGTAAAAAAACGCATTGATTAAATCTGCGCCAACCAACAACAGCGCCAGCACGACAGGCGCAGACACTTGGCGGCGAGCTACTTGCAACATAAATATAGTGACGCTTACAACGTGGACTCCGATAATAAATGCATACAAAGAGTAATAAATGGCAAGATTGAGGTACGGCAACGCTTCAAAGCTACCGACCATAGGCGGCAGCCAGCCCGATTGAAAAGTGTCATTAAAGGTAAGGTGTATCAACAACCGGTCGGGGAAGTTCATTAAATTATTGTAAGCGGCGCTGACAAACTCGGCTGGTGCAGAGAACAGCATACCCGGTAACAATGTGTTGGCCGCCAGCAATTTTTGAATGTTCGGCGCATCCTGGCAGCCCGCCAGCGCGCTGAAATCGTGAAAGGTCTGAACGCATAGAACCACGATGAACAGCCACAAGCCATAGCGAATCGCTTTGTGGTACGTTGCCGTCGCCAACCACACGGCCGCTATCGCGAATGGCGCATAGAACATGCTTTTCGGATGGGCATAAAAAAATAACGTCAGCAGCAATGCAAGCCCAACAGTCATCGCCACCTGCGCGCGAGCAGACTTCTGCTCCTTGAAGAAGAGTGCCAACAAACAAAGCATCAGGATCGGCAGCATCAGAAGTTGTTCAGGACGCGACAAGACCCACAGATAGGGTAGGACACCCAATGAGGCCACCGCAACCAATCCAGTGAAACGCTGAAGAGCTCCTCCAAAATCACGCGCCTGCGTCAAGCACCAATAAGCGAGCAAGGCAAACCAGATCAGCGATAAAGAAATACCGCTCACTCTCAAGCCGAAAGGACCCAGGTGGGCATAGAGCGCCGACAGTAATATACCGGCCGGATAAAATACCCATGAAACTGTCCGGCCTGCAGTTGTTGTGCATTGTGGATAAAGGGTAACCGCATTTCCGTCCTCCAAAAAGAGCCGCGCAACCCTGAATTTTGTCATGACTTCATCGGAGTAAATCGGAAGAAATACTCCGCTCAGTAATACAGCAAAGAACAATGCTAGAATAATTATTGGAATTTTACTTGTTAAAATATTTTTCATTCTTAAATATCCGGTCGATTTAAAAATCGATTATTCCATCTTCGTCAGTAAAGGTTTATTAATCCTGCCAATGATAGCCCAATCCCAGCATTGACCCTGCATTGTATCCATCTAACCTGAAATGGAGAGGGGGGCTTCAGCTGCTGACAAATTGGCTTGTCTTGAGCGATCCGGCGATGGAAAAGGCGCTCTATAAATCACTTCGTTACGCCAGTTCGCCCGGTAATCCCCATTTTTAGTACTCACCAGACGGAGAGGTCAGGCCACCAGTGTGCTGAGCGATTAGTTCATTTATCTACTGGTAACGATATACCGTGCAGCCAATGTCATGGGTGCAGCTATGCAGGGTGCAGATCAGCAATTGCACGCTGCGTGTTCTCCCTCAGGAAACGGCGCGCTGTAGCGAGTCGACGATGCCTGCCTGTTGTTCCTGTGTCAGCCCCACCCACAGTGGCAAGCGGATCAAGCGTTCCGACAGGGTGTCTGTATTTGTCATCGCGCCATGTTTTCGGCCGTAGCGCAGTCCTGCCGGTGAGGAATGCAGCGGTACGTAATGGAACACCGGGTAGATATTGTCGTGTTTAAGCTTCTCTAGCGTGCGTTGGCGATCGATGCCGGGAGCAAGCAAGACATAGTACATGTGCGCATTGTGTGTGCAGTCTGCCGGAATGATCGGGCGGCGTATTGCGCCTGTCAACTCAAGCCCTTCGAGCGCTTGATGATAGCGGTTCCAGCTATCCAGGCGATTTTGTGTAATCGACTGTGCCTCTTCCAGCTGCGCCCAAAGAAAAGCGGCGGTCAATTCACCCGGCAGGTAGGAAGAACCGACTTCCTGCCAAGTGTACTTGTCCACTTCACCTCTGAAGAAACGGCTTCGGTCCGTACCTTTCTCCCGAATAACCTCGGCGCGTAATGCCAGTGTCGGGTCGTTAACCAGTAGCGCGCCGCCTTCGCCGGATATCACGTTCTTGGTTTCATGGAAGCTATATGCGCCCAGATCACCAATACTGCCCAAGGCTCTTCCTTTATAAGAGGCCATGACCCCCTGCGCAGCATCCTCAACCACGCGGAGGCCGTGCCGGCGGGCGATCTCCATGATCGTGTCCATTTCGCATGCGACGCCAGCGTAGTGAACCGGAACGATTGCCTTGGTGCGAGGTGTAATCGCAGCCTCAATCAAGCGTTCGTCCAGATTCAGTGTGTCATTTCTGATATCGACAAACACCGGTATTCCACCGCGCAATACAAAAGCGTTAGCCGTGGAGACGAAGGTGTAAGAGGGCATGATGACCTCATCCCCAGGTTCAATATCCAGCAATAGGGCTGACATTTCCAGGGCAGCAGTACAAGAGTGCGTCAACAGTGCCTTTTCGCTGGCAGTGTGCTGTTCAAGCCACTGATGGCAACGTCGAGTGAAGGGGCCGTCACCAGCAAGCTTATTAAGGAACTTTGCTTCTGCAATATAGTAAAGTTCCTTTCCCGTCATGAAAGGGCGATTGAAGGGAATTTTAAAGTCGCTCACTGTAGGTCTCCAGGTTATCGTTTTTTGGCTAACAGCAAGAGTGAGCCGCCGAGAGGAAAGGTGATGCCTGCCTTCAAAAGGCAAAGCTCTATCTTCATAACGAACTCAAGGAGCCGATTGGTCCGGTCAGAAATATCGAACTCCCTGTTTACTTCCGCATTTTTTTGACCTGGGCGCTGTCGTGCCAGCCACATCATGGGGGTGAGCAGGGTGACAGCGGATGTGACGTATTGAGCCTCAAGGTCGGCGCGGCCTACCTGCGTGTAGCGGCGCACATGACAGGCGCATAGCCAGCGGTGCTGGGGAACGGTCAGCAATAGCTGACCATCCTTATGCAATGTGCGGGAAAGATTCGCCACTACCTGTTCATCTTCCTCGATATGTTCGATGACATCAAAAGCGCCAATTACATCAAATCGCTCTGCAGCCATCATGACGCGTGCGTCCAGCTTTTCAAAGCTTACGCTTGGCACGCGTCGACGTGCATGCACTAGGCCTTCATCGAAAAACTCGGTGCCGGAGAGTGGCGTTTCGGGAAAATCCTGCTGAATCCCTTCCAGCACAAAGCCGGTACCGCAACCAATCTCCAGGAAATTCCGGATTTTGCCGATGCGAGATTTCAGCACCCAAATGATCACGCGGTTACGGGCGCGAAACCACCAGTGGCGTGCCTCTGCCTGGGCAAGTGCCTCAAAGGCGGACTTGGAGAGCAGGGTGCAATCTGGGGGCATCAATCTGGCGCTCTGTTTTAGTTTCTATCTTTCAGGCGATTTTCCCGAATAGTATCCCACAAGTAAATAAGGCCACCGCAAGCGGCAGGGATCAGGGCCATTAGAATGTAGTTTGCCAAGGAGGCGCCTACGGCTATATTGGCTGGTACGTCAAGTAGGCCATAAAAATAAATAAAAAAACCTTCGCGTACCCCAAGCCCACCCACTGTTATTGGAACCATGGTCAGGATTGCGATGACCGGATAGAGAGCAAAGTGCTGAATGAAGGGGATGTCATAGCCATAGGCGCGAAATACAAAATACACTACCGAAATCAGAGATATTTGATAGCAGCAGATAAAAAACAGGGATGACGTGAGCGCCTGCCGGTAGGGGAAGTTAATGGTGCTGGCATGAAGTTTCTGAATATACCCCAACAATAGAGAAAGTAACGAATTTTTGACAGTGCGGCAGCTATAAAGGGTATGAATTTTTTTACTGGTCAATATTATTTGGGTCACTACGGCAATGCTGCTGACCGCGCCGACGGTCATGAGGAGCAGCGCGTAGTTGTCTGAAGCGGGTAAGAAGGGCAGGGCAAAAAGGGTAAAGGTGCATAACACCAATAGTCCAATCATGCGCTCAATGATTACTGTACTGCCTGCGGTACCCCGCTTTTCCGGATGGCGTCGTTCGATGTGAAACATACGAAAGGCATCCGCACCCTGTGTTGAAGGTAGAATCAAACCTTGAAATTGAGAAACCAGAGTTATTTTCCAGAGGCTTGCTAACGCTTCGTCAATCGAATTGAGCCGCAGGAAAACTTGCCAGCGGCTGACAGAAAAAAAAGAACTCAAAGTGATTGGGATAACAGCAGCCAGCGCAAGGTAGTGCCATGCTGTAATGTCGCTGATTAATGCCGTTAGTTTAAGGTCAAATGTGTGTATGAGAAATGCATAGATAAAAATCACGATCAACAATTTAAAAAATGTTAAAGGCATGCAGGGTGCTCAACGTAGGAGGGTGAGGCTAACGCTGTATAGGTAATAGGTTGGCGGACCCTGTCGCGGTCGAGAGCGACATGAGGGAGAGTGGACACGCTGTCTGCCTCCCTTACATGACCAGAGATGTCGGTTATTGCAGTTTTGATTTTATGTAGTCGGCTAGGTCATTGATGGTTTTAAGGCCTTCAATATCTTCGTCAGGTATCTCGATGACGTAGTGATCCTGGATAGACAGAATGATGTTGAACATGCCGAGCGAGTCAACGCCCTGGTCGCTCAGGTTGATGTTGTCGCGCAGCGTTGAGGCATCTGGTACAACCTCAGCCTGGGAAATAATGTTGATAATTTGTTCTTTTGTCTGGGGCATAGTCAGTATTTCATCATATGGGTATTGAAGTTACCCCGGCCGGTACGTTTGTACTGCGCAGGGAGCTTAGTGGCATTGCTGGCAGTTGACGAGGTCTTCTGCAGGCTACTGAGCTGAACGGTGGTCATGTTGCCACACTCCATGCAACAGAGGGAGCCTGCTCTGTTGCATGCTTCAAAAGATGTAGCACATTAGCAGCCTCTCGAGAGAGGCGTGTCGCGTTGATCGTCGAGCCAGAAGCCTCGTTGAACCGGCACCCCGCCTTACTGCAAGGTTCATATGCGAGTGGCAGGCTACTCGGCTTTGAGGGCGCTGAAGTAGAGCGTACCGATATGTTCTGCATTGAGCTTGATGCGACTACGGGTCAATCGAGTGCCCAGCGTCTGCTCAAGTGTCAGGTCCACCCCGCTCAAGTCAAAACACGGCGGCCACTTCGGGCTTTCCCAGCGACAGAAAACCCACTGGCTGCCACTGGGTATGCTCAGCTCCTTGAGATGCAGTGCCTTGTTCATGGATACCAGCACTTCGATCGGAGAGAAGTCATCTGGCATGGTCGTCAGGCTCACTGACCGCTGGGCGGGTGTGAAAACACATTGTTTTTCAACCAGTGACTCGTCGTAAGGACGTCGTGTATCGGCGCAAACTTCGCCTTGAATCAATTTGCCTTCATGATCAATACCATCGAGTTGAAAGGTGAAAGTAGCGACAGCCTCACCCGGCAATGATCGAGGGGTTGATCTAGGCCACCAGTGACAGGTGAGTAGATGTTTGGTCATTCTACTGATTCTGAAGTCCAGCTTTTCGATCCGTGCGTGCGGTGCGTGGCGAGTGATGGCCTGCATTGTGGCATTGAGCATGTCGGACCCTTGTATGTAGGTTCGTTCGCCTTTGAATCCCAGTGATAGCTCGATGAAGTGCATCACTTTTGTTTCCTGAGGTGAGCTGTCATGTTAGCCCTGTGATTGATTGCGAAGTTTCCAGAAACGACGCTGTTTGGCGCGATGTCGCCGATGACGACCGAACCCATTTTTATTTGTACCGCGTCGCCAATCACAAGTCCCTGTGCGATGGAGCAAGAGGCGCCAACCCATGCGCCGGTCCCCAGGCGTGTGCGTCCTGCAATAACGGTATTGCCAGAAATCACAGAGTTCTTACCAATCACGGCGCCATGACCAATATTGGTCATGATGCCGATCTGGCAATTTTCGCTAATGGTTGTCGGCTGCTGGAACAAGGACCTCGCGATCACTGCGCCAGCAAGTATCTGGCAACCCGATTCAATACGTACACCGCCCTGATGTTTGACCACCATCAGCGTGCCGTTGTCGTTGCGTAGCGTGATCAAGCCCTCGGCGCCTACAACGGCATTTGAGCCGATGTAGACATTGTCTCCGATTTCGACAGGGCCCTCGATCACCACATTTGCTGAAATTTCGACATTGTTACCCAGTGTGGCCAGTGGCGAGATAACAGCGCTGGGGTGCAGCGTGCAATTTTCACCGATGCTCGGTGCTTGCGCAGTTGCGCGCTTTGAGTTTTCACTCAAGCGGTTGTAGAGGCGAAAAAAAGAAGTGCGTGGGTCGGCACAGAATACAATTGATTTTTCAGTCGCTAATTCTTCATTTTTTAAACTTTCGGGGCACAGGACGCACGCGACATTGGGCGTAGCCAATGCTTTTTGCAAATAGTACAAATTCTGGCAGTAAACCAGCGCGCCTGGCGTTTGCGCATCGATTTCGTCGAGGTGTGCAAATACCCCATTGTTTAAAATGTGTTCAGCAGGGAAATAATCCACGACACGGTAAGCGGATGTCATCATTACTCCACATGCTCTTCAATAATGGGGAATTGACTGAGGTGGGTTGCATTTTCGACCAGTCTTCCGAGGTACTCACCTTGCACACCTAGTGCCAGAAGGATGTTGCCGGTGAGGAATGACAGCAGGATCGCCAGCGACGCCCAGCCTGGCACTATATGGTCGGTCAGTAGGGTGCGCAGCAGAACATACATAGCAAAAAAAATGCTCGACGCACTGACCAAAAAGCCCCAGATCGACACGTAGCGAAGTGGCAACAGGGAGTAATTGACGATAAGGAACGAAAGCGTTTTGAACATCTTGCCAAGGGTGTAAGTGCTCGGGCCGCCATCGGCGCGCGGCGCGTGGCGAATGCTCACGTTCGCCATCATGCTGACGGGCACCGAATTAAAAAGCATCGCGGCGATATGTGGGTGTGAACCCTGATATCTGACGAGTTGTCTTGCCACCTGTTGACTCATGGCCCTGTAGCTCGAGAGGCTGAAGTCGGCCGGTTTGCCCATGACCTTACTAACCAGTTTCTGGTTGATGCGCGAAGCCACGTTGCGCCAGGCACTGTGCTGTTTTTCAGCCATCGGGATCTTACCGATGACGACATGCTTGCCGGCTCGAAGTTGATCAATAAACAGTGGGAGGTCTTCGGGAAAGCACTGCAGGTCATCGTCGATTGTCACGACGTAGCGTTTGCAGGCATAGCCGATGCCGCACAGCGTAGCGTGTTGTTGTCCCTTGTTCTTCGCGAAGCGAACGACTTTGACTCGGCGGTCTTGCTCGTGAAGTGCCAGAGCGGCAAACCACGTCTGGTCCGGGCTTGCGTCATCGACAAGAATAATCTCCCAGTCGTCGCAAATCTGATCAAGAGTCGCGCGTGCACGCTCGTAAAATTGCGGGAGCGTACTTGCGCTTTTATAAACGGGTACCACTAAGCTTACTGAGACGGTTTTATCAATCACCTTGAGCCTCATCCTGATCATTCGATTGTGCGATGACGCATGCTGCCAATGCGTCCTGCCTGGATTTTACAAGCTTGTAGAGTTGTTGTTTGCTACTTGGCATCACGCGCTGAAGGAGGGGGTATGCCATATGCCAACTGATGGGTAATCCTCAGGAAGCGGGACACCGAACGCATGAACAACATTACTTCTCATGTGAGGTGGGCCATCAGGCTCTACCAGCAACCAAGTGTCGGACAAATGCGTACAGGGCACCGAACAAAGCACGTTGATTGGTCGGTTTAAGGCGCGGATTTTAAGCTATGGGGGGAAAGGTGTCACGGTACAGGAAACTTTACCTCTCGTTTTCAATCTGTTCGAGGGGGATTGGTCTGGTAACCCCCTCCTGAAAAAATTCAAGCAGGCGCTTTTTTCATGTCTGCCATTAAATTATGGCGGCTGTGCGCGGGGCACTTTCGGGTGCGCCGGGTTCGTAGATCCTCGGTCTTCCACACCCGCGCGCAGCTGCTACCCATCATGTGGAATGGATGCTGGCAGTTCCTTGGGTTAATTCCAGGAGCGAAATCGATGAAAAGGATCACGCCTGATCCCCCGGAAACTGCAACGGTTTTCGATTCTCTCGATCTTGGTCAACTCTCAGCAGATGGTCAGCAAACGTCTACGAGACCCTTGCATCGTTGAACGTCTTGACCACTGATCTGGCTTGCAAGCTCGAAGGTTCAACACCCAGTTTGGCGCTGTCGATTCAGCAAGGGCGGTGGTGGGGGAGTTGTTGGTGAGTCGAGCATTGGACAATGTCGATCCCCAAGGCAGTGGGTGTGAGAGAACGCCAGGTGCGCACGGTTCCTGAACCAGCGCTGTCACCCCCAAAAGTTTCATGTTGCCTGGCTCAGACGAGGCATAGGATAACCGCCAAAGGTCATGTCCCCGCGCCTCAATCCACAGGAATAAAAAAATGATCGCAAACCTGATCAAGGTCTCGCTAATCGCAGGTGCCGTGCTGTTGAGCGCCTGTTCGGGTGTGAGTGCCCATCGTGATTATTCGGCCGACTCGGTGCAGCCGGCCGGCTTTGGCCCGGGACCCACCCACAGCAACGCCAACCAGATGAATTTCCATGGCAGTGCGCTGGGCAATAGTTTTGGCGAGTATGGTGCGGGGTTGTTGCACGACGATTGACCGATAGCAAAACGGTGGGGTGATTTCCACCGTTTTGCTATCCGGGCGAGCCTCAGACCATCCTCAAGCCTTCAAAAGGATTCCAGCCTTGCGAGCCTTTTACCTGTTTCAGGTAGTAGGCGTAGTTGGCGCTCAATCCGTACATCAGTGCAAAGACGATATTCATACCGCTGTTGAGGGCCTTGGGGGCTTCTTCATAACCCAGCAGGGTGAAAATCAATGCCAGGACGAAGGACAGGGCAACGATGATCGCGATGATCGCCAGGTTCTTTTTCCACAGTCCAAGCACGAAAAAATAGATCGGCCCGAAAAAGAATGCGATGAAGTTCAGGTTGATCAGGATGCGCTTGCGCGCTGGCAGCTGTTTGAAGCCCAATTTGAAGTCAGGGCTTTTGGGGCCGCCGTACTGATCAAAAAAAGCGAAACGTTCCTGCCATTTCGGGCTGACATTGTAGGTTTGCAATTCATCCGTGCTGCTCATTATCTGTCCTTTTTTGAGGGTTCTGCTCGGTCGAGGCATCGACCGGATTATCGTTCGGTGTGCTTGTCAACGCGTCTTGCCTGTGACCGGTCTGCGACCGGTGCGAGAGTAGTTTCAAGGATGTAACGAGATTTAACAAGTCATGACCAGGCGCCTTGGCATGCTGTTATTTGCCCTCAGGCACCGCCAGCCACTGTCGCAGAATCTTCTGATATTTGCCCGTTGCCTTGGCCAGGTGCAGCCATTGATCGACGTACAGCTTCCAGGTGATGTCGTCACGGGGCAGCAGGTAGGCTTTTTCGCCGTATTGCATGTAGTGCGTCGGATTGACGGCGCACAGGCCCGGTTTGAGCTTCTGCTGGTACAGCGCCTCCGACGCATCGGTGATCATCACGTCAGCCTTTTTATCCAGCAGTTCCTGGAAGATGCTCAGGTTATCGCGCAGTTGCAATTGCGCCTGGGGCAGGTAGGCGTGGACGAACGCTTCATTGGTGCCGCCGGCGGGTTCGACCAGGCGAACCGAGGGCCGGTTGATCTGTTCGACAGTCTGGTACAGCGCCTGGTCTTCGCAACGCACCAGCGGGATTTTGCCGTCGACGTCCAGAATGTTGCTGAAGAAGGCTTTTTTCTGCCGTTCCAGGGTGACCGAGATACCGCCCATGGCGATGTCGCACTTGCCGGCGAGCATGTCGGGCATCAGGGTTTTCCAGGTGGTGGGCACCCACTCGACCTTGACGCCAAGGCTGTCGGCCAGGGCGTGGGCCATGGCGATGTCGATGCCGGAATACGCGCCGTCCTCGGCCTTGAGGGTGTAGGGCTTGTAGTCGCCGGTGGTGCAAACGCGCAGTTGTCCCTGTTGCATGACGCTGTCCAGATGCGAAGGTTCTGCCTGGGCGCCAAGAGAGAGTGCGAGCAAGCCGCCGAGCATCATTGCTCTTTTGATTTTCGTCATTGATATCGGGCTTTTGTGCTGGAGTGGTTTTGAAAGGGGGAGTGTAGTGAAACTTTCACCGGTGTGAAAAATCAATGCCCCCTGAAGGTGGCTCATTCCACTTCCGGGCTCAACGTCCCCAGCCACGCCACCAATCCCACAATCAAAACCGCCGCGGCCATTTCCGCTACCACACTGCGCCGAAGTGCATGGGCTGCCACGCGATACTGGCCCTCCCGCAATGACCGCTCCAGCAAGGGGCCAAGATGAAAGCGGTTCAGCGCCGCCAACACCAGCATCCCGGCAAACAGCAGCACTTTGATCGCCAGCAGAATTCCGTAGTAGCTGAGTAAGACCTCATCGAGTTTCGGCCCGACAATGAGCAGGTAGTTCACCACGCCAGTGACGCTGATGATCACCACGATCAGCGCACCGACAAGCTCAAACCGCCTGACGGCGTGAGCCAACAACCGTATGTGTGCTTCGGTTTGCAGGGCCCGGGGTTGCGCCATCAACGCAAACGCCAGCAGCGCGCCGAGCCAGGCGCCCGCCACCAGCAGGTGCAGGATGTCTGTGGTGAAGTGCCAGTAACGACGACTGCCTTCGTCCATGGCGCCATGCCCGCTCCAGGCCAGGCTGGCGAGGGCGATGCCGCCGGCAATGCTGGCGATCGCCAGGCTGATGCCGGGGGCGCGTGGGTTGAGCAACACCGCCAGACCCGCGACCACCAACGCAATCATCCGCACGGCCCAGGCCGTCCCGACGTCTGTCTCGAACAGCATCATCTCGAGGTGAGGGCGTAGCTCGGCAAGCTCTGATTCGCCGCTCATGGCGCGGACCATCAGCACCATGCCGGCGATGGACAGCAGTGCACCGAGTTCGGCAGTTCCCGTCAGTAATCGGCGAAAGGGCAGCACCGTCCCGGATCGCCGTTGCTGTCCTTTAAAGCTGTACAGCCCGAACAGCGTCACGCCAAACAACAGCATCAAATCCACATACAACACAAACCGCAGAACGACGTTGGCCGAGTCGCTCATCGATCATTTCACTTTGAAGGTGACGTTGCCGGTGATTGGATGGGTGTCCGACGACACCGCGCGCCATTCGACCTTGTAGGTGCCGGCAACCAAGGGGGCTGTCGGGGTAATGAGCATGGTTTTCGGATCACTGCCGCCGCTGACCTTGGCCTTGACCGGCATCGGGGCGTGGGCCATGCCGGGCATTTCAGTCATCAGCAGTTTCGCACCGGAAAACTGGGTGACGAGGTTTTCGGAGAAGTGCAGTTCGATCTTGTCGGGCGGCGCACCTTCTGCGCCTTCCACTGGGGTGGAGGCGAGTAGTTTGGGGTGCGCTTGAGCGAGGGTGCTCATGAGCAAACCGCTGAGTAACGCGATAACGACGGCGGTGGGTTTGATGATGCGCATGCAAGGTCCTTTACCGCTCGAAGCGGTTGTTGTTGGTTTTGGCTGAGTCTGTTCAGAACCACATCCGAATACCGAGCACGAGGCGGGTTTCGCTGCGGTCCTCGCCTTCGTCGTTGGCGTAGTCGGCGGTGTTGCCGTAGGTGCGGCTCCAGGTCACGCCGAGGTAGGGCGCGAATTCCCGGCGGATTTCGTAGCGCAGGCGCAAGCCCGCCTCGGTGTTGGACAGCCCCGCGCCGATGCCCCGTTGCGGATCGTTTTTGCCGTAGGCGTTGAGCTCGACGGTCGGCTGCAGGATCAGCCGGTTGGTCAGCAGGATGTCGTAGTCGCCCTCCAGCCGCACGGCGCTCCGGCCGCCTTCGCCGATGAAGGCCGTGGCTTGGGCCTCGAAGTTGTACAGCGCCATGCCTTGCACGCCGAAGGCGGCCCAGGTTTGCGGGGCGCCGGGTTTGAAGTCCTGGCGCACGCCGCTGACGACGTCCCACCACGGGGATATGGCGTGGCCCCACAGGGCCTGGATTTCCGCGTCCTCGGTCACGCCATTGGTGCGCTCGCCTTCGGAGCGCAGCCACAGGCGATTGATGTCGCCGCCGACCCAGCCGGACAAATCCCAGGCCAGGGTGCTGCCGTCATCGGCGTCCTGCCACTCGAGTTTGTCGGCGAGGAAAAACGAATTGAGTGTGTTGTCGTGCACATGGTGGCCGGCGGGATCGACATACACCGCCGCGCGATCGGCATCGGTCAGCACCGGGATCGGCGTACGGCTTTCGCTGGGGGCGGCGGGCTGCATCTGGCCTTCGTCCATGCCTTGCATCTGACCGTGGTCCATCTGGCCATGATCCATGCCTTGCATGCCGTCGCTGGCGGCCATCGCCGTCGAGGTCGCGAGTGCGAAAAAAAACGGGGTGAATCGAATCATGGGGTGCGCCTCATTCTTCCACGCGAACTTCACGGAACATGCCCATTTCCATGTGGTACAGGAGATGGCAGTGATAGGCCCAGCGGCCGAGCGCATCGGCCGTGACCCGATAGCTGCGCCGGGAGCCCGGTGGCATGTCGATGGTGTGCTTGCGCACCATGAACTGGCCGTTCTCGTCTTCGAGGTCGCTCCACATGCCATGCAGGTGGATGGGGTGCATCATCATCGTGTCGTTGACCAGCACGATCCGCAGCCGCTCGCCGTACTTGAGGCGCAGCGGTTCTGCGTCAGAGAACTTCACGCCATTGAACGACCAGGCGAATTTTTCCATGTGCCCGGTCAGGTGCAGTTCGAGGGTACGGCCGGGCTCGCGGCCGTCCGGGTCTTCGAAGGTACTGCGCAGGTCGGAGTAGGTGAGCACGCGGCGCCCGTTGTTGCGCAGGCCCATGCCGGGGTCGTCGAGTTTCGCTGAGGTGGACATGGCTTGCATGTCCACCAGTGGGTTGTCGGTTTCCGAGGCCGGGTGGGACTGCATGCCGGGCATGTCGCCCATGGCCATGTTGCTGTGATCCATGCCCGCCATGCTGCCGTGGTCCATGCCGGCCATGCCCATGTCATCCATGGTCACCAGGGGGCGTGGGTCCAGTGCTGGCAGCGGCGCTACCCGTCCCGCCTGCACCGCCAGGGTGCCGCGTGCGTAGCCGGTGCGATCCATCGCCTGGGCGAACAGGGTGTAGGCCGCTTCGGTCGGTTCGACGATAACGTCGAAGGTTTCCGCCACGGCAATGCGAAACTCGTCGACGCTCACCGGTTTGACGTAGAGGCCATCGGCGGCGACCACGGTCATTTTAAGGCCGGGGATGCGCACGTCGAAGTAACTCATGGCCGAGCCGTTGATGAAACGCAGTCGCAGCTTTTCACCCGGGCGGAACACCCCGGTCCAGTTCATGTCCGGCGCCTGGCCGTTCAACAGGTAGGTGTAAGTGGCGCCGCCGACGTCTGCCAGGTCGGTGGGGTTCATCTTCATCTCGGCCCACATTTTGCGATCGGCGACGGTCGGCCCCCAGTCTTTTTCGCTGACGTCGTGGATGAAGTCGCCCACGGTGCGCTTGTTGAAGTTGTAGTAATCGGACTGTTTTTTCAGCGTTTTCATCAGGCCGACCGGTTCTTCGTCGGTCCAGTCGCTGAGCATCACCACGTAGTCGCGGTCGTACTGGAACGGTTCCGGGTCCTTGGCGTCGATCACCAGCGGGCCGTAGACGCCGGATTGCTCCTGGAACCCCGAATGGCTGTGATACCAGTAGGTGCCGTTCTGCCGCACGGTGAACTGGTAGACGTACAGGCCGCCCGGCTCGATGCCCTTGAAACTCAGGCCCGGCACGCCGTCCATGTTGGCCGGCAGCAAGATGCCGTGCCAGTGAATGGAGGTGCTGTCCTTGAGTCTGTTGCGTACCCGCAGCGTCACCGTATCGCCTTCACGCCAGCGCAGCAGCGGGCCGGGAATGCCACCGTTGATGGTCAGTGCAGTGCGCGGGGTGCCGGTAAAGTTGACCGGGGATTCGCCGATGAACAGGTCGAAATCATTACCGGCCAACACCTGCGGTTCGCCGGGACTGCTGAGCGCCCAGACCGGCGTGCGCCATAACCCGAGGCCGCCGAAGAGCCCGCCGATGGCCAGGCCTTTGACGAAGGTGCGTCTTGATGTGTGGGAGTGCATGCCGTGTGTTCCGCCCGTCAGCCTGTTGAACTTGTCGACGAGGCTAGCGGGCGGTGCCTTTCAGCAGGCTGAGGCGGGGATTACAGTTTTGACAGGTTGGACGTCGCTTTCTGGCTTGAAGTGGACTTTTCCCTTGAGGCCACGGTGTCGCCGCAGTTGATGTAGGAGGACGACTTCAACCAGCGCTGGTCCGGGTAGTAGGAAAACAACAACTGGCCGTCCTTCATCGAATCAATAAGCCGATGGGCAATCGCCGGCCTGACGGCCGGGCAACCCAGGCTGCGGCCGATGCGGCCATTGGCGCGGGCCAGCACCGGGCTGACGTAGGGAGCGCCGTGAATGACGATGGCCCGGTCAAAGGCGTTGTCGTTGAAGCCGGGCTCCAGGCCTTCCATGCGCAGCGAGTAACCGTTCTGGCCGAGATAGCTTTGCTGGGTGCGGAACAGACCGAGGCTGGTGGCGTGGCTTTCGTTGCGGTTGGAGAACAGCGTCGCCATGTTTTCGCCGCTGTTGCGGCCATGGGCGACCAGTTCGTGAAACAGCAACTTGCGCCGTTTAAGGTCGAAGACCCACAGGCGTTGTTCAGTCGAAGGCAGGGAGTAATCGATCACCGCCAGTCTTTGGGCTGGGGCGACGCCTTGGGCACGGCTGCATTGGGTGGCGCGAACGGCCAGGGCAATCACTTTGGCGTCGGCGCCTGGTGCTGCTTTGACCAGCGCGTTTTCAAGCGAATCGGCGTAGGCTGACGTTACTGATAGGCACGTCAGTAAAATGGCAAATAAAAGGCCAAAGCGGTTTAGCGCCATAGTCGGGTCTCATCATGATAATTTCGAGTCTAGCAGCGAGCGCAAAGCTGGCGCCGTTGAATCGGGGGATTAAGGATTATCCATGGTGCAATTAACAAGGTCATTCGTCATAAGCCGCATATTTTTTATGGGCTTTCTGATCAGCGGTGCAGCATTTGCGCAAACTTCGCCGATTGAGCCGGTATCTGCAGCGAGCAGCACAAGCGATGCCGCGGCGCCCGACGATGCGGTCGGCCAAGCGATTCAGGCAACGCTGGAACCGCTGCGCTCGGCCTTTCCGCCGTTGCTCACGTCAAGGCGCAATCAGCGTGTGGATGTCAGCCGGGTGGTGCTGGATTTCTATATGCATCGCAACTATCGCGCCGCGTGGACGGATGATCGTGATGTGCTGCAGTTACTCAAGAGCCTCGAAGACACCCGGATCGATGGTCTGACCCCGGCGGATTTCCGTATCACCGAACTGGCCCAGGCCCATGAATCGCTGATGGCCGCCATGCCTTCCACGGCACAGCGGGCGATGTTCGACATGGCGGCCACCCGCACCTTCATCACTGCGCTGCTGCAACTGCGCCGGGGCAAGGTCGATCCGTCGCGGCTGGACATTCACTGGAATTTCGATCCTGCCGGCGGCAATGCCCGCGAGGACATGGACAACCTGTTCGCCGCCCTCGATGCCCATGACGTGGCACGTGCATTCGCCGATGCGCCGCCTCAGGAAGAGATTTACCGCAATTTGCGTGAAGGCCTGGCGCGGTTGCGCCAGGTGCGGGATGCGGGTGGCTGGCCGAAGGTCACCGAAGGCCAATCGCTCAAGCCCGGCATGGACGGGGTGGCGGTCGGACAACTGCGTGCGCGCCTGGTGGCGGGCGGGTACCTGGACCCGCACCTGGCGAAAAAAACCGGTTACGACGACAAGGTCATTGCCGCGGTGAAGAAGTATCAGACCGAGCAATACCTGGGGGCCGACGGCGTGGCGGGGGCGGTGACGCTGGCGGCGCTGAACGTGCCGGTCGAGGCGCGGATCGATCAGGTGCGGGTCAACATGGAGCGCGCCCGCTGGCTGTTGTACAAACTTCAGGGCACGTTCGTGATCGTCGATATCGCCGGCTACAAGGTGGCGATGTACCGCGACGGCCTGCCGATCTGGCGTTCGCGGGTGCAAGTCGGCAAGCCGGTGCGCAGTACGCCGGTGTTCCAGGCCGAAATCACCTACATCACGTTCAACCCGACCTGGACCGTGCCGCCGACCATCCTCAAGCAGGACGTGATTCCGAAAGTCCAGAACGATCCTGGCTATCTGGCGGCCAACCGGATTCGCGTGCTTGATCGCGAAGGCAATGTGCTCGATCCGTCGGACGTTGACTGGAGCAACCCGCGAGGCATCCACCTGCGTCAGGATGCCGGCCCCGACAGTTCGTTGGGGCAGGTGGTGATCCGCTTCCCCAACGACTATGCGATCTACCTGCATGACACGCCGCACCGCGAGCTGTTTGCCAAGACGGTCCGGGCCACCAGCTCGGGCTGCATCCGCGTGGAAAACCCGCTGCAACTGGTCGAGTTGTTGTTCAACGACCCGGTGCGCTGGAACAGTGCCGGGATTCAAAAGCAGTTGGCCAATGGCCGAACCGAGAATATCCAGCTGCCGGTGAAGGTGCCGGTGCTGCTGGCCTATTGGACCGTGGACCTGAGCAATGACGGGCGGGTGACGTTCAAGCCGGACATTTATGATTACGACACCCGGGTGTTGCAGGGCTTGAGTCAGCCGACGAAATTGCCTCCCCTGGACTTGCGTCGGGCAGAGATCCCGCTGGTGGTGACGGGGCAGAACCAACAGTAACCAAAGACTGAAAAGACGCCTCGGGAGCGCCATTTTTTGGGGGCCTGGTTTGGAGCGTGGACACGGTCCCCTGTAGGAGCTGGCCTGCCAGCGATGGTCGTTAACGATAACGCGGGTGAACTGGATAAACGCGGCGCATTCAAGTCCATCGCCAGCAAGCTGGCTCCTACAGTTTCAGCGTGGGCACGGTCCTTTGTGGGAGCTGGCTTGCCAGCGATGGTCGTTAACGATAACGCGTGTGAACCGGATGAACTCGGCGCACTGGAGTCCATCGCCAGCAAGCTGGCTCCTACAGTTTCCCGGGCCCTTTGGCAAACTTCCTAAAGCGCCAATCCTTGTTGCACCACTACAAGCAGATCGCTTTCTGTCAGCGCCACCGCATCCAGTTGTGCCGTGGCTTGCTCGATCGTTTGTAGCCACCAGTGTGTTTCGCCGTGTTCGTCCACAGTGCGCAACAGGGCGAGTTCGTTGCCGGTTGTGTGGATTTCGATCCGTCCCTCGCCATCGGCGGTGAAGCGTGCAACCGGGTCAAAGGTCATGCTGTGCCCGTTGCCGGTGATCACCAACTGGTCGATGGCGTAATCGTAAGCGTCACCATCGACATGACTTTCGAACACATGGGTGGCGTTGCGCCGCAGGACCAGGCCCGCTTCGGTCAAGGGCTGCAGCCAGTGCTCTATCCGTTGATACAGTTCGTAGACCTGGCCGGGCCAGCCATCGATCGCCTGATCCGCGCTGGTCAGCCCTGTCTGTTTCAATTTTTCGGCGAGTTCGTCTGCTTTGCTCATGTCGATTCCCTGTATGGAGGTCAGTCTAATCGTAGCTCGTTGACGCGCAGACAGTGCTGCCCTGGGTCATGTTTGCAGCACCACCGGGCAGGGGGGAGACCGCCGGGCAAGTGGTTGCCCCTTTGTCGTGGATAACCCCGTAAACTACGGCCCACAAAAACTGAGGGCTTTGGGCCGTTGCCCATGCCTTGCCCCCGACAGGATGAACTTTTGCCCACGCGCTTTAACAACCCGGACCACGCCCCTGGCGTTGCATTGAAACGCATACCGCTGCGCAAGGCCGCGGTGTTGTTCATTGCCACGGTGTGTCTGTGCCTGTGCGGTTTGCTCTACCTGCAACTGGAACAGTCCCGTCGCCATGATCTGAGTCTGGCGCAAGTGGCCTCTTCGAACCTGACGCGGGCCATGGCGCAGCAAGCCGAAGACACCTTCATGAAGGCCGACCTGGTGCTGACCAGCCTGGTGGACTGGATTCAGGTCGACGGTTTCGGCCAGGACATGCGCCCACGCTTGCAGCAGACCTTTGCCCGGCGGGTGCTGGCACTGGATCAATTGCACGGCATCCTGTTGTTCGACCAGAAGGGCCAGTGGGTGGTGACCTCGTTTGAAAACCTGCCCCGGGGTGCCGGGGTCGCGGATCGCGAGTACTTCAAGTATCACCAGCAGAACGTATCGTCGGTGGCGCATATCGGCCCGGCCATCCGCAGCCGGGAAAACGGCGAGTGGATCATCCCGATTTCCAAACGAGTCAACGACAGGGACGGCCATTTCCAGGGCGTATTGCTGGCCGGTATCAAGATGTCGTACTTCGACCAGTTCTTCAAAAGCTTCAGCCTCGATGACAACGGCACGATGTTTCTCGGCTTGACCGATGGCACGTTGTTGGCGCGTCGACCTTTTGTAGAGGCACAGATCGGCGTGTCGCTGGCCCAGAGCGAGATCTTCCAGAAGTCCCTGCCACTGGCCACCTCCGGCAATGCGATGTTCACGTCCATCATCGATGGTGTGACGCGCCTGTATGGTTACCGACAGCTGGAGGCGTACCCACTGGTGGTTGCCGCGGCGGCGTCCACGGAATCCATTCTCGCGGGCTGGTACGACACGGCGTTTCGCTCCAGTCTCATCGTTGCCCTGGTGCTGCTGGGCGTAGGGTTGTTCGGTTGGGTGTTCATTCATCAGGTGCGCGTGGGCGAGCGGGTCGAGTCGGATTTGCGTAGGGCCCAGCAAGCACTGGAGCTGATCGCCACGCACGACAGCCTGACCGGCCTGGCCAACCGCCGGTTGTTCGAACGGGCGATGGACATCGAGTTCGGGCGCGGTGCCCGGCAGGCAAGCCCCTTGAGCCTGATCATGCTCGATATCGATTACTTCAAGCGCTACAACGACACCTACGGCCATGTGGTGGGGGATCACTGCCTGGCCGAAGTGGCACGCGCGCTGAAGAGTTGCTGCCACCGCAAGGCCGATCTGGCGGTGCGTTACGGCGGTGAAGAGTTTGCGGTGCTGCTGCCCGACACCGACATTCACGGCGCCATGACGATTGCCGAGCAGATCCGCCGCAGCGTCATCGACAGGCACATCAGTCACACCGCCTCACCCAGCGGCTACGTGACGGTCAGCCTGGGTTGCTATTCGTTCGTGCCCTCGGGGCGTGACAGCATGGACGTGTTTGTCGAGCGGGCGGATGCGGCGCTGTATCAGGCCAAGCATTCGGGGCGGAACCGCGTGGCCACATTGTCGATGACCGGCGGCGTCGAAGCGTTGATGCGCTCCGACCGTTGAAGTGTTTTTGCTGCCGGTAGTGTCATTGGCCGCTTTTGCCTGTCCAGCTACCCGTCCCGCCGCCAGCACCGCCGGTTCCGCCACCGGGTGCACCGGTGCCTCCGCCCGCGCCACTGCCCGGACCATTGACGCCGGTGCTGCCCATTGACGAGCCGGGGCTCTTCCCGCGCCCGTTATTAGTCGAGGGGGCGCTGGGCCTGTTGCTGTCTGGCAGCATGGTTGAACTGCGGGTGGCGCCGGGTGCCGTACCGGTCGTGCCAGGACCCTCGCCGGACGCCGCAAAGGTGGCCACGGCCGTAGCCGACAACCATGCGGCCATGAGCAGCGAAGTGATTTTTATGTTCATCATGGTCGTCTCCAGGATGAGTCGATACCTGGTGTTAGTGTGACAGGGCACGCGGTGGGTGCCGATCCGGTTGACGAGTGGCGCGGGGCCCTGGTGGGCCACCGATCCATGGCCAAGCGAGAACCTTGTGGGAGCGGGCTTGCTCGCGAAAGCGGTGGCACATTTGGCATCAATGTCACAGACAGATTGCCTTCGCGAGCAAGTCGGATCGCCGCACCGCCGCTCCCACAGTTGATCTGTGTCGGACGAGAAATTGCGTACACCCTCGAACCCTGTGGGAGCGGGCTTGCCAGCGAAGACGTCGGCCCATTCAGCATTGATGTTGGCTGACACTGCGCATTCGCGAGCAAGTCGGATCGCCGCTCCCACAGTTGAACTGTGCCGGGCGGGAAATTGCGGACACCCTCGAACCCTGTGGGAGCGGGCTTGCCCGCGAAGACGTCGGCCCATTCAGCATTGATGTTGGCTGACACTGCGCATTCGTGAGCAAGTCGGACCGCCGCACCGCCGCTCCCACATTTGAGCTGTGTCGGGCGGGAAATTGCCGACACCCTCGAATCGACCAGCTTGCGCTCAAGGTGCTGCCGCCCCCGGGACCACGGATGCAACCACCGAAAAGGGCAGGTGTCACAGTTCAGGCACCTCGCCCTCAGGAGTGTCCGATCATGAAGAAACTGCGGATTGCCACGTTCAACGTCAATGGCCTGCGCGCCCGGCTGCCTAACCTGCTGGCCTGGCTTGATCGGGAAAAACCGGACATCGCCTGCTTGCAGGAGTTGAAGGCAGTGGACAGCGCATTCCCGGCTGCCGAGCTTGAAGCGCTCGGCTACGGCGCCATCTGGCAGGGTCAGGCGTCATGGAACGGCGTGGCGATCCTGGCGCGGGATGCGCAGCCGCTGGAAACCCGACGCGGGTTGCCCGGCGATGACAGCGACAACCACAGTCGTTATCTGGAAGCCGCGGTCCATGGGGTTCTGGTGGGTTGCCTGTATCTACCCAACGGCAACCCGCAACCGGGACCGAAATTCGAGTACAAGCTGGCATGGTTCGAGCGACTGATCCGTTACGCGCAGGCGCTTCAAGGCAGTGAACATCCGGTGGTGCTGGCGGGTGACTACAACGTGGTGCCCACCGACCTGGACATCTATAACCCGCGCTCCTGGCTCAAGGACGCCTTGCTGCAACCACAGAGCCGCGAGTGCTACCAGCGGTTGCTGGACCAGGGCTGGACCGATTCGTTGCGGCACTTGCATCCGCACGATCGGCTCTACACGTTCTGGGATTACTTCCGCCAGCACTGGCAGAAAAACTCCGGTCTGCGCATTGATCATCTGCTGCTCAACCCGGCCCTGAGCCCGTACCTGCAAGACGCCGGGGTGGATGCCTGGGTGCGCAATGAGCCCCACGCCAGCGACCATGCGCCGACCTGGATTCAATTGGGTTCGCGCAAGCGCCGTTGAGTTTTCCGTGACGAGTGATTGGCTAAATCAATTGTCGGTGGCCGTGCCGGATCCCGTATACATAGCGACCATTGGCGGAGCAATCCGCCGCTTGCGTGCAAAAGGATTGAACGATGAGCGAGCCACGCCTGACTGACCGTGCTTTGTATCTGCAACGCCTGGGCTTCGATGCACCCCCGGCGCCGACCCTGGAAACCTTGCGCCAACTGCAGCTGCGCCATACCGGGGTTTTCCCGTTTGAAAACCTCACCACGTTATCCGGCGAACCGGTGTTGATCGACCTGCCGTCCATCGAGCAGAAGGTCTTGCGCGCGGGGCGTGGCGGTTACTGCTACGAACTCAACAAGCTGTTTCTGGCCTTGCTTCAGGAATTGGGCTTCGACGCCCGCGCCATCAGCGGTCGGGTGGTGATGGGGCAGCCGGAGGGCGCCTGGACGGCCCGGACCCATCGCCTGAGCCTGGTCATCATCGACGACATACGCTACATCACCGACGTCGGCTTCGGCGGCATGGTGCCGACCGCGCCACTGCTGCTCGATTCCCGGGCCGAACAATTCACCCCTCACGAGCCGTATCGCATCGACCTGCACGTTGACGGTTTTACTCTGCGCGCCAACGTGGCCGGTGAATGGCGAGCGATGTACATCTTCGACCTGCAACGCCAGGAAGATATCGATTTTGCTGTGGGCAACTGGTACGTCTCGACCCACCCCGAGTCGACTTTCGTCAGGCAGTTGATGGTGGCGCGCACCGGGGAGGGCTGGCGCCGTACGCTCAACAACGGCAGCTTCGCTATTCACCGGATCGGCCATGACAGCGAGCGGCGGGAGGTGACGGATGTGCAGGAACTGATTGGGCTGCTGGACAGCGAGTTCGGCATCCGCGTACCGGAGCAGTCGCAATTGGCGCGGACGCTGGAGCGATTGATCGCAGCGCCGCAATAGCGGGCTGATCGCAGGCATCACAAAGGGCGGGTCAGATTGATCGGCCCTTTGTGTTTCAGGGCCGAACACCCGGCGCCATCACCCGTTGGATTTCGCGCAAGGCCTCTGCCAGTTTCTGCTCCAGGCCCTTGAGTTCGGCAGGCGTGAGGGTTTGTTTCAGTTTTGCGCTCTTGCCTTCGTTGAGCAGGGCCCGGCGCAACGTATTGTTGATCGCCGTCTGGTAGCCGTACCCCTCGTGTTCTGCCAGGGCACGGGCCGCTTCGATGACCGCGTCATCGAGCATGATGGTAATGCGGGTCTTGCCTTTGGCGGGCGCCACGGCCCCGCGCCTGGCATCACTGAAGTCGTATTCGTCTTTCATCGGTCATGTCTCCAGATACTGACGGCGCTCGCTGTTGGTGGCGATGCGCGCGGAAATGATTCGAACGAAATTCGGATCGCGGCAGGTGTACGCGACGACCAGTAAACGGCCTTTGGCATCCAGCCCCAGAGTGATCCAGCGTTGTTCGTCGTGGTGGTGGTCCTCGATGGTCAGCGCTCGTTCGTCATGGAATACCGGTTCAGTCTCTGCGAGGCTGATGCCTTGGTGCTTGAGTTTGTTGGCTGCGTTCTTTGCCTTGCGGAACTGAATGTCGAATGGCTTCATTATGCATACTTTATATGTATAAGAAAGAGGCGGGTCATACCGATGGTCGCCAGGAATTCGAAAGACTAGTCAGCACTCGGGGGGAGGCAGCGAGGGAAGTATTTCAAGGTTTTTGGCGGAGCCAGGAGGGGGGCTATCAGGCAGCAATGGACAAGTATTCATTTTGTGACTGATAAGTTGTATACAACTCTATAGACATTTGTCCTATGTCTTGCATACAGTGTGCGCATAACAAAAACCAGGGAACCCCCTACCATGAAAACGCCCCATGTTTCACACCAACGGCCCGAGGACGAAAACCTAGGGATCGGCGCGAATATGGCTTATGGCCTGCAACATGTTCTGACCATGTATGGCGGTATCGTCGCTGTGCCATTGATCATCGGCCAAGCGGCCGGGCTCTCGCCAGCGGACATCGGTTTGTTGATTGCTGCTTCATTGTTTGCGGGGGGGCTGGCAACGCTGCTGCAAACCCTGGGTCTACCGTTTTTTGGTTGTCAGTTGCCGCTGGTGCAGGGCGTATCCTTCTCCGGCGTCGCGACCATGGTGGCGATTGTCAGCAGTGGCGGGGAGGGCGGGTTCCAGTCGGTGTTGGGGGCGGTGATAGCGGCGTCCCTGATCGGATTGCTGATAACCCCGGTGTTCTCGCGTATCACCAAGTTTTTCCCGCCGCTGGTGACCGGCATCGTGATCACCACCATCGGCCTGACGCTTATGCCGGTAGCCGCGCGCTGGGCCATGGGCGGCAACAGCCACGCGGCGGATTTCGGCAGCATGGCGAATATCGGTCTGGCGGCGGTGACGCTGGTGCTGGTGCTGCTGCTGAGCAAAATCGGCAGTGCGACCATCTCCCGCCTGTCGATCCTGCTGGCCATGGTCGTCGGTACAGTGATCGCGGTGTTCCTCGGCATGGCGGATTTCTCGTCAGTGACCCAGGGGCCGATGTTCGGCTTCCCGACACCCTTCCACTTCGGCATGCCGACCTTCCATTTCGCTGCGATCCTGTCGATGTGCATCGTGGTGATGGTGACGCTGGTGGAAACCTCGGCCGACATTCTGGCCGTTGGTGAGATCATCGGCACCAAGGTTGACTCCAAGCGCCTGGGCAACGGCCTGCGCGCCGACATGTTGTCGAGCATGTTCGCGCCGATCTTCGGATCCTTCACCCAGAGCGCCTTTGCCCAGAACGTCGGGTTGGTGGCGGTCACTGGCATCAAGAGCCGCTATGTGGTGGCCACTGGCGGTCTGTTCCTGGTGCTTCTCGGCCTGCTGCCCTTCATGGGCCGGGTCATCGCCGCCGTACCGACCTCGGTACTGGGCGGCGCCGGCATCGTACTGTTCGGCACCGTCGCGGCCAGCGGCATTCGGACCTTGTCCAAGGTCGACTACCGCAACAACGTCAATCTGATCATCGTCGCCACCTCCATCGGCTTCGGCATGATCCCGATCGCGGCGCCGAGCTTCTACGATCAATTCCCTAGCTGGTTCGCGACCATTTTCCATTCGGGCATCAGTTCGTCGGCGATCATGGCCATCGTGCTGAACTTGACCTTCAACCACCTCACTGCCGGCAACTCCGATCAGCAATCGGTGTTTGCGGCCGGTACCGAGCGGGTGTTGCGTTATCAGGATCTGGCGGCGTTGCGTGAAGGGGACTACTTCAGCGACGGTAAGCTGCACGATTGCGACGGCAAGGAGATTCCGGTGGTTGAGGTGGACCACGGGCATGGCGAGCCACACGCGGTGCATGCGAAAAGCAGTGAGCATGTCTGACGTTCGCGGCGACTGAAAAAAGGGCCGATCTGTTGAATGGACAGATCGGCTTTTTCTTTATGGATCAAAAGATCGCAGCCTTCGGCAGCTCCTACAGATGAAGGCGATCCCATGTAGGAGCTGCCGAAGGCTGCGATCTTTTGATATTTGTATCGGCCACAAAAAAGCCCCTGGATCTTTCGATTCAGGGGCTTTTCGGTGTTGCTGTCTGGCTCCACGACCTGGACTCGAACCAGGGACCCAGTGATTAACAGTCACTTGCTCTACCAACTGAGCTATCGCGGAATGGCGCGTATCTTACTGATTCAAAAAGAGAAGTCAAGCATCGAACAACAATTGGAGCGAATTATCGGGACGGGCGGTGGTTTAGCGGCGATTGGCGGTTACCAGGATCGCCCCAGAGGTCTACCATGGCCGCCCGGAAGTGGTGACACGCGCTGCCGGCCATTCGCCGAAAAGGTACGCGCCATGAATCATTTGACCCTCTCGCCTCGACATCACGGGGTGCGCCCATGAGCATCTCTCAGATCAGCCTGCCCAAGGGCGTCGGCCCCCATGCCGAAAAGTTGTTCGACGCCATCACTCAGGCCGGCACAGCTGAAGCATTGAACCGCGCGGGTGGCAAGGCCGAAGGTTTCGTCCTGGGGCTGGAAAGCACCAAGGCGATCAAGAGCCAGGTCGCCGAATTGCTGTATGTCGCCTACGACGACGCTGCCAGTCAGCGTGCGACCGAACTGGCTTAACCGCCGAAGGTAATGGTGGCAACCATCAGTTTGGCGTAGAGCGCTGTGGCACCCAATTGCACCAGCCACAGGGCCAGGCCGCCGAGGAATACACCCGCAGCGACTTGCATTACCAGGTTGTTGCCGCGTTTGGCCGGGGCGCGGGGGATGAAGTGATCCAGGTCATCCAGGTCATCGCGGTCGGCGCGCAGGTCATCGTTTTTCATGTGGGATCTCGCAAGGTGTTCAGCTATACAAAAAACCTGTGGGAGCGAGCCTGCTCGCGATGGCTGCGGCACATCCTGCATCAATGGCACAGCTGGATCGCTATCGCGAGCAGGCTCGCTCCCACATTTGCTCTGTGAGCAGTTTAGAGGGCTTGGTCGGCCAGTCGGGAATTATGTGACGTAAATAAAAAACGGGAAGCCACAGGCTTCCCGTTTTTCATTTCAAGGCTGAATCAGATGACCTGGACAATCGCGTCCGTCACCACCTCGATGTTGCTCTGGTTCAGCGCGGCCACGCAGATGCGGCCGGTGTCCAGGGCGTAGATGCCGAACTCGTTGCGCAGGCGATGAACTTGCTCAACGCTCAAGCCGGAGTAGGAGAACATGCCGCACTGACGACCGACGAAGCTGAAATCGCGCTGAGGCGCTTTTTTTGCCAGCAGGTCGACCATCTGGGTACGCATGCCACGAATGCGCAGGCGCATTTCGGCCAGTTCGGCTTCCCACTGGGCACGCAGTTCCGGGCTGTTCAGCACGGCAGCGACAACGCTGGCACCGTGGGTCGGTGGGTTGGAGTAGTTGGTACGGATCACGCGTTTGACTTGCGACAGCACGCGCGCGCTTTCTTCTTTCGATTCGCTGACGATCGACAGCGCACCGACGCGCTCGCCGTACAGCGAGAACGATTTGGAGAACGAGCTGGAAGCGAAGAAAGTCAGACCCGACTCGGCGAACAGGCGCACGGCAGAGGCGTCTTCGTCGATGCCATCGCCGAAACCTTGGTACGCCATGTCGAGGAACGGCACGTGGCCTTTGGCTTTAACGACTTCCAGGACGTTTTTCCAGTCGGCCGGGCTCAGGTCCACGCCGGTCGGGTTGTGGCAGCAGGCGTGCAGCACAATGATCGAGCCGTTTGGCAGCGCGTTCAGGTCTTCCAGCATGCCGGTACGGTTCACGTCGTGGGTCGCGGCGTCGTAGTAGCGGTAGTTCTGCACCGGGAAACCGGCGGTTTCGAACAGCGCGCGGTGGTTTTCCCAGCTCGGGTCGCTGATCGCCACGACAGCGTTCGGCAGCAGTTGCTTGAGGAAATCGGCACCGATTTTCAGAGCGCCAGTACCGCCAACGGCCTGGGTGGTGATGACGCGGCCAGCGGCGAGCAGTGGTGAATCATTGCCGAACAGCAGCTTTTGCACGGCCTGGTCGTAGGCGGCAATGCCGTCGATTGGCAGGTAGCCACGGGAAACGTGTTGAGCGGCGCGAATCGTTTCGGCTTCGACAACGGCGCGCAGGAGTGGAATTCGCCCCTCCTCGTTGCAGTAAACACCGACCCCCAGGTTGACCTTGTTGGTACGGGTATCGGCGTTGAATGCTTCGTTGAGGCCCAGGATTGGATCGCGTGGTGCCATTTCGACAGCGGAGAACAGGCTCATTATTGCGGCGGCTCTGAATGGAGAGTGGAGGGACGTGTCGCGCTCCAGCCGAATGCACTAGAGCGGTGCACAAACGGGGAGCTAGTATAGAGGCCATCGGCGATGGCTGGCGACAGGCGATTGACCTTTTAAGGCAAGTTTTTCCGATTATTTATCGACCGTCAGTCGATTGGTCTCGGCAAAGGTTTTGCGTGATGCAGGACGTTTGCCTTGAAAGCGCTGGCAATCGGCTCCACATTGAGCACAATCCAGTTTTTTCTCGGGCGACATCGGTCGTTTGCGGTCTTTCTCGTTCGTGCCGGTTTGTCCGGCAAGAGTGATCCAGAGGTATTTCATGTCTGAATTCCAGCTAGTCACCCGTTTCGAGCCCGCCGGCGATCAGCCGGAAGCCATCCGCCTGATGGTCGAGGGCATCGAGGCCGGGCTGGCGCACCAGACGCTGCTCGGTGTGACCGGCTCGGGCAAGACTTTCAGCATCGCCAACGTGATCGCCCAGGTGCAGCGCCCGACGCTGGTGCTGGCGCCGAACAAGACCCTGGCGGCGCAGTTGTACGGCGAGTTCAAGGCGTTTTTCCCGAACAACGCGGTGGAGTATTTCGTTTCCTACTACGACTACTACCAGCCCGAAGCCTACGTGCCGTCCTCGGACACCTTCATCGAGAAAGATGCCTCGATCAACGACCACATCGAGCAGATGCGGCTGTCGGCGACCAAGGCATTGCTCGAACGCAAGGACGCGATCATCGTCACCACGGTGTCCTGCATCTACGGCCTGGGCAGCCCGGAAACCTATCTGAAGATGGTGTTGCACGTGGATCGCGGCGACAAGCTCGACCAGCGTGAGTTGCTACGGCGCCTGGCTGACCTGCAATACACCCGCAACGACATGGAATTCGCCCGTGCGACCTTCCGTGTGCGGGGCGATGTGATCGATATCCACCCGGCGGAATCGGATTTCGAAGCGATCCGCATCGAACTGTTCGACGATGAGGTGGAAAGCCTGTCGGCATTCGATCCGCTGACCGGCGAAGTCATTCGCAAGTTGCCGCGTTTCACCTTCTACCCGAAGAGCCACTACGTCACGCCCCGGGAAACCCTGATGGGCGCGGTCGAAGGCATCAAGGTCGAGTTGCAGGAGCGCCTGGAATACCTGCGCTCCAACAACAAGCTGGTGGAAGCCCAGCGCCTGGAGCAGCGCACCCGTTTCGATCTGGAGATGATCCTCGAGCTGGGCTACTGCAACGGCATCGAAAACTACTCGCGCTATCTGTCCGGTCGCGAAGCCGGTGCGGCGCCACCAACCCTTTACGATTACCTGCCGGCCGATGCCTTGCTGGTGATCGACGAATCCCACGTCAGCGTTCCGCAGGTGGGCGCCATGTACAAGGGCGACCGCTCGCGCAAGGAAACCCTGGTCGAGTACGGTTTCCGCCTGCCCTCGGCCCTGGACAACCGGCCGATGCGTTTCGATGAATGGGAAAGCATCAGCCCGCAGACGATTTTCGTCTCGGCGACCCCAGGCAACTATGAAGCCGAGCACGCCGGGCGCGTGATTGACATGGTGGTGCGCCCGACCGGGCTGGTGGACCCGCAAATCGAGATCCGCCCGGCACTGACTCAGGTCGACGACTTGCTGTCGGAAATCACCAAGCGTGTCGCTCTGGAAGAGCGGGTGCTGGTCACGACGCTGACCAAACGCATGGCTGAAGACCTGACCGATTATCTGGCCGACCACGGCGTGCGCGTGCGCTACCTGCACTCGGACATCGACACCGTGGAGCGGGTCGAAATCATCCGCGACCTGCGCCTGGGCACCTTCGATGTGCTGGTGGGCATCAACCTGTTGCGCGAAGGCCTGGACATGCCGGAAGTGTCGCTGGTGGCGATCCTCGATGCCGACAAGGAAGGTTTCCTGCGTTCCGAGCGCTCGCTGATCCAGACCATCGGGCGGGCGGCGCGTAACCTCAATGGCCGGGCGATTCTGTATGCCGACCGCATCACCGGCTCCATGGAGCGGGCGATCGGCGAAACCGAGCGTCGTCGCGACAAGCAGATTGCCTTTAACCTGGCCAATGGCATCACGCCCAAAGGCGTGTTCAAGGACGTCGCCGACATCATGGAAGGCGCCACGGTGCCCGGTTCGCGCAGCAAGAAGCGCAAAGGCATGGCCAAGGCCGCCGAGGAAAATGCCAGATACGAAGCCGAATTGCGCTCGCCGGGCGAGATCGCCAAGCGCATCAAGGGGCTGGAAGAGAAGATGTACCAGTTGGCACGTGACCTGGAGTTCGAAGCCGCGGCGCAGATGCGCGACGAAATTACCAAGTTGCGCGAGCGGTTGATCACTGTTTGATCTTTTGTGCCTGAACTGGCCTCATCGCGAGCAAGCTCGCTCCCACAGAGATCACCTTGAACCTTGTGGGAGCGAGCT
>NZ_JBYSVW010000005.1:364423-387445 GCF_058986625.1 Pseudomonas sp. GW821-FHT07G06
ATACGCGATACTGGAGAGTCTCGTGGGCTCGGAGATGTTTATAAGATACAGCCCACAAGGTTCAAGGTGATCTCTGTGGGAGCGAGCTTGCTCGCGATGAGGCCGGTCAGGGCACTGCAAGTATCAATTAGTGTGCTTCGCCGGCCTTGAGTCCCGCCGGCAATTTCCGGGTCAACAACACCGCCAGCATGCTGATCCCCAGCGCAATCCCGACAAAATGAAACGCATCGTTGTAGGCCATGATCGACGCCTGTTGGTGTGCGATCTCGCTGAGTTTGCCCAATGCCGCCGTTTCACTGCCCAACCGGTCGGTCAGCGAGGCAATGCGCTCGGCCACCTGCGGATTGCTCGGCACGATGGATTCACGCAGGTAATCAAAATAAACCTTGGTCCGCGCATCCAGCAGCGTGGCGAGCAGGGCGATGCCGATGGCCCCGCCAAGGTTGCGCAGGATGTTGAACAGGCTCGATGCCGACCCTGCATCCTGGGGCAGGATGTAGGACGTCGCGATCAGCGAGATGGTGACCATGATCAGCGGCTGGCCCAGGGCGCGGACGAGCTGGATCTGATTGAACTGCGGCCCGGCAAAGTCCGGGTTCAGCACGCCCGACGAGAAGCTCGCCAACCCGAATAGCCCGAAGCCCAATGTGCACAGCCATTTTGGCGAGACGAACTTCATCAGTTTGGGCACCAGCGGGATCAGAAACAGCTGCGGCACCCCCATCCACATGATCACTTCACCGATCTGCAGGGCGTTGTAGTTCTGGATCTGTGCCAGGTACAACGGCAGCAAGTAGATCGAGCCGTACAACCCGACCCCCATGCCGACGCTGGAAATGCTGGACAAACCGAAGTTACGGTTGCCGAGGATGCCGAGGTTGATCAACGGATTGGGTTTGGAAAACTGCACGATGACGAAGGTGATCAGGCTGACCAGGGCGATGCTGCCCAGGGTCACGATCAGGCTGGATTCCAGCCAGTCCTTGCGATGGCCTTCCTCCAGGAATACCTGCAGACAACCGAGCCCGACGCCGAGGGTGAGAATGCCGGCGTAGTCGGTGCTTTTCAGCAATTCCCAGTGCGCTTCTTTCTTCTCCAGGCCGTACATCAGGCCGGCGATCATGATCAGGCCGGGCGGGATGTTGATGTAGAAGATGTATTCCCAGCCCCAGTTCTCCGTCAGCCAGCCGCCGAGGGTCGGACCGATGGAGGGCGCGAACGTGGCGGTCATGGCGAACATGGCCATGCCTTTGGCGCGGTGGTGTTCCGGGAGCTTGATCAGGGTCAGAGTGAACGCCAGCGGAATCAGCGCGCCGCCGGTAAACCCCTGCAGGGCGCGGAACACGATCATGCTCTCCAGGCTCCAGGCCATGGAGCAGAGCAGGGAGGCCGCGAGAAACCCGAGGGACACCCATACCGCCAGGCGTCGCGCCGACAACAACTGCACGAGCCAGGCAGTGAGCGGGATCATGATGATCTCCGCCACCAGGTAGGAGGTGGAAATCCACGAGCCTTCCTCCAGGGTCGCCGACAGCGCGCCCTGGATATCCTTGAGCGAGGAATTGGTGATCTGGATGTCCAGCACCGCCATGAAGGCGCCGAGCATCACGCTCATCACCGCGATCCAGTCCCGCCGGGTCGGTTCGCCGGCCGGGCGGATCAGTTGATCACCGGCCATCGTCAGGGGCGTCTTTGCTGCTCACTTTGGTGGTGACATCTGCAGGGGCATCCTTGATGTTCACCTTGGCGGTCACCGACATGCCCGGACGGATCTTGCCGCGCAATGGATTGTCGGCGGCGAAGGTCAGTTTTACCGGAATCCGTTGCACGACTTTGGTGAAGTTGCCCGTGGCATTGTCCGGCGGCAGCAGGCTGAACTGCGCGCCCGAGGCGGCGAACAGGCTGTCGACACGGGCTTTGATCGGCGTGCCGCTGTAGGCGTCGAAGGTCAGTTCGGCTTCCTGGCCGGGTTGCATGTGGCCGATCTGGGTTTCCTTGAAGTTGGCCTGAATCCAGATGTCCTCGTCCGGCACGATCGACAGCAGGTAAGCGCCGGCCTGCACGTATTGGCCTTCACGGGCGGCACGCTGGCCGATCAGGCCGCTGATGGGCGCGTGGATTTCGCTGCGGGTGAGGTTCAGTTCGGCCTGGGCGAGGTCGGTTTTTGCGTTGGCGATCTGTGCGTCGAGGCGTTTGATCTCGGCGGTCAGCGCGTTGACCTGCTGACGCTGACTTTGTGCGTCGGCCTGGGCCTTGGCCACTTGCGAGCGGGCAATGTGGGATTCGGCGGAGAGGGTGGTCACCCGCTCTTCCGAGACATAACCGGGTTTGCGCAAGGTCTCGGCGCGGGTCAGGTCGATCTGCGAGCGGCCCAGGCTGGCCTGGCTGGACGCGACTTGCGCTTCGCTGGCGGCAATCAGGCTGGCCTGCTGGGTCAGCTTGCTCTGGGCTTGCAGACGTTCGGCCTGACGGGTGGCCAGGGCGGCATTGGCACGGTCGACAGCGAGGCGGAAGTCGTCGCCTTCGAGTTTGATCAGCAACTGGCCTTTCTCGACATGCTGGTTGTCCTGCACCAGCACCTGATCGATGCGTGCGCCCAGCTGGCTCGACACACGGGTGATCTCGCCCTGGACATAAGCGTTGTCGGTGCTCTCATAAAAGCGCCCCTTGAAGAACCAATGGGCAAACAGGCCCCCGGCAATCAACAGGACCATCAGCAGGAATGTAAAGAGGCGACGCTTGAGTTGGGCAGGCATGAGGCAAACTGTAGTCGAGAAATTGTAAGGGAAGTTATCAGCAGGCAAATCTGGCATACAGCCGATAAGTGGTAAATGCCGTCGGCGGATATTCGGCCATTCACCGCGTCATAGGGGCGTTACAGACGCAACCTTGGCTTAAATGCCCTGTTCGCTGGAGCCGGGCGGGTGTCGCCTGTTACCATTCGCGCCTAGTTTGAACTTCGCTTTTTTTCTTTTCGAGACATGCCATGACCACCGTCCGCACTCGCATCGCGCCATCGCCTACCGGGGATCCCCACGTAGGTACCGCCTACATCGCCTTGTTCAACTACTGCTTTGCCAAGCAGCACGGCGGTGAGTTCATCCTGCGGATCGAAGACACCGACCAATTGCGTTCGACCCGTGAGTCCGAGCAGCAGATTTTCGACGCCTTGCGCTGGCTGGGGATCGACTGGAGCGAAGGCCCGGACGTCGGCGGCCCGCACGGTCCGTATCGGCAAAGCGAGCGTGGCGATATTTATCAGAAGTATTGCCAGCAACTGGTCGACATGGGCCATGCCTTCCCGTGCTTCTGCACCGCCGAAGAGCTGGACCAGATGCGCGCCGAGCAGATGGCTCGCGGTGAAACCCCGCGTTACGACGGTCGCGCGCTGCTGCTGTCCAAGGAAGAAGTCGCCCGTCGCCTGGCCGCTGGCGAACCCCATGTGATCCGCATGAAGGTGCCGAGCGAAGGCGTCTGCGTGGTGCCGGACATGCTGCGTGGCGACGTTGAAATCCCGTGGGACCGCATGGACATGCAAGTCCTGATGAAGACTGACGGCCTGCCGACGTACTTCCTGGCCAACGTGGTCGACGATCACCTGATGGGCATCACCCATGTATTGCGCGGCGAAGAGTGGCTGCCATCGGCACCGAAGCTGATCCTGCTTTACGAGTACTTCGGCTGGGAACAACCGGAGCTGTGCTACATGCCGCTGCTGCGTAACCCGGACAAGAGCAAGCTGTCCAAGCGCAAGAACCCGACCTCGGTGACGTTCTACGAGCGCATGGGCTTCATGCCGGAAGCGATGCTCAACTACCTGGGCCGCATGGGCTGGTCGATGCCGGACGAGCGCGAGAAGTTCTCGCTGCAGGAAATGGTCGACAACTTCGATCTGAAGCGCGTGTCCCTCGGCGGGCCGATCTTCGACATCGAAAAACTGTCCTGGCTCAACGGCCAATGGCTGCGTGACCTGCCGGTGGAAGAGTTCGCCGCGCGCGTGCAGAAGTGGGCGTTCAATTCCGATTACATGATGAAGATCGCGCCGCACGTACAGGGCCGGGTCGAAACCTTCAGCCAGGTGGCACCATTGGCCGGGTTCTTCTTTGCCGGTGGCGTGAATCCGGACGCCAAACTGTTCGAATCCAAGAAACTGTCGGGTGATCAGGTCCGTCAGTTGATGCAGTTGATCCTGTGGAAACTCGAAAGCCTGCGTCAGTGGGAGAAGGACAGCATCACCGCGACCATTCAGGCTGTAGTCGAGTCCCTGGAGTTGAAGCTGCGTGATGCCATGCCGCTGATGTTTGCCGCGATCACCGGCCAGGCCAGCTCGGTGTCGGTGCTCGATGCGATGGAAATCCTCGGTCCGGACCTGACCCGCTTCCGTCTGCGCCAGGCCATCGACCTGCTGGGCGGTGTGTCGAAGAAAGAAAACAAAGAGTGGGAAAAGCTCTTGGGCGCCATCGCCTAACTGCTCCTGATCCCCTGTAGGAGCTGCCGCAGGCTGCGATCTTTTAAAAGCTAACGTCAAAAGATCGCAGCCTTCGGCAGCTCCTACAGTGTAAACCTCCCGAATTTCCGGGGGGAGGGCGGTAAGTGGTTGTTATGCCGACAAAAAATTTTGAAAAATTTCAAAAATAAGTTTGACAGGCTTTCGATACGCCCTTAAGATTCGCCCCGTCCTCAGCGATGACATCAACGATGAGGGGCTATAGCTCAGCTGGGAGAGCGCTTGCATGGCATGCAAGAGGTCGACGGTTCGATCCCGTCTAGCTCCACCAATTTACACTTCAAGGCCTGGCCACACCGGCCTTGAAGCGATCAACACTCAGCGTTGATCAGTTGTATGGAAGGGTTTGCGTCCCCTTCGTCTAGTGGCCTAGGACACCGCCCTTTCACGGCGGTAACAGGGGTTCGAGTCCCCTAGGGGACGCCAGTTTTACAGAAGCGATGTTGCAAGATGTCGCTCCGCCGCGAGGCGAAAAATCCGGGGCTATAGCTCAGCTGGGAGAGCGCCTGCATGGCATGCAGGAGGTCAGCGGTTCGATCCCGCTTAGCTCCACCAATTTTACAGTTCAAGGTCTGGCCACACCGGCCTTGAATCGATCAGCTCTCAGCACTGATCAGTTGTATAGAAGGGTTTGTGTCCCCTTCGTCTAGTGGCCTAGGACACCGCCCTTTCACGGCGGTAACAGGGGTTCGAGTCCCCTAGGGGACGCCACGATTACCCGCTCTGCGGGATTTATAAGGGTCATTCAATTATTGAATGGCCCTTTTGTTTGTCTGGCGTTTGGCCAAATTCCTCCATTTCCAAAAAAATGTTCTTCAGACCAGCGGTCACGCCCATGACTTGCTAAAATTTATTATGAGAATAATATTTCAATCGTAATATTCGGAGGCAACGATGAACGATAAAAAAGCTCAAACCCGCGAACGCATCCTCAAGGCTGCCAGCGCAGCGCTGATTCAGCGCGGCCCGGCCGAGCCCAGTGTGGGCGAAGTGATGGGGGCGGCGGGCCTGACGGTCGGTGGCTTCTATGCACACTTCGAAAGCAAGGACGCCATGATGCTCGAGGCGTTCAAGCAATTGCTTGGTCATCGCCGCGACCTGATTGCCGACATGGACGCGGAGTTGACCGGTGAAGAGCGCCGCGCGCTGGTGGCAGCGTTCTATCTGTCGCGCAAGCACCGTGACTCCTCCGAATCGGCCTGTCCGATCCCTGCATCGGTCGGCGAACTGGGGCGGCTGCCGGAAGCGTTTCGTGTCGCCCTGAATGAGCATGTGGAATTGATGGTCGCGCAGTTGGCGGCCAGTCCTGAAGAAACCGAAAAAGCCCTGGCCGATATGGCCCTGATGGTGGGTGGGCTGGCTCTGGCGCGGGCGCTGGGGCCGGGAGAGTTGTCCGATCGATTACTGCGCGCCGCCAAATCGGCAGTGCGTTGACCCTGAAGGCTGCGGCCTGAGGAGAATGCGATGAGCGCGTTAAAGTGGGTTCGTGGCGTTAATGGCACCTTGGGCTGGTTTGCCCCGAAACTGGTCGCTAGCAAGATGCGATTGGCCTTCATGACTCCGCGGGATCTGCCGCCCCGTGACTGGGAACTGCCGCTGTTGGCGCGATCCGAGCGCATAACCCTGCGGTTTGGCCTTTCGGCGCTGCGCTGGGGGCAGGGGCCGGCCGTGCTGCTGATGCACGGCTGGGAAGGTCGGCCGACGCAGTTTGCCAGCCTCATCACCGCGCTGGTCGATGCCGGTTACTCGGTCGTCGCCCTGGATGGTCCGGCCCACGGCCGCTCTCCGGGCAGGGAGGCGAATGTGGTGCTGTTTGCTCGCGCCATGCTTGAAGCCGCTTCCGAACTGCCCCCGCTGCAAGCGGTCATCGGCCACTCCATGGGCGGCGCCAGTGCCATGCTCGCGGTCCAGTTGGGTTTGCGCACGGAAACCCTGGTGAGCATTGCCGCCCCGGCGCGGATTCTCGGCGTGCTGCGTGGTTTCGCCCGTTGTGTGGGGCTGCCGCCGAAGGCTCGCTCGGCGTTCATTCGTCAGGTGGAGAATGATGTCGGCATGCGCGCCGCGATGCTGGATGTCGCGCATTATCAACTCGATATGCCAGGCCTGATCGTTCACGCCGAAGATGATGACTTCGTCCCGGTCAGCGAGTCGGAATTGATCCACGAAGCGTGGTTCGACAGTCGCTTGCTGCGCTTGAAGGAGGGTGGTCATCAGCGTGTATTGGCCGACCCCCGAGTGATTGATGGCGTGTTATCACTGCTGGCCGGTCGCAGTCTGCAATCACGCCAATCCGCTTGAGCTTCCGTTACACTGCCCCGGTCGAAATCATCTGACCGGGAGTGGGGCATGGGCTGGGATCGGGAAACGCCATTTATCATTGATCTGCAAGTGGACGCCGAGGACATTGACGGGCTGGGACACGCGAACAACGCGGTCTACGTGACCTGGCTCGAGCGCTGCGCCTGGCGCCACTCCCAGCGTCTTGGCCTGGATCTGGTCGAATACCGGCGCCTGGACCGGGCGATGGCGGTGGTGCGCCACGAGATCGATTACCTGGCAGCGGCCTACGAAGGCGATGAGCTGCAATTGGCGACCTGGATCGTCGATTGGGATCAGCGCTTGAAAATGACCCGGCACTTCCAGCTGATTCGCCCCAGCGACAATGCAACGTTGCTGCGCGCGCAAACCACGTTCGTCTGCATCGAGCTGTCCACCGGCAAACCCAAGCGCATGCCGACGGAGTTCATCGAAGGCTATGGCCCGGCGTTGCTCACCCCAGCCTGACACAATCCCCTGTGTAGGCGCTGCCGAAGGCTGCGATCTTTTGATCTTGATTTTTTAAGATCAAAAGATCGCAGCCTGCGGCAGCTCCTACAGAGCGTTTACCTTTTCATTGCTGAAACCCAGTAAACTGCCGCACGTTTTTCCTCGAGTGTGTTTTTCATGCAAATTGCTTTGGCGCCCATGGAGGGGTTGGTCGACGACATCCTGCGCGATGTGCTGACCCGCGTGGGTGGTATTGACTGGTGCGTGACCGAGTTCATTCGGGTCAACGACCAGTTGCTGACGCCTGCCTATTTCCACAAGTTCGGCCCGGAGCTGCTCAACGGTGCCCGGACGGCCTCCGGCGTGCCGTTGCGTGTGCAACTGCTCGGTTCCGATCCGGTGTGCCTGGCGGAAAATGCCGCGCTGGCATGCGAGCTGGGTTCCGAAGTGATTGACCTGAACTTTGGCTGCCCGGCCAAGACCGTCAACAAATCCCGTGGTGGCGCGGTCCTGCTCAAGGAGCCCGAGCTGCTCAACCAGATCGTCGAACACGTCCGTCGTGCCGTCCCCGCGCACATTCCGGTCACCGCCAAGATGCGCCTGGGCTTCGACAGCCCGGACGGTTCGCTGGTGTGTGCCACGGCCCTGGCCGAAGGCGGTGCGGAGCATATCGTGGTGCACGCGCGGACCAAGGTCGATGGCTACAAGCCGCCGGCGCACTGGGAGTGGATTCCGCGGGTACAGGACGTGGTCAAGGTGCCGGTGTTCGCCAATGGTGATATCTGGAGCGTCGAAGACTGGCGTCGTTGCCGCGAGATCAGTGGCGTGGAAGACATCATGCTCGGTCGCGGCCTGGTTTCGCGCCCCGATCTGGCGAAGCAGATCGCCGCGGCCCGGGCCGGTGAGGAGGTCGTGGAGATGACCTGGAACGAGCTGCTGCCGCTGATCCAGGACTTCTGGCTGCAAGCCAAGGCGCAGATGACGCCACGCCAATCGCCGGGTCGCCTGAAGCAATGGCTGGCGATGCTGACCCGCAATTATCCCGAGGCGGTAGAGCTGTTCACCGTCCTGCGTCGTGAGACCGAACTGGATAACGTCTCGCGGTTGTTGGGGCTGCCGGTGGCTGAAGCCGCCTGAAGCTCTTTTAAAAAAAAGCAGAAAATAAGCTCTTGAAATGCAATCAGCGGTCCCTATCTAAGGGTTACGCGATGCCGAATCCGGGTCGCGGAGACAAAAAACCTTGCTGATTGTTTTCAGGAGATTTGAACCATGAGTACTGCATTTTCCCTGGCACCACTGTTCCGTTCCTCGGTAGGTTTCGACCGTTTCAACGACCTGTTCGAAACCGCCCTGCGCAATGAGCCAGGCAGCACCTACCCGCCCTACAACGTGGAAAAACACGGTGACGATCAATACCGCATCGTCGTAGCCGCCGCCGGTTTCCAGGAAGATGACCTGGAGCTGCAAGTCGAGAAGGGTGTGCTGACCATCAGTGGCGGCAAACGTGACGCCAACGAAGGCGTGACTTTCCTGCACCAGGGCATTGCCCAGCGTGCGTTCAAGCTGTCCTTCCGTCTGGCGGACCACATCGAGATCAAGGCTGCCGGCCTGAGCAACGGTCTGTTGAGCATCGACCTGCTGCGGGTGATTCCGGAAGAGGCGAAAGCCAAGCGCATCCCGATCAACGGGGTGCAAAAACCGGCTCTGCAACACTGAGTCAGGGCAGTAAGAAGGGCGCCATTGGCGCCCTTTTTTGTGCCTGTACCATTTGTAGGAGCTGCCGCAGGCTGCGATCTTTTGATCTTGATTTTTAAGAGCAAAAGATCGCAGCCTTCGGCAGCTCCTACAGGGTTTGCGTTATTTCAGGAGTTTTTGGAATTCTTCCACCGGTAGCGGCGGGCTGTGCAAGTACCCTTGGTAGAAGTGACATTCCAGCCCCTGCAGGAACTCAAGCTGCTCCGCTGTTTCCACCCCTTCGGCAATCACTTTCAAATCCAGGCTGCGAGCCATGGCGACGATGGCGCGGATGATCTCGGCGTCGTTCGGGTCGCTGGTGGCGTCGCGGATGAACGACTGGTCGATTTTCAGGGTGTCGACCGGCAGGCGCTTGAGGTAGGTCAGTGAGGAATAGCCGGTGCCGAAGTCATCCATGGCGAAGCTCACGCCGAGTTTTTTCAGGCGGCGCATTTTGCTGATGGTGTCTTCCAGGTTCTGGATCACGATGCCTTCGGTGATTTCCAGCTTCAGCAACGTGCAGGGCAGCCCGCAGGTGGCGAGGCTGTTTTCAACGCGTTCAACGAAATCGTTCTGGCGGAACTGACGCGGGCTGATGTTCACGCACAGGCTGAATTTGTACGGGTTCACCAGGCCTCGGTCGATCAATTGCTTGAAGGCCTGGCAGGCTTCGTCGAGGATCCAGGTGCCGACCTCCAGGATCAGTCCGCTGTCTTCCAGCACCTTGATGAACTCGGTGGGTGACTGCGCGCCGAGTTCCGGGTGATTCCAGCGCACCAGGGCCTCGGCGCCGACGATGCGGTCGCCCCGAGCGTCGACCTGGGGTTGGTAATGCACGCGAAACTCGCCCCGGGACAGGGCCAGGCGCAAGTCGGTTTCCATGCGCAGGCGTTCGCTCGCGGCCTTCTGCATGGTGTTGTGGTACATCTGCGCGGTATTGCGCCCCGAGTCCTTGGCGCGATAGAGCGCGATGTCGGCGCGCTTGAGCAGGTCGGTCGGGGTCGAGCCGTGATCGGGGATCAGCGCAATGCCGATGCTGGGCGTGACTTGCAGGCGCTGGCCGTCGAGGAACATCGGTTCGGACAGCAGCTCGCGGATGGTGTCGGCCAGTTCGCGAACCTGATCGCTGACCTCGTTGCGCGAGCCTTCCAGGCCGCTGAGCAGCACCACGAATTCGTCGCCACCCAGGCGCGCAACGGTGTCCTCCATGCGCACGCTGGCCTCCAGGCGCGCGGTGATGATTTTCAGCACGGTATCGCCCACCGGGTGCCCGAGGGAGTCGTTGATGTGCTTGAAGTGGTCGAGGTCGAGGAACATCAGCGCGCCGCGCAGGTTATGCCGTTTGAGCAGGGCGATCTGCTGGCTCAGGCGGTCCATCAGCAAGGCACGGTTGGGCAGGTTGGTCAGTGGGTCGTGGTAGGCCAGGTGGCGAATCTGCGCTTCGGCGTTTTTCAGCAGGCTCACGTCCCGCGCGGTCAACAGCAGGCAGGCGGTTTCGTTGAGGGTGATCGGCTCCACCGAGACTTCGACGGTGAGCAGTTCGCCGCGCTTGTTGCGCCCGAGCATTTCCTGGTGATGAACCCGGCCCTTGATCTGCAATTCGGCCAGCAGCGCCGAGCGTTGTTTCTCTTCCGCCCAGATCCCGACCTGATACACCGTGCGGCCCACCACTTCCTCGGCACGGTAGCCGGTCAGGCGGCAGAAACCGTCGTTGACCTCCAGATAGCGGCCGGTGTCGCGCTCGGTGATGGTGATGGCGTCGGGGCTGGAGTGGAAGGCCTTGGCAAATTTCTCTTCACTGGCCTTGAGCGCCGCTTCCGAGCGTTGTTGCTGGGTGATGTCGCGCAGCGTGGTGACGATGCAGGGCTGGTCGCCGACGCTGATCTGGCGGCTGGAAATCACGCAGGTCAGGACCTGTCCGTCCTTGTGCTGGACCAGAATGGCAACGTTGTTCAGGCCTTGTTCGCGGATCACTTGTTCGATCCGTCGCAGGCTTTTCGCCGAGGCGTCCCACAGGCCGATTTCGTCGGCGCTGCGGCCGATCACATCGGCGGTGCTCCAGCCGAAGGTCTGGGTGAAGCTGGAGTTGATTTCGATGAACTGGCCGCTGTCCTGGTGGGTGACGCAGATCGGATCGGGGCTGACCTGGAACAGCGTAGCGAATTTTTCTTCGGAGGCCACCAGCCGTTGTTCACGCTCCACCTGGTCGGTGATGTCGAGCAAGGTGCCGGCCATGCGCACCGGCACGCCGTTGTCATCGCGGTAGAGGCGGGCGCGGCTTTCCAGGTAGCGTGAGCTGCCGTCGGGCAATTGCACGCGGTAGGTCAATTGATAGTTGCCGGCCGGGCCTTCACGCAGGCTGCGGTAGGCGTCGCGCATGGTATCGCGCTCTTCGCCGGGCACGCCTTCGAAAAACTCGTCGAAGGATTCGTGGAAAGGTTTGGCTTCCAGGCCGTGCAGTTGGGCGGCCCGGGCCGATCCGTAGAGCATGCCGCTGGGAATGTGCCAGTCCCAGGTGCCGAGTTGCGCCGAATCCAGGGCCAGGTCGAGGCGTTCCTGGCTGTCCTTGAGGGCATGTTCGGCGACTTTGCGTTCGGTGGTGTCGAGGAAGGTGCTCAGCAGATAGGGCTGGCCTTCGAGCTCGACTTTTTGCGCACTGAGGATGCCGTCATGGATCTGGCCGTTGCTGGCGCGGAACTGCACTTCCATGCTGACCACATCGCCCTTGGCTTTAGTGGCCTTGACCAGATCGGCCCGTTGCTCGGGGTGCACCCACAGCCCCAGTTCCAGGGTGGTGCGGCCGATCGCGTTTTGCACCGGCCAACCGAACAGGCTTTCGAAATACTGGTTGGCTTCGGTAATCAGGCCGTCTTCCTGACGGGTCAGCAGAACCATGTTCGGGCACAGGTGAAACAGGGTGGCGAAGCGTTTTTCCGAGCTGCTCAACGCCTGCTCGCGCTGGCGCTGGTGAGTGATCTCGCGGATCACGCCAATCATCCGCGGCCGGCCATGCTTGTCCGGTAACAGGCTGCCGCTGATTTCCAGCCAGTGCAGGCTGCCGTCGGGCCAGCGGATGCGGTGGTGCATGGCCTGCTCCAGTGGCGCACCGCCAATGACCGCGTGAAAGGCACGAACAGTTTTGGCGCGATCCTCTGGCGGCAGCAGGTCGAGGTATTCCAGGTCATGGGGCAGCGGCTGCCGTGGATCGAAGCCGAACAGCGCTTGCGTACCCCGGGACCAACTGATCTGCCCGCGCTCGATGTCCCAATACCAGGCGCCCAGGCGCGCTCCGTTGAGCGCTGCCAGCAACTGCGAGGCGCTTTCCCAGCTCTGTTCGGAGCTTTTCGGATCAATTGCCTGGATACGCGGCATCGGTGGAATACGGTCTACAGATTTCGGCATTGGCAAGCCTTGGGCTGGTGTTGGGCGTTTGTTGCAGGTATTCGCGGCTCTATAGGAGTAGCACAACTTAGCCTTGAGTCCCTGGCAGATCGAGTTGAGCGTCCAGCAAGGCCATGAAGGCCCGCGCAGCATTCGACAGCGTCCTTTCCGTGTGCAGGATATAGCCTAGCTGGCGAGTGAGCTGTATGCCCGGCAAAGGTATGCGCGCCACCTGGTCATCGAGCATGGTGCGCGGCAAGACACTCCAGGCCAGGCCGATCGAGACCATCATCTTGATGGTTTCCAGGTAGTTGGTACTCATGGCGATGTTGGGCGTCAGGCCCTGGGCTTCGAACAGCCGTTGCACGATGTGGTGGGTAAAGGTGTTGCCGCCGGGGAATACCGCCGGGTGTCGGGCGATGTCCGCCAGGCTGACCTTGCCGTTGTTGAGCAGTGAATGCTCCGGGGCGACCACGAAATCCAGCGGGTCGTCCCACACAGGCGTCGCCTTGACCAGTGTGTGGGGCTCCGGTGCGAGGGTGATGACCGCCAGTTCGGCGCGGCCATGGAGAATTTCCTCGTAGGCCACTTCCGAATCGAGGAACTGAATATCCAGCGCCACTTGCGGGTAGCGTCGGGTGAATTCCCTTAATAAAGGCGGCAAGCGGTGCAGGCCGATGTGGTGACTGGTGGCCAGGGTCAGACGGCCGGTCACTTCGCCGGTGAGGTTGGTCAGGGCGCGGCGCGTATCATCCAGCACATTGAGAATCTGATAGGCCCGCGGCAGCAGGGCGCGCCCGGCCTCGGTCAGGCCCACTTCACGGCCCAGGCGATCGAACAGCCGCACCTTCAATTGCTGCTCCAGTCCGGCGATGCGCTTGCTGATGGCCGGCTGGGTCAGGTGCAGCCGTTCACCTGCACCGGAGAAACTTCCGGTCTCGGCAATGGCAATAAAAGCATTGAGGTTGGCCAGGTCCATGTTCGCATTCCAGTTGGTTATCCAAAGCATAAAAAATATGAATTTGAGTTATTTAATGTAACCCCATAGGATCGACCTCACAAGCCAAGGGGTTATTGAGTCATTCAAAATCCGGGGCATAGAAACAAGCTGATGAGGAAACCGTCTGATGGCCGGCAAAACGCTCTACGACAAGCTCTGGGATTCGCATTTGGTCAAGCAGCGCGACGATGGTTCTGCGCTGATCTACATCGACCGTCACATCATCCACGAAGTGACTTCGCCGCAAGCCTTTGAAGGCCTGCGTCTGGCCGGGCGCAAGCCATGGCGCATCGATGCCAATATCGCGACCCCGGACCACAACGTACCGACCACCCCGGAGCGCAAGGGCGGCATCGATGCCATCGTTGACCAGGTCTCGCGCCTGCAAGTCCAGACCCTCGATGACAACTGCGATGAATACGGCATTGTCGAATTCAAGATGAACGACGTTCGCCAGGGCATCGTCCACGTCATCGGTCCGGAGCAGGGCGCCACCTTGCCGGGCATGACCGTGGTCTGCGGCGACTCTCACACCTCGACCCACGGCGCATTCGGCGCATTGGCGCACGGTATCGGCACCTCCGAGGTCGAGCATGTGCTCGCCACCCAGTGCCTGGTCGCCAAGAAAATGAAAAATATGCTGGTGCGCGTCGAAGGCCAATTGCCGTTCGGCGTGACCGCCAAGGACATCGTACTCGCCGTGATCGGCAAGATCGGCACCGCCGGCGGTAACGGCCACGCCATCGAATTTGCCGGCAGTGCGATTCGCGACCTGTCCGTGGAAGGCCGCATGACCATCTGCAACATGGCCATCGAAGCCGGCGCCCGCGTAGGCCTGGTGGCTGCAGACGAAAAGACTGTGGAATATGTCAAAGGTCGTCCGTTCGCTCCGAAAGGCGCGGAGTGGGACCTGGCCGTCGAAGCCTGGAAAGACCTGGTGTCTGACACCGACGCGAGATTCGACACCGTGGTCGAGCTCGACGCAACGCAAATCAAGCCGCAAGTCAGCTGGGGCACTTCGCCGGAAATGGTCCTGGCGGTCGACCAGAACGTGCCGGATCCTGCGAAGGAAATGGACCTGGTCAAGCGTGATTCCATCGTCCGCGCATTGAAATACATGGGCTTGACCGCCAACCAGGCGATCACCGACATCCAGCTCGACCGCGTGTTCATCGGTTCCTGCACCAACTCGCGGATCGAAGACCTGCGCGCCGCCGCGGTGATCGCCAAGGGCCGCAAAGTGGCCTCGACCATCAAGCAGGCCATCGTCGTTCCGGGCTCGGGCCTAGTGAAGGCGCAGGCCGAATCGGAAGGCCTGGACAAGATTTTCCTCGAAGCCGGTTTCGAATGGCGTGAGCCGGGTTGCTCGATGTGCCTGGCGATGAACCCGGACCGTTTGGAAAGTGGCGAGCATTGCGCCTCGACCTCCAACCGTAACTTCGAAGGCCGTCAGGGCGCCGGTGGCCGTACCCACCTCGTCAGCCCGGCCATGGCCGCGGCCGCCGCTGTGAACGGTCGTTTCGTCGACGTCCGTGAATTGATTTAAGGAGCGCAGCATGAAAGCTTTTACCCAGCACACTGGACTTGTCGCGCCTTTGGATCGTGCCAACGTCGACACCGACCAGATCATCCCGAAGCAGTTCTTGAAGTCGATCAAGCGCACCGGTTTTGGCCCGAACCTGTTCGATGAATGGCGCTACCTGGATGTGGGGCAGCCGTACCAGGACAACTCCAAGCGTCCGCTGAACAAGGACTTCGTCCTCAATGCCGAGCGTTACCAGGGCGCCAGCGTGTTGCTGGCCCGTGAGAACTTCGGTTGCGGCTCCAGTCGTGAACACGCGCCGTGGGCGCTGGAAGAGTACGGTTTCCGCAGCATCATCGCGCCCAGCTATGCCGACATCTTCTTCAACAACAGCTTCAAGAACGGCTTGCTGCCAATCATCTTGAGCGATGCCGAAGTCGACGAGCTGTTCCAGCAGGTCGAGGCCAATCCTGGCTACCAGTTGCAGGTCGATCTGCAAGCCCAGACCGTGACCCGCCCTGACGGCAAGGTGTTGAGCTTTGAAATCGATGCGTTCCGCAAACACTGCCTGCTCAACGGCCTGGACGATATCGGCCTGACCTTGCAGGACGGCGATGCGATTGCAGCGTTTGAAGCCAAGCACCGTGCGAGCCAGCCGTGGTTGTTTCGCGACGCTTGATTTTGCGTAAGGCGTAATGACGCCATCGCGAGCAAGCTCGCTCCCACATTGGATTTGCGGCGTAAACAAAACCTGTGGGAGCGAGCTTGCTCGCGATGAGGCCAGAACAGACACCCCAAGACTCACCCCCAAAAAGGAAGTCCCCATGACCAGCACCGCCCAGCACAGCCAGGTAGTCCAAAAGCAATTCGGTGAACAGGCCTCGGCCTACCTGAGCAGCGCCGTCCACGCTCAAGGCACCGAATTCGCTCTGCTACAGGCTGAACTGGCGGGGCAGGGCGATTCTCGGGTCCTGGACCTGGGTTGCGGCGCCGGTCACGTGAGTTTCCACGTGGCGCCGCTAGTCAAGGAAGTCGTGGCCTACGACCTGTCGCAACAGATGCTCGATGTGGTGACGGCTGCCGCTGCCGAGCGCGGTTTGAGCAACGTGACCACGGTCCTCGGTGCCGCCGAGCGCCTGCCGTTCGCCGATGGCGAATTCGATTTCGTCTTCAGCCGCTATTCGGCGCACCATTGGAGCGATCTGGGCGTGGCCCTGCGGGAAGTGCGGCGGGTGTTGAAGCCGGGTGGCGTGGCGGCATTTGTCGACGTGTTGTCACCGGGCAGTCCGTTGTTCGACACTTACCTGCAAAGCGTCGAAGTGCTGCGCGACACCAGCCATGTGCGCGATTATTCCGCCGGTGAGTGGCTGCGCCAGGTCAGTGAGGCAGGGTTGCACACCCGCAGTACCACTCGTCAGCGCTTGCGCCTGGAGTACAACAGCTGGGTCGAGCGCATGCGCACCCCTGAAGTGATGCGCGCGGCGATCCGCCAGCTGCAGCAGTCCATGGGCAACGAAGTGCGCGAATATTTTGAGATTGAGGCCGATGGTTCGTTCAGTACCGATGTGCTGGTATTGATGGCCGAGCGATAGAATTTTTCCGGGAGCGCCCAAGGGTGCACCGACTGATGACATGAGGAAAGCATGAGCAAGCAGATTCTGATTCTCCCAGGTGACGGTATTGGCCCGGAAATCATGGCCGAAGCGGTCAAGGTGCTGGAGCTGGCCAGTGACAAGTTCTCTCTGGGCTTCGAGCTGAGCCACGATGTGATCGGTGGCGCGGCCATCGACAAGCACGGCGTGCCTTTGGCCGATGAAACCCTGGAACGTGCCCGCGCGGCCGATGCCGTGTTGCTGGGTGCGGTTGGCGGCCCGAAATGGGACACCATCGAGCGTGACATCCGCCCTGAGCGCGGCCTGTTGAAAATCCGCGCGCAACTGGGTCTGTTCGGTAACCTGCGTCCGGCGATCCTGTACCCGCAACTGGCCGAGGCTTCCAGCCTGAAGCCGGAAATCGTTTCCGGGCTGGACATCCTGATCGTTCGCGAACTGACCGGCGGCATCTACTTCGGTGCACCGCGTGGCACCCGTACCCTGGAAAACGGCGAGCGTCAGTCCTACGACACTCTGCCGTACAGCGAAAGCGAAATCCGCCGCATCGCCCGTGTCGGCTTCGACATGGCCATGGTCCGCGGCAAGAAGCTGTGCTCGGTGGATAAGGCCAACGTACTGGCGTCCAGCCAGTTGTGGCGTGAAGTGGTCGAGCAAGTGGCCAAGGATTATCCTGAAGTCGAACTGAGCCACATGTACGTCGACAACGCCGCCATGCAACTGGTGCGGGCACCGAAGCAGTTCGACGTGATCGTCACCGACAACATGTTCGGCGACATCCTGTCCGACCAGGCGTCGATGCTCACCGGTTCCATCGGCATGCTGCCGTCGGCGTCCCTGGACACCAACAACAAGGGCATGTACGAGCCGTGCCACGGTTCGGCGCCGGACATCGCGGGCAAGGGCATCGCCAACCCGCTGGCGACCATTTTGTCGGTGTCGATGATGCTGCGTTACAGCTTCAATCAGCAGGCTGCCGCCGACGCCATCGAGAAAGCCGTGAGCCTGGTGCTCGATCAGGGCTTGCGCACGGGCGACATCTGGTCGGCCGGTTGCACTAAAGTCGGTACGCAGGAAATGGGTGACGCAGTAGTCGCCGCGCTGCGGAATCTGTAATCTCTCGGGCCCGCTGCCAAATTCAAGACAAGGCAGCGGCCCACATTTCAAGAAGGTGTAGTTGCGATGAAACGTGTAGGTCTGATCGGTTGGCGCGGTATGGTCGGTTCCGTGCTCATGCAGCGGATGCTGGAAGAGCAGGATTTCGATCTTATCGAGCCGGTGTTTTTCACCACTTCCAATGTCGGTGGCCAAGGCCCGTCCGTGGGCAAGGACATTGCTCCGCTCAAGGACGCTTACAGCATTGAAGAGCTGAAAACCCTCGACGTGATTCTGACCTGCCAGGGTGGCGACTACACCAGCGAAGTCTTCCCCAAGCTGCGCGAGGCCGGCTGGCAGGGTTACTGGATCGACGCCGCTTCCAGCCTGCGCATGCAGGATGACGCGGTGATCGTGCTGGACCCGGTGAACCGCAAGGTCATCGACCAGCAGCTCGATGCTGGCACCAAGAACTACATCGGCGGCAACTGCACCGTCAGCCTGATGCTGATGGGCCTCGGTGGCCTGTTCGAAGCGGGCCTGGTGGAGTGGATGAGCGCCATGACCTATCAGGCGGCCTCCGGTGCCGGCGCGCAGAACATGCGTGAGCTGATCAAGCAGATGGGCGCGACCCACGCCGCTGTCGCCGATCAACTGGCCGATCCGGCCAGCGCGATCCTCGACATCGACCGTCGTGTGGCCGAAGCCATGCGCAGCGACGCGTACCCGACCGAAAACTTCGGCGTACCGCTGGCCGGCAGCCTGATCCCGTGGATCGACAAGGAACTGCCGAATGGCCAGAGCCGTGAAGAGTGGAAGGCCCAGGCCGAGACCAACAAGATCCTCGGTCGCTTCAAGAGCCCGATCCCGGTCGATGGCATCTGCGTGCGCATTGGCGCCATGCGCTGCCACAGCCAGGCGCTGACCATCAAGCTGAACAAAGACGTGCCGATCGCCGATATCGAAGGGTTGATCAGCCAGCACAACCCTTGGGTCAAGCTGGTGCCGAACAGCCGTGAGACCAGCATTCAGGAGCTGAGCCCGAACAAGGTCACCGGCACCCTGAACATCCCGGTTGGCCGTCTGCGCAAGCTGAACATGGGCTCGCAGTTCGTTGGCGCGTTCACCGTCGGCGACCAGCTGCTGTGGGGCGCGGCCGAACCGCTGCGTCGCATGCTGCGGATCCTGCTCGAGCGTTGATCGACTGACGCAATGAAAGAACCCGCGCCTTGGAAGAGGTGCGGGTTTTTTTATGAGCAAAATGTTGTCAGGCCCGACGCCTTCGCGAGCAGGCTCGCTCCCACAGGGAAATGCGATCAACTGTGGGAGCGAGCCTGCTCGCGAAGGGGCCATCACAGGCACCACAGGGCCCGGCAGAATTGCCTGCATGCCAGTCACCCGGTAAAGTGCCGCTCCCCCCGTTTCGCCAGAGGTAAAACCATGAACCAGTCCATTGATATTGCCGTGATCGGCGCCACCGGTACTGTCGGCGAAACACTCGTGCAGATTCTCGAAGAGCGCGATTTCCCGATCGGCACCCTTCACCTGTTGGCCAGCAGCGAGTCGGCCGGCAGTTCCGTACCCTTTCGCGGCAAGAACGTGCGGGTGCGGGAAGTCGATGAGTTCGATTTCAGCAAGGTGCAGTTGGCCTTTTTTGCCGCCGGCCCGGCTGTTTCCTTGAGTTTTGCTTCCCGTGCGACCGATGCCGGTTGCTCGGTGATCGATCTGTCCGGTGCCTTGCCGGCGGACAAGGCGCCGCAGGTCGTGCCTGAGGCCAACGCTCAGGTGCTGGCGGGCTTGAAAAAGCCGTTTCTGGTCAGCGCTCCAAGTCCGTCGGCTACCACGCTGGCGGTGGTGCTCGCGCCGCTGATGGAGGTGCTCGATTTGCAGCGCGTCAGCCTGACCGCCAGCCTGGCGGTATCGGCCCAGGGCCGCGAAGCCGTGAGTGAGCTCGCCCGGCAAACCGCCGAACTGCTGAATGTACGGCCGCTGGAACCGAAATTCTTTGACCGGCAGATGGCCTTCAACCTGTTGGCCCAGGTTGGCAAGCCGGATGAACAAGGTCATACGCTGCTGGAAAAACGCCTGGTGCGTGAACTGCGTCAGGTCATGGCGCTGCCTGCATTGAAGATTTCCGTCACTTGCATTCAAGCCCCGGTGTTTTTTGGCGATAGCTATAGCGTGACCCTGCAGTGCGCAAACGACATTGATCTGGCCAAGGTCAATGCTGCGTTGGAAGACGCGCCCGGTATCGAGCTGGTCGAGGCGGGCGATTACCCGACGCCGGTAGGTGACGCGGTAGGGCAGGATGTGGTCTACGTGGGGCGGGTTCGCCACGGTATCGACGACCTGTCGGAACTTAATTTGTGGCTGACGTCAGATAACGTACGCAAGGGCGCCGCGCTCAACGCTGTGCAGCTGGCTGAGTTGTTGATTAAAGACCTGCTGTAAAAGATACTTTGCAACAATTTGTCCAATGATTCCGCGCAAGCCTATGCTTGCCGGAGTGCTGAAGGCGAGCCACTCTGCGGGGCTTTCCGGGGCATCAATCAAATGATCGCGCGCGACGACCTTCGTCGTTGCACGCAATGCCTTACGGCGGCGGCTATCAATATCTTCTCGCTGGCCGAGGAATGTTCAAACTAAGGATGAGCTAATGGTTCAAGTTCGCAAACTGGTGTTAGCAATAGCGGCCGCCTCGGCGCTGTCCTCCGGTATGGCGCATGCCCTCGGGCTCGGGGAACTGACCCTGAAATCGACGCTCAACCAGCCGCTGGTGGCGGAAATCGAGCTGCTCGATGTCAAGGACCTCACCGCTGCCGAATTGGTGCCGAGCCTGGCTTCGCCGGAAGATTTCGCCAAGGCCGGTGTCGACCGCCAGGCGTTTCTGAACGACTTGACCTTCACCCCGGTGCTTAACGCCAACGGCAAAAGCATCCTGCGCGTGACCTCCAGCAAGCCGCTCTCCGAGCCGATGGTGAAATTCCTGGTTCAGGTGATGTGGCCGAACGGCCGTTTGCTGCGCGACTACAGTGTGCTGCTCGATCCATCGAAATTCTCGTCGCAAACCGCCGAGGCGGCTGCGCAGCCCGCACCGACTTCAACCGTCGCTGCGCCGGTCACCGGTGCGACCAAGCCATCGCAATACACCACCACACCGCGCGATACCCTGTGGGAAATCGCCGCGAAGGCGCGTAATGGCGGTTCGATCCAGCAAACCATGCTGGCCATTCAGGCGCTGAACCCGGACGCCTTCATTGACGGCAACATCAACCGCCTGAAAACCGGCCAGGTGCTGCGTCTGCCGGATCAGGCGCAGAGCACGAACCTGCCGCAACCCAAGGCCATCGCCGAAGTGGCCGCGCAGAACAAGGCCTGGCGTCAAGGGCGCCGTTATGTCGCCAAGCCCGGGGCAGGGCAGCAGCAACTGGACGCCACCAATCGCGGTCGCACCGATGTTGCTCCGACTCAAGCGGCCGGCGACAAGCTGAGCCTGGTGTCTGCCGAGTCCGGAAAAAATCGTGGCAAAGGGCCTGCCGGCGATGCCGTAGCCCTCAGCAACAAGCTGGCGGTGACCCAGGAAAGCCTCGACTCCAGTCGTCGTGATAACGCCGAACTGAAAAGCCGCATGGCCGACCTGCAAAGCCAGGTGGACAAGCTGCAGCGCCTGATCGAGCTGAAGAACAATCAACTGGCCAAGTTGCAGGCCGAGGGCGCGACTGGCGCACCAGGCACCGCAACGGCTCCGGCAATGTCGGCCGAGCTGGCGCCCAATCCGGCTGCACCTGCTCCGGCAGACACTGCGCCAGTGGCCACGGCGCCCGAGGCAGCTGTGGCACCGGTCGGGCAACCTGTCGAGGCGACGCCGGCCGCATCCGACGATCAGAAATTCAACGAGTTGCTGAGCAATCCGGTGCTGCTGGGCCTGGTGGGTGGCGGTGCTGTCGTTCTGCTGCTCTTGCTGCTGTTGCTGGCGCGCCGCCGCAAAGCCCAGCAAGCAGCCGAGAAGCATCAGCGCATGGCGCGTGCACTGGCCGAAGAACAGCCGTTCTCGGCCGATCTCGACCTGCCGGAAAGCAGCTTCGAAGGCCTGGAAGTGCCGTCGCCAAGCGTGAAGCTGGCGACTGCACCGACGCCAGCTCCTGCGCCCGCGCCGGTCATTGCCCCGGTCGTGATGACCACACCGATCGCCGCGCCATTGGTGTCGCCGGCTGCCGAGCGTTCCGACGATGTACTGGGCCAGGCTCAGTCGCACATCGATGCCGGTCGTCTGAACCAGGCTGCCGCGTTACTGGAGGACGGCGTCAAGCGAGAGCCTCAACGCAGCGATTTGCGCTTGAAGCTGATGGAAGTCTACGGCCAGCAAGGCGATCGCGATGCGTTCGTCGGCCAGGAGCGCAAGCTGGTGGCCAATGGCGACAACTTCGCCCAGGTCGAAAAGCTCAAAAGCCGCTTCCCGGCCATGGCACTGGTGGCTGCCGGTGGCATCGCCGCAGCCGCCGTTGCTGCCGAGCTGGACGCGCAGTACGTCAAGGACCTGTTGCTCGATGAACCGCAAGCACCCGCGCCGGAACCGACGCCGTTCGAGGATGACCTCGACAGCGCCTTCGACCTGAGCCTGGATGATATGGACACGATTCAGCCTGTGGCACCGGCACCTGTACCGGAGCCTGAAGTGGAGGCTTTGGCGGATCTGGATGAATTCCCGCTGGATGACGATCTGAGCTTTGAGTCGGTGTTGCAGCAACAGACCGAAATCAAGGAAAACCTCGACGACCTGTCGGACTTCGACCTTGACCTGGATCTCGGTGCGCAACCGTCACCGGCGATGCTGGCTGAAGACGATTTCCTGCTGGATCTGGATGAAGGCGTGAAGGATTTTCCAGTCGCCGAAACGCCGGCTGTTCCTGAGGTTGCGCTGGATGATCTGGATTTGCCTGCCGATTTCGACCTGTCGCTGGCCGAAGAAATGAGCACGCCGGATGCGTTCGCCGCAGAGCTGGATGATGTCAACGCCGAGCTGGAAAGCCTGTCCAACAGCATCGGTGAGCCGACCTTTACCGAAGCCGATGCCGCACTGGATGGCGATGACGACTTCGACTTCCTTTCGGGTACCGATGAAGCCGCTACCAAGCTCGATCTGGCCCAGGCCTATATCGACATGGGAGACAGCGACGGTGCCCGCGACATCCTCAATGAGGTCGTGAGCGAGGGCAGTGACGAGCAGAAGAGCGAAGCCAGGGAGATGCTTTCGCGTCTGGCTTGAGTGATCGGTACGTTGTAAACAGAACGGCAGCCTGGTGAGGCTGCCGTTTTTGTTTGGGCGATGAATTGATGTCGTCTGTTGTGGCCTCTTCGCGGGCAAGCCCGCTCCCACAGGTACAGTGTGATCCTGTGGGAGCGGGCT
>NZ_JBYSVW010000006.1:0-21539 GCF_058986625.1 Pseudomonas sp. GW821-FHT07G06
AGATGTGTAGAAGAGACAGGCCCGCTCCCACAGGTACAGTGTGATCCTGTGGGAGCGGGCTTGCCCGCGAAGAGGCCGGAACAGTCAAAGGAGATCTCTCTGGTATCCCCGCCCGGTGGCCTTATAATGCCCGCCTTTGGTACATCATCAGGCTGTCCCTCCTTGGCAAATATAGATAACCCGGCCGCCGAAATGGCAGCCGACGGCTTTTTCCGGATCGCGCTGGGCGTCGAATACAAAGGCTCGCGCTACCGTGGCTGGCAGCGCCAGGCGTCCGGGGTGCTCACCGTGCAGGAAACCCTCGAAAACGCCTTGTCCAAAGTCGCCGATTCACCCGTCTCGCTGATGTGCGCCGGGCGTACCGACGCCGGGGTGCATGCCTGCGGACAGGTGGTGCATTTCGATACCCAGGTCGAGCGTTCGATGAAGGCCTGGACCATGGGCGCCAACATCAACTTGCCCCACGACGTCAGTGTCAGTTGGGCCAAGGTCATGCCGGCGCACTTCCATGCGCGGTTCAAGGCCATTGCCCGGCGTTATCGCTACGTGATCTACAACGATCAGATCCGTCCCGCGCACCTGAACGAAGAAGTGACCTGGAACCACCGCCCGCTGGACGTCGAGCGCATGGCCGAGGCGGCTCAATACCTGCTCGGCACCCATGATTTCAGTGCTTTCCGCGCCGGCCAGTGCCAGGCCAAGTCGCCGATCAAGGAACTGCATCACCTGCGTGTCACCCGTCACGGCAAGATGATCGTGCTGGACATTCGCGCCAGCGCCTTCCTGCACCACATGGTGCGCAACATCGCCGGTGTGCTGATGACCATTGGCGCCGGTGAGCGTCCGGTGGAGTGGATGAAGGAGGTGCTGGAGAGCCGGATTCGCCGGACCGGTGGCGTGACCGCGCATCCATTCGGGTTGTATCTGGTGCAGGTCGAGTACCGTGACGAGTTCGAATTGCCAGAACGTTACATCGGCCCACACTTCCTGACCGGCTTCTCGGAACTTGGCGGCTGACGCCCTCGAACGCTTTTGTTACCATCCGGGACTTTCCCGGATTTGTCTTGGAGTTGTGTTGACATGTCAGCCGTTCGCAGCAAGATCTGTGGGATTACCCGCATAGAGGATGCGTTGGCGGCCGTCGAGGCCGGGGCGGATGCCATCGGCTTCGTGTTCTATGCCAAAAGCCCCCGTGCGGTGACGTTCCAGCAGGCGCGCTCGATCATCCAGGCGCTGCCGCCGTTCGTGACCACCGTGGGCCTGTTCGTCAATGCGAGCCGTTGCGAACTGGGCGAACTCCTCGACGCAGTGCCCCTGGATCTGCTGCAATTTCACGGCGATGAAAGCGCGGCGGATTGCGAAGGCTGGCACCGTCCGTACATCAAGGCGCTGCGGGTCAAGGCGGGGGATGACATCGCCGCGGCCTGTGATGCGTATGCCAGTGCCAGCGGAATCCTGCTCGACACCTATGTCGAAGGCGTTCCCGGAGGAACCGGTGAGGCGTTTGACTGGTCACTGATACCGCAAGGCTTGAGCAAACCGATCATTCTGGCCGGCGGCCTGACGCCGGATAACGTCGCCGAAGCGATTGCCCGCGTCCGGCCTTATGCCGTGGATGTCAGCGGCGGGGTAGAGGCGAGCAAGGGCATCAAGGATCACGCAAAGGTCCAGGCATTTATCAAGGCGGTACGCGGTAGCACCTGTTGATGTGACGGCTGGCAGACTGCCGCCGTCCACTGCACTGTACAAAACGGCTGAGGGTCATGGGGTGGTACGCAGGTCACGTTTTGCTGATCCGGCCATTCACTGATCATCGCCGCACACATGAATTTAGCGCTAGGGCATACACGGGGCTGCGAACCAGAGCGTTCGGGCCGCCGGTACTGGAGAAAGAAAGCATGAGCAACTGGTTAGTAGACAAACTGATCCCTTCGATCATGCGTTCCGAGGTCAAGAAGAGCTCGGTGCCTGAAGGTCTTTGGCACAAATGCCCGTCTTGCGAGGCTGTGCTGTATCGTCCGGAGTTGGAAAAGACCCTGGACGTTTGCCCCAAGTGCAACCATCACATGCGTATCGGCGCCCGCGCCCGTATCGACATCTTCCTCGACGTTGAAGGCCGTACCGAGCTGGGTGCAGACCTGGAGCCGGTTGACCGTCTGAAATTCCGCGACGGCAAGAAGTACAAGGACCGCCTGACCGCTGCACAAAAGCAGACCGGCGAAAAAGACGCGCTGGTTTCGATGAGCGGTACGTTGCTGGGCATGCCGATCGTGGTCTCTGCGTTCGAATTTTCCTTCATGGGCGGTTCGATGGGCGCCATCGTCGGTGAGCGTTTCGTTCGCGCCGCCAACTACGCCCTGGAAAAACGTTGCCCGATGGTCTGTTTCTCGGCTTCCGGCGGTGCGCGGATGCAGGAAGCGCTGATTTCCCTGATGCAGATGGCCAAGACCTCTGCGGTGCTGGCGCGTCTGCGTGAAGAAGGCATCCCGTTCATCTCCGTGCTGACCGATCCGGTCTACGGCGGCGTTTCCGCCAGCCTGGCGATGCTGGGCGACGTGATTGTCGGCGAGCCAAAGGCGCTGATCGGTTTTGCCGGTCCGCGAGTGATCGAGCAGACCGTGCGTGAAAAACTGCCGGAAGGCTTCCAGCGCAGCGAGTTCCTGCTGGAGCACGGTGCCATCGACATGATCATCGACCGTCAGGAACTGCGTCCGCGCCTGGGCAACCTGCTTGCGCAAATGATGGGCCTGCCAACGCCGAAGTTCGTGGCCGCCCCCATCGAGCCAATCGTGGTTCCACCGGTACCTGCCAGCCTATGACCCAACGTACCCTTGGCGAATGGCTCGCCTACCTCGAACAGTTGCACCCTTCGGCCATCGACATGGGGCTGGAGCGGTCGCAGCAGGTAGCGTCCCGCATGGGACTGGGCAAGCCGGCGCCACGGGTGATTACGGTCACCGGCACCAACGGCAAGGGTTCCACCTGTGCGTTCGTGGCGTCCTTGCTGCGGGCCCAGGGCTTGAAGGTGGGGGTTTACAACTCCCCGCACCTGCTGCGCTACAACGAGCGGGTCACGGTCAACGGCGTCGAAGCCACTGATGCCGAGCTGTGCCAGGCCTTTGCTGCGGTAGAGGCCGGGCGTGGCGACACTTCGCTCACCTACTTCGAAATGGGCACCTTGGCGGCGTTCTGGCTGTTCCAGCACTCCGGGCTCGATGCGGTGGTGCTGGAAGTCGGTCTGGGCGGTCGTCTGGACACGGTCAACGTGGTGGATGCCGACATGGCGCTGGTCACCAGTATTGGCGTCGACCATGCCGATTACCTGGGTGATACCCGAGAGTCCGTGGCCTTCGAGAAGGCCGGTATTTTCCGCCAGGGCGCGCCAGCGCTCTGTGGCGATCTGAATCCTCCACAACCCCTGCTGGACAAGGCGCGCGAGCTCAGTTGCCCGTTTTTCCTGCGTGGGCGCGATTTTGATCTGGGCGTGACCGATCACAACTGGCAGTGGCGCGGTGTCGATGCACAAGGGCGGGCGGTTGAGCTGCGCGACCTGCCACTGCTCGATCTGCCGATGGAAAACGCCGCGCTGGCGTTGCAGGCTTACTTGCTGCTTGGCTTGCCTTGGGTGGATGCGCAGATTATCGAAGCGCTGCGGGCTACGAAGGTGGTCGGTCGTCTGGATCGCCGCGCGTTCGAGTGGCAGGGCAAGCGTTTGAATTTATTGCTGGATGTGGGGCATAACCCGCATGCGGCGGAGTACCTGGCCCGTCGTCTGGCCAGCCGTCCACCGGTCGGCAAGCGTCTGGCGGTGTTCGGGCTGCTGGCGGACAAGGATCTGGGTGGTGTTGTCGGCGAATTGAATGCTAGTGTCCAGCACTGGGCTGTTGCACCGCTGGATTCGCCTCGGGCGCGTCCGGTTGCGGATCTGCACGATGCATTGCAAGGTCTTGGTGCCTCGGTCACGTCATACGACAGTGTAGCGGCCGCCCTGGAAGGGCAGTGCGCGCAGGCCACGAGCGACGACGAAATCCTGTTGTTCGGATCATTTTATTGTGTCGCCGAGGCCCTTGAATGGCTGGCCCGGCGCTCCACGGAGGAAGTGGCAAATGGCATTGCTGGATAAGGCATACAAACAGCGCATGGTTGGCGCCCTGGTGTTGGTCGCGCTGGCGGTGATTTTTCTGCCGATGCTGTTTTCCCGCCAGGACGAACAGCGCCAGGTGACGGTCGAAGCGCCGGCGGCCCCGCAGGCGCCTGCGCTGCCCCAGGTGCAGGTCGAACCCGTGGCGGTGCCTGAGCCACAAGCCTTGCCCCAGGAACCCGTGCCGAGCGATGACGAAATTGCCCAGCAGGAATCGGCGGTGCCGGCTGTGCCGGTGGCTCCGGCACCTGCTGCCAAACCGGTTACACCGCCTCCTGCACCTGCACCTGCACCTGCACCTGCGCCGGTTCCGGCGCTGGCCGCCAAGCCTGCGACCGCGCCTGCCCAGCCCATCACGGCGGCACCCGGCAAGCCGGACACCACGCAAAGCCGTGTCGATGCCAATGGTTTGTCGGTCAGCTGGTCGGTGCAACTGGCCAGTCTGGCGAACCGTGAAAGCGCGGAAAAGCTTCAGAAAACCTTGCGCAGCCAGGGTTACAACGCCTACATCCGGACCGCCGACGGCAAAAACCGGGTGTTTGTCGGGCCGCTGATCGAGCGTGCAGAAGCCGACCGGCTGCGGGATTTGCTGAACCGCCAGCAGAACCTGAAGGGGTTTGTCGTGCGCTTTCAGCCGGAACGTGGCTAAAACTATCGCCCCGATATGCAATGCACTGACAATCGCAGCTTACCGATAAGCATGGGCTCTGCTAAAATGCGCCGCCTTATCCGTCTGTAGGCTGCACTGTGCCATTTACCTGGGTTGACTGGGCGATCGTAGCAATCGTCGCCATCTCCGCATTGATCAGTCTGAGCCGCGGCTTCGTCAAAGAAGCACTGTCGCTGCTGACCTGGATCATCGCAGGAGTCGTTGCCTGGATGTTCGGTGGCTCACTGTCCGAGTACCTCGGCGGGTACATTCAAACGCCATCGGCCCGTATAATCACGGGCTGTGCCATCATGTTTGTCGCCACTTTAATCGTAGGCGCAATGATCAATTATCTTATCGGCGAACTGGTTCGCGTCACTGGGCTCTCCGGGACCGACCGATTCCTCGGCATGGCCTTCGGCGCCGCGCGTGGCGGGTTGCTGGTGGTCATCGCCGTCGGGCTGTTGAGCCTGGGGCCGGTACAGCAGGACGGGTGGTGGAAAGAGTCACAGCTCGTGCCAAAATTTCTATTGGTCGCCGACTGGTCCAAAAACCTGATTCTCGGGTGGAGCAGTCAGTGGCTTGCCAGCGGAATCAGCGTACCCGCTGATATTCCGTTCAAGGAGCAACTCTTGCCGATGGCCAAAACGCCTCAGTGAGTAGTGCTCAGTTCAGATCCATTAAGTAGGGGTTGCGTCGCATGTGTGGCATCGTCGGTATCGTCGGTAAGTCGAACGTCAATCAGGCGCTGTATGACGCGCTAACCGTGCTCCAGCACCGCGGCCAGGACGCTGCCGGTATCGTGACCAGCCATGATGGCCGGTTGTTCCTGCGCAAGGATAACGGCCTGGTGCGTGACGTGTTCCAGCAGCGTCACATGCAGCGCCTGGTCGGTCACATGGGCATTGGCCATGTGCGTTATCCGACCGCGGGCAGCTCGACGTCGGCTGAAGCTCAACCGTTTTACGTCAACTCGCCTTACGGCATCACCCTGGCGCACAACGGTAACCTGACCAACGTTGAACAACTGGCCAAGGAGATTTACGAATCTGACCTGCGCCACGTCAACACCAGCTCCGATTCGGAAGTGCTGCTCAACGTGTTCGCGCACGAACTGGCCCAGCGCGGCAAGTTGCAGCCGACCGAAGAAGACGTGTTTGCCGCCGTCACCGACGTGCACAACCGTTGCGTCGGTGGTTATGCCGTCGTAGCCATGATCACCGGCTACGGCATCGTCGGCTTCCGCGACCCGCACGGCATCCGTCCGATCGTTTTCGGCCAGCGTCACACCGACGAAGGCGTCGAGTACATGATCGCCTCGGAAAGCGTTTCCCTGGACGTGCTGGGCTTCACCCTGATTCGCGACCTGGCGCCAGGCGAAGCGGTCTACATCACTGAAGAGGGCAAACTGTACACCCGTCAGTGCGCAACCAACCCGTCCCTGACCCCGTGCATCTTCGAGCACGTCTACCTGGCGCGTCCGGATTCGATCATCGACGGCGTGTCGGTCTACAAGGCCCGCCTGCGCATGGGTGAGAAACTGGCCGAGAAGATCCTGCGCGAGCGTCCGGACCACGACATCGACGTGGTCATCCCGATTCCGGACACCAGCCGCACCGCCGCGCTGGAGCTGGCGAACCACCTGGGCGTGAAGTTCCGCGAAGGCTTCGTGAAGAACCGCTACATCGGCCGGACCTTCATCATGCCGGGCCAGGCCGCGCGGAAAAAATCCGTACGCCAGAAGCTCAACGCCATCGAACTGGAATTCCGCGGCAAGAACGTGATGTTGGTGGATGACTCCATCGTTCGCGGTACCACTTGCAAGCAGATCATCCAGATGGCCCGCGAAGCCGGCGCCAAGAACGTCTACTTCTGCTCCGCGGCGCCAGCGGTTCGCTACCCGAACGTCTACGGCATCGACATGCCGAGCGCTCACGAGCTGATCGCGCACAACCGTTCCACCCAGGACGTGGCTGACCTGATCGGCGCCGACTGGCTGATCTATCAGGATCTGCCTGACTTGATCGAAGCGGTCGGTGGCGGCAAGATCAAGATCGACAAGTTCGATTGCGCGGTGTTCGATGGCCAGTACGTCACTGGCGACGTCGACGAGGCTTACCTGAACAAGATCGAACAGGCACGCAACGATGCCTCCAAGGTCAAGACGCAGGCAGTCAGCGCGATCATCGACCTGTACAACAACTGAGTTTCTACCGGCCCTGAGGGGCCGGTTTTGTATCCGGCTTTTAATTGACGAGAATAGGGAAAGGAGTGACAGCATGAGTCAGGATTGGGATGCCGGTCGGCTGGACAGCGACCTCGAAGGCGTAGCGTTCGATACCCTGGCCGTACGTGCCGGTCAGCACCGTACGCCGGAAGGCGAACACGGTGATCCGATGTTCTTCACTTCCAGCTATGTATTCCGCACCGCTGCCGACGCAGCCGCGCGTTTTGCCGGGGAAGTACCGGGCAACGTTTACTCGCGCTACACCAACCCGACCGTACGCGCCTTCGAAGAGCGCATCGCCGCTCTGGAAAGCGCCGAGCAAGCCGTGGCCACCGCCACCGGCATGGCTGCGATCATGGCCGTGGTGATGAGCCTGTGCAGCGCCGGCGATCACGTATTGGTGTCGCGCAGCGTGTTCGGCTCGACCATCAGCCTGTTCGAAAAGTACTTCAAGCGTTTCGGTATCGAAGTCGATTACGTGGCCCTGGCGGATCTGTCCGGCTGGGACGCGGCGATCAAGCCCAACACCAGGCTGCTGTTCGTCGAGTCGCCGTCCAACCCGCTGGCCGAGTTGGTCGACATTGCCGAACTGGCGAAAATCGCTCACGCCAAAGGCGCGATGCTGGTGGTCGACAACTGCTTCTGCACCCCGGCCTTGCAGCAACCGCTGAAAATGGGCGCGGACATCGTCGTGCACTCGGCCACCAAGTTCATCGACGGCCAGGGCCGTTGCATGGGTGGCGTGGTCGCCGGTCGCAGCGAGCAGATGAAAGAAGTGGTTGGCTTCCTGCGTACCGCCGGGCCGACCCTGAGCCCGTTCAACGCCTGGATCTTCCTCAAGGGCCTGGAAACCCTGAACCTGCGCATGAAGGCCCATTGTGCCAACGCCCAGCAACTGGCCGAATGGCTGGAGCAGCAGGAAGGCATCGAGAAAGTCCATTACGCCGGCCTCAAGAGCCATCCGCAGCACGAGCTGGCGCTGCGCCAGCAGAAGGGTTTCGGTGCAGTGGTCAGTTTCGAGGTGAAGGGCGGCAAAGAGGGCGCCTGGCGCTTTATCGACGCCACGCGCCTGATTTCGATCACCGCCAACCTGGGCGACAGCAAGACCACCATCACGCATCCGAGCACCACGTCCCATGGTCGCCTGGCGCCGCAGGAGCGTGAAGCGGCGGGCATTCGTGACAGCCTGATCCGCGTTGCGGTCGGCCTGGAAGACGTGGCGGACCTGCAAGCCGATCTGGCGCGCGGCCTGGCTGCGTTGTGATCGAGTTGTCTGCGCCCAATACGGGCTCCAATGGCCGCGTAGCGCTGGTGACCGGTGCTGCGCGGGGCATAGGCCTGGGGATTTCGGCCTGGCTGATCAGCGAAGGCTGGCAGGTCGTGCTGACAGATCTGGACCGGGAGCGCGGTTCGAAAGTGGCGAAAGTGCTGGGCGACAACGCCTGGTTCATCGCCATGGATGTCGCCAACGAGGGGCAAGTCGCGCTGGGCGTGGCCGAGGTGCTCGGCCAGTTCGGGCGCCTGGATGCGCTGGTCTGCAATGCGGCGGTGGCCGATCCGCACAACATCACCCTGGAAAGCCTCGATCTGGCCCACTGGAATCGGGTGTTGGCGGTGAACCTCAGTGGGCCGATGCTGCTGGCCAAGCACTGTGCGCCGTACCTGCGCGCTCACAGCGGCGCCATCGTCAATCTGGCCTCGACCCGCGCCGCGCAGTCGGAACCCGACACCGAGGCCTATGCGGCGAGCAAGGGCGGCTTGTTGGCCCTGACTCACGCATTGGCCATCAGCCTTGGCCCGGAGATCCGGGTCAATGCCGTCAGCCCTGGCTGGATCGATGCGCGCGACCCTTCGGTGCGGCGTGCCGAACCCTTGACCGAGGCCGATCATGCCCAGCATCCGGCGGGCAGGGTGGGGACGGTCGAGGATGTGGCGGCGATGGTGGCCTGGCTGCTGTCGAGGAATGCCGGTTTTGTCACCGGGCAGGAATTCGTGGTCGATGGCGGCATGACCAAGAAGATGATCTATGAGCAGTGAAAGGCAGCTTCAAGCTTCAAGCTGCAAGGTAAAGCGTGACGGTGGTGTGCCTGCTATATGCATGCTTGCTTTTACTTGCAGCTCGAAGCTTGCCGCTAAAAGCTGTTTTTGAAAAAAACTTCAATCCTGCTATTGACTTAGGTTCGCTACCTGCGTAAATTTCGCGGCCTCGGAGATGCAAACGGGTGATTAGCTCAGCTGGGAGAGCGTCTGCCTTACAAGCAGAATGTCGGCGGTTCGATCCCGTCATCACCCACCACTCCCGAGATACTTGCGAAAGCAAGAGGTAGGCTGAAATGCCTCCACCGACGCGCAGCGGTAGTTCAGTCGGTTAGAATACCGGCCTGTCACGCCGGGGGTCGCGGGTTCGAGTCCCGTCCGCTGCGCCATATTTTCCGAGTCAGATTCATCTGGTTCGAGATTGAAAAGCTACTGAGTTTTCAATCAGACGAGTTACTTGAGCATCTGCTCAAAGCGATACGCAGCGGTAGTTCAGTCGGTTAGAATACCGGCCTGTCACGCCGGGGGTCGCGGGTTCGAGTCCCGTCCGCTGCGCCATATCTGCCCCGAGGCCCACTGAACGCCTTGGAGCTACGAAGAAGCCACTGGCTACTTCGAGTCGATAGCAAAAACCCTGGTCGAAAGACCGGGGTTTTTTGTGTCTGCGATTTGGCAACCCGCCTGAACACCTCAATCAGCCTTGCAGATACACCGCGTGGGTATGCGTATATTCGTACAGCCCATGCTTGCCATCCGCGCCACCGATGCCGGACTTGCGCACACCGGCATGGAAGCCTTGCATGGCTTCGAAGTTCTCGCGATTGACGTAGGTTTCGCCAAAATCCAGCTCGCGCATCGCCTGCAGGGTTTTGCTCAGGTCGCGGGTGTAAATCGACGAAGTCAGGCCATAGTCGCAATCGTTGGCCAGGGCAATGGCTTCGTCCAGGTCGTCGATTATCTGGATCGGCAGCACTGGCCCGAAAATCTCTTCGCGCATGATCTCCATGTCGGCGCGACAACCGGCTAAAACAGTGGGCTGGAAGTGGAAGCCATTCGGCAGGTCGGCCATCTGTCCGCCGCTGATCAGGCTTGCGCCCTGGCTTAACGCGGTGCGGACTTTGCGGTTGACGCTGTCCAGCCCCTGGCGGTTGATCAGCGGGCCCATCTCCACGTCGGGCTGGGCAATCGGGTCGCCATAGCGCGTTGCGCTCATGGCCGCCGCGATGCGTTCGATGAACTGATCCGCCACCTTGCGCTCGACATATACCCGCTCGGCGCAATTGCACACCTGGCCGCTGTTGATGATCCGCGAATCGCGGATCGCCCTGACCGCCAGGTCGAGGTCTGCATCCGCCAGCACAATGGCCGGCGCCTTGCCGCCCAGTTCCAGGTTGAGCTTGGTGATGTTCGGTGCGGCGGCGGCCATGATCCGCGAGCCGGTGTCGACGCTGCCGGTGAAGCTGATCATGTCCACGCTCTTGTGCGAACTCAGGGCGGCGCCGACCTTCCCGTCGCCACAGACCACGTTGAATACGCCGGGCGGCAGGTCGGTTTCGGCCACCAATCGAGCAAATTCAAAGCAGTTGTTCGGGGTTTCTTCGCTGGGCTTGATGACGATGGTGTTGCCGGTCAGCAGGGCCGGGGCCATTTTTCGGGCAATCAGGAAGAAGGGGAAATTCCACGGCAGGATCCCGGCCACCACGCCCAGTGGTTTGCGCAACAGGAAGATGTTTTCATTCTGGCGGTCGCTGGTGATGATTTCACCTTCGATGCGTCGCGCCCATTCGGCCATGTAGTCGAGGTAGTCGGCGGTGAAATTGACTTCAACTTCCGCCAGCCCGCTGATCTTGCCTTGCTCCAGGGTGATGGTGCGCGCCAGGTGCGAGACGTTTTCCCGCAGTTTCGCGGCGATCCGGCGCAAGTAGCCGGCGCGGTCATTCGCCGGTTTGCGCGCCCAGTCTTTCTGCGCGGCACGGGCGGCAGCGAGGGCACGGTCGACGTCCTCGGCGGTTGAGGCCGGAACTTTCGACAGCACGGCGCCGGTGGCCGGGTTGATCACATCGAGGTGGGCAGCACTGGCCACGAACTGGCCGTCGATGAAGTTTTCGTAAACAGGCACGGATGACATGGTGCGACTCCTTGGCAGATCAGTAGGTGCGTGACGGCGCTTGAGGGGTGGCAGGTTCGCGGTAGCGGGCGAGGGTGGCCATGGCGCCTTGGCGTAGCAGGCTGATGTCGATGGCCACGGCAATGAACTGGCAGCCCCAGCGCTGGTAGCGGCGGGCGTCTTCTTCGTTGGGCGCGAGAATCCCGCAGGCCTTGCCGGCCGCCAGCGTGGCGTTCACGGCGTGTTGAATCCGCTCCTGGACTTCCGGGTGGCCGGGGTTGCCGGCGTGACCCAGGCCAATCGACAAATCCGCCGGTCCGATAAACACCGCATCCACGCCCTCGACGGCGGCAATCGCGGCGACGTTTTCCACGCCGGTGCGCGATTCCACCTGCACGATCAGGCACAGTTGTTCGTGGGCGGTATTCAGGTAATTTGACACAGCGTCCCAACGCGTGGCCCGGGTCAGGCCGCCGCCGACCCCGCGAATGCCGTGGGGCGGGTAGCGCATGGCGCGCACCAGTGCCTGTGCCTGCTCAGCGGTTTCGACCATCGGGATCATCAGCGTCTGCGCGCCGATATCCAGCAGTTGCTTGATCAGGTTGGCATCGCCATTCACCGCGCGCACCACTGGCGCGGTCGAGTAAGGCGCCACGGCCTGCAACTGGGCGAGTACGCCGGGCACGGTATTTGGAGCGTGTTCGCCATCGATCAGCATCCAGTCGTAACCGGTGGTGGCGACAATCTCGGCGGCGTAGCCGGTGGCGAACCCGGCCCAGATGCCGTACCGGGTTTCGCTGTTGTTCAGTGCGGCCTTGAACGCGTTATGCGGCATGTTCATCACGAACTCCTTTCTCAGCGGTTATACGGCCGATGCAGTTGGCATTCCGGGTTGAGGGTCACACCGAAACCCGGCTGGTCGAGCGCGGACAGGCGCATGCGGCCATTGATCGGCACCGGTTCGCCGAGCAATTGCGGGTGGAACATAGGCACTACTTCGTCAGCCTTCGGCGCCATCATCAGGAACTCGGCGAACGGGCTGTTATGCCGGGTGGCGACGAAGTGGTAGCTGTACACCGAAGAGCCGTGAGGGATGACCAGCGCGTTGTGGGCGTCGGCCAGGGCCGAGATCTTCACCAGTTCAGTGATCCCGCCGCACCAGCCGACATCCGGCTGGATGATGTCGCAGCAGCCCATTTCCAGCAGCATGCGGAAGCCCCAGCGCGTGGCTTCATGTTCGCCGGTGGTCACCAGCATGCCCTTGGGCACGTTGTTGCGCAGGGCGGCGTAGCCCCAGTAATCGTCTGGCGGCAGGGCTTCTTCGATCCATTTCAAGCCATGTTCGTGGGCGCCAACCGCCAGTCTGGTGGCGTAGTTGAGGTCCAGGCTCATCCAGCAATCGAGCATCAGCCAGAAGTCCGGGCCGACACGCTCGCGCATGGTCGCCAGTTCTTCGAGGTTCTTGCGCAGGCCTTCTTCGCCTTCGGCCGGGCCGTGGTGCAGCGGCATCTTGCCGCCGATGAAGCCCATTTTCTGCGCCAGGTCAGGGCGGGCGCCGGTGGCGTAGAACTGCAATTCGTCGCGCACCGCACCGCCGAGCAACTGGTGCACGGGCTCCTGGCGGATCTTGCCGAGCAAGTCCCAGAGCGCCAGGTCGACGCCTGAGATCGTGTTGATGACGATGCCCTTGCGTCCGTAATACAGGGTCGACTGGTACATCTGGTCCCAGATTTTTTCGATGTCGGTGACCCGGGCGCCTTCGAGGAAGCGCGCCAGGTGCTTCTCGACAATGTAGGCGGCCGGCTCGCCGCCAGTGGTCACGGCAAAACCGACGGTGCCGTCGCTGGCCTCGATCTCCACCACCAGGGTGCCGAGTACGTTGATGCCGAAGGTGCGGCGGCTCTGGCGGTACTCGGGGTACTTGCTCATCGGCGTGGCAATGTGATCGTCGATCCAGTGGCCGTCGGCCTGGTCGTGATAATCCGCGCCGCCGCCTCGCAGCGTGAAAGCGCGGACGTGTTTGATGGTTGGAATGCCCATGGTGTGATTCCTTTTGTTAAACGGCGGTCAGGTTTAAACGGTGGCCGGTTTGTTCGAGGCTTCATGGCCGGGCGCGCGTACGCCCAGCACCAGCAACGCGGCAATGACGGTGGTAACGGCCAGCACGTACAAGCCTGCTGCCGGTGAATGGAAAGCGCCTTCGGCCCAGTTCTTCAGGATGGGGGCGATGAAGCCGCCGAGGGCGCCGAACGAGTTGATCAGGGCGATCCCGGCCGCGGCGGCGCTGCCGGCGAGGTAGCTGGAGGGGAAGGTCCAGAACACCGGTTGCACGGCGATGAAGCCGGAGGCGGCAAAACACAGCGCGATGATCCCCAGCAGCGGGTTGCTGAAGGTCACCGAGCAGGCGATCCCGGCGGCGGCCATCAGCAAGGTCAGGCACGCGGTGCGGCGACGTTCACCTGTGCGGTCGCTGTAGCCGGGGATCAGGTAGGCGGCGATCAAGGCGCAAATCCATGGAATCGCCGTGACCAGGCCGACCATCAGCCCGACCTTGGTCCCGAGCAGTCCGCCGACCTGGCTTGGCAGGTAAAACACCACGCCGTAGACGCTGGCCTGGATCAACAGGTAGATCAGGCACAGGTACAGCACCGAGGGTTGGCAAATGACGTTGAGCAGGCTGCGGCCGTGGTTCTGTTTATGGCTGTCTTCCTGATCGAGCAGGGTCTGCACTTGCTGGCGTTCCTCGACGGTCAGCCACTTGGCGTCGGCCGGGCGGTTGTCCAGGTACCAGTAGGCCCAGATGCCCACCGCCGTCGCCATCAGGCCTTCAACGGCAAACAGCCACTGCCAGCCGTGGAAGCCGGCGAAGCCGTCCAGTTCCAGCAGCAGGCCGGACAACGGGCTGCCGAAGATGAATGCCAGCGGCGCACCGAAATAGAAGAAACCCATGGCCTTGCCGCGCACGGCGCTGGGGAACCAGTAGGTGAGGTAGAGGATCACGCCGGGGAAGAAGCCGGCTTCGGCCACGCCCAGCAGGAAGCGCAGGATGTAGAAGCTGGTTTCTGTGTGGGCGAAGACCATGGCGGCGGAGACCAGGCCCCAGGTGACCATGATCCGGCACATCCACAGGCGGGCGCCGACGCGGTGCAGGATCAGGTTGCTCGGCACTTCCAGCAACGCGTAGCCCACGAAGAACACCCCGGCGCCGAAGGCGAAGGCGGCATCGCTGATGTTGGTGTCGGCTTGGAAGGCTTGCTTGGCGAACCCGACGTTGGCGCGGTCGAGGAAGGCCATGATGTACATCAGCAGGAGAAACGGGAGTAGCCGCCAGGAAATTTTGGCGAGCAGAGGCGCGGGTAGAGTCTTCATCGCAGTTTTCCTTTGGTAGGGCATTTGTTCTTATGGGGAAGACTGTACGGCCGCTGATCGATGCGTTACAAATCGAATCTAGCTCACAACTGATACCCTCAGGGTATCGATAAAAAAGGCCCGCCATGACCACGCCGATCATCTCCCGCAGCCTGCTCAATCGCCTGCGCTACAAGCATCTGCACATGCTGGTGACGCTCAGCTCCAGCCAGAACCTGCACCGCGCTTCGCAAAGCCTGAACATGTCGCAACCGGCGGCAACCCGCATGCTCCATGAGATTGAAGACATGTTCGGCTGCGATCTGTTCGAGCGCCTGCCGCGGGGGATGCGCCCGACAGCGCTGGGCCAGGAGCTGATTCGCTTTGCCGAGTCGGCCATCAGTGGCCTCGACCGTTGTGCCGAGGACCTGATGGCGCGGCAGCAGGGCGGCTACGGCTATCTGTCGATCGGTACCATCATGGGCGCGGCGCCGGGCCTGGTCATGGATTCGATTGCCGAGATCAAGGCGCTCAATCCGCAGTTGCGGATTCGCATCATGGGCGACACCAGCGACCAGGTGATCCAGTTGCTGGAGCAGGGCCGCATCGACCTCGCCATCGCCCGGCGCAATGCCGCCACCGACAGTGAGCATTACGTCTTCGAGCAATTGGGTAACGAACGCTTGCTGGTGGTGGTGCACGCCGGCCATCAGCTGGCCCGGCGCAAGAAACTGGACATGGCGGAACTGGTCAACGGTTGGCCGTGGATCCTGCAACCGGAAACCAGTCCGGCGCGCATCGGCCTGGATCAGGCGTTGCAACGCCTGGCGTTGCCGTTGCCGGCGGACATCATCGAATGCGGTTCGGTGTACTCCATGCAGCAACTGATTCAGTTGACCGACGCGATCATGGTCCTGTCGGAAACCGCATTGCGCGACTATCTTAAAATGGGCCTGGTGGTGGCGTTGCCGGTGGAACTGGATGTGCAGATGGCGCCATTCGGGTTGTTGTTGCGCAAGGGCGAGCACATCAGCCGGGAGTTGGGGTTGTTCATCGAACTGCTGCGTCGAAAAGTCGCGGTTTTTTGATTCCTTGGTCAGTTTTTAGTTTTCCGCGAAGGCATAAGCCTATAAACTTAACCTTTCGGTCAGCTTTGCACTGTCAACAACAGCCCTTTGCATCGTCGAAAAGGGCTTCTGCACGACTCGAGATTTCCAGTACATAACCAGAAGGGCGGACCCATAACCGCCCAGAGGATGATCCATGTCCAACCGTGATATATCCCGGCGTTCGTTCCTTCAGGGCGGGCTGGTAGCGGGCGTGAGCGTGACGCTCACGCCGTTGAGCAGCCAGGCGCTGGCCGCCTTGATGGAAAACAGCGTGACCGTGCCGTCCGAGCAGTGGCTCGGCAACAATGGCAAGGCGCGCGCCCGTAACGATGCCTTGTCCAAGGTCTGTGGCAGCAAGGTCTTTGCCCGCGACATCCGCGCCAAGGACATGCCGGGTTGGCCACAGCAGCAAGGCCACGCCATGCTGCTCAAAACCATCAAGGCCGACCACATTTTTGCAGGCATCGATCTGTCGTGGCTGGGTGCCGAGTTGCAGCCGGACCGCATCGTCACCGCCGAAGATCTGGTCAAGGACGGTATCGTGTTCCCAGAGGAGCACGCCCCGGATCCATTGTTGCCGGCCGGCAAGGTGCCGATGTTCATCGGTCATCCGGTGGCGATCCTGATCTGGAACGACTTCGAGCGCTTCCGTCAGGCCAAGAACCAGCTCAAATTCAATGACAAGGCAATTCGTTACGGTGCCCAGGTGCCGTTCTACGAAGGCGATCCTTACGGCAGCTTCCGCTATGTGCGCGTCGGCGGCGCGACCTCGGCGGATGAAGACGAGTTTGCCAGCCTCAAGGATTCGATCCTGTTCCCGATGCTGAAAAACCGTCGTCCGGTGTGGAACTCCCAGCCGAACCTGCACGGCAACCTGACCGAGCGCGGGTTGTTCTACGCCGACCGCATGAAGCAGCAGATCGATACGCCGCCGGACAACTGGCTGGTGTTCGACGAGCGCTACAAGACGCCATCGATCGAGCCGGCTGCCCTGGAGCCGGACAACGGCAACGGCTGGTACGACCCGGCCACCAAGACCCTGCATTTCGTCGTCGCCACCCAGTGCCCGCTGGAAGCCGCGACCGAGACCGCGAAGATGATCGCGCCGTCGCGTTTCGGCCTGGCCAACCTGAACATGCACCCGGGTTACACCGTCGGCTATGGCTCGAAAGACCACAACATTTTCGTCTACTACGCAGCGCTGGCCGCGTTGTACGGCGCCGGTGTGCCAGTGCGCCTGGCCAACGACCGCTACGAGCAGTTCCAGAGCGGCATCAAGCGTCACCCGTTCGACATTCGCTACCAGTTGGCGGTGGACAAGAACGACCACAGCTTCAAGATCTTCCGCGCTGAAATGAGCGTCGACGGTGGCGGGCGAATCAACTACAGCCCGTCGGTGGCGGCGGTGGGCGCCACGGCCGCGCAATCGATCTATTACATGCCGCAGAACGACCTGCAGGTCACGGCTTACCATTCCCGCGCGGTAGAAGCCGGGTCGATGCGTGGCTACGGCACCCTGCAGAGCATGGCGTCGACCGAAATGATGGTCGACGAAATCGCCGATCGCCTGGGTATCGATGCCATTGAACTGCGCCGCAAGAACGCACTGCGCTCGGGCATGAAAAACACCCAGGGCGCGATCCCGGCCGGTGCCCTGCGCCTGCACGAGATTCTCGACAAGGCGGCCGTCCACGAGGTCTGGAAAAACCGCGACGCGATCAAGAAACAACGCGAAGCCGCCGATCCGGACAACTGGTACGGCGTTGGTTTCGCCATCTGCCAGAAAGACTTCGGCACCGGTTCCGAAGCGCCGATGGCCAGCATTGAATTCAACGCCGAAGGTCGCATCAGCCTGCGCCACATCGGTATCGAGATCGGCACCGGCATGTCGACCTCGCAGGCCATGGTTGTGGCCGATTTCCTCGGTATCCCGGCGCACGAAGTGAAGACCGGTGAAACCGAATGGAAAGAGTTGCAGCTGACCAGCAGCGGCAACCCGTACATCATGAGCCAGGCCGAACAGGATAATGTCCTGCGCAACCCGCGTTGGGTCGGCAAGGTGGCTTCGGCATCGTCGGCCACCAACTCGGCGTACTACTTCAGCCACGCCACCCGTGAAGCGGCACGCGTGCTGTTCAACCACGGCCTGTGGCCGGCGGCGATGGAGATCTGGCGCCAAGGCCCTTACGGCGGTCAGGCCAACCCTTACGTGGTGCGCCGCGAAGACGCCCATTGGGTCGATGGCAAGCTCACCGCCAACGGCATGGAACCATTGCCGTTCGCCATGCTGGCCAAGCGTGTTCACGAGCGCGGTCTGGTGAGCGGCGCCACGGTGCACGGTTTCAACCGCTGGAGTTGGGCCGAGGCCGAGTTCAGCATCGACGGCGTGCGTGAGCGCTTGCCGCTCGATGGCCTGGCCGTGAAGTACGGCGACGGCGCACCGAAAGCGAAGAAGGCGCAGATGACCAGCGCCGGTTTCCATTTGCTGGACCGGCAGAACATCGCCTACCCGGCAACCCAGTTGAACAACGCGGCGGTGACGTACTACAGCCCGGTGGCCACGCTGGTGGAAGTGAAGGTCAACAAGGGTTCGAACGAAGTGTCGGTACTCAACCATCACTCGTGGGTCGAGTGCGGTCGCGTGCTGGTGCCGGAACTGGTCAAGGGCCAGCTCGAAGGTGGCATCGCCATGGGCATCGGCCATGCGCTGATGGAAGAAATGCCGCTGTACGAAGGCGGGCCGGGAGAGGGTGACTGGAACTTCAACCGTTACCGCCTGCCAATGGCGCGGCATGTTGCGGTGTGGAAGCAGACGGCGGAGATCCTGCCGCCACTGTCGCCAAGCGACCCGTCCAAGGGCATCGCCGAAGTGGTGATGATTCCGGTGGTCGGTGCCATCGGCAATGCCGTGGCCCATGCCATCGGGAAACGTGTCCGCGACCTGCCTATCACTTCTGCACGCATCAAGGAGGCCCTCAATGGCTAACCGTCCGCTTCAACTGACCCTCAACGGTCAATCCGTCGGCCCGGTGGACATCCCTGATGACCTGCCGATGATCGACTACCTGCACGAATACAAGAACCTCACCGGTTCGCGCCTGGGCTGCGGCCAGGGCATCTGCCACGCCTGCGTGGTGATCGTCGACAACCCTGACGGCACCAGCGAAGAAGTGCGCACCTGCATCACCGGCGCGCACTATTTCGAAGGCAAGAAAGTGCGGACCATCGAAGGCCATGCGACCCGCGACGAGCAGGGCAAGGTCACCGAGCTGAACCCGATCCAGCAGCGCTTCGTCGACGAATTCGCCTTCCAGTGCAGCTACTGCGCGCCGGGTTTCGTCAATGCTGCGACCGTGCTGGTGGAAAAGCTGCAGCGTCAGCCGATCGTCAAAAGCCAGCTGGAAAAAGTCATCGAGGACAGCCTCGGTCATCACATCTGCCGTTGCACCGGGTACGTGCGCTACTACAGCGCCACCCGCAACGTGCTGACCGATCTCGGCCTGGTCAAGGAGGGTTAAGCATGAAGCCACTATTGTCCCGCCTGGCGCTGGCGGTCGGCCTGGCTGCGCCTGTGTTGCTGGCCCACGCCGATGAGGCGCAGGTCAAGCAAGGCCAGTACCTTGCCCGCGCCGCCGATTGCATGGCCTGCCACACCGCGCCGGGTGGCGCGCCCTATGCGGGCGGCCTGCCGATCGTGTCGCCGTTCGGCACGATCTACGGCACCAACATCACCCCGAGCAAAGAGCACGGCATCGGCCTGTACAGCGATGACGAGTTCTTCGCCGCGCTGACCGAAGGCAAGCGCCGCGATGGCGCGAACCTGTATCCGGCGATGCCGTACACCTCGTATCACCTGATGCCGCGCGCCGATTCCGACGCGATTCATGCCTACCTGAAAACCGTCGAGCCGATCGAGCGCGCGGCGCCGGTCACCCGCCTGAGCTTTCCGTTCAACGTGCGCCTGGGCCTGATGGGCTGGAACATGATGTACGGCAAGGACGTGAAGCTGGAACCGGCTGAAGGCAAGAGCGAAGCCTGGAAGCGCGGCCAGTACATGGTCGACGTGCTGGGGCACTGTGGCGAATGTCACACCCCACGCGGCTTGCCGGGTGCGATGCAGCAGGACAAGCGTATGACCGGCGGCATTCTCAATGGTTATCTGGCGCCAAGCCTGCTGGCCACTGACCTGGCAGCCCGTGGCTGGAACCATCAGGACCTGAGCTCGTTCCTCAAGCACGGCATGAGCGCCCAGGGCACGATGTTCAACGAGATGTTCCCGGTGTTCCACAACAGCACCCAGGGCCTGAGCGATCCGGATCTGGCGGCGATGGCGACCTTCCTGCTCGGCGATCAGCCGCCGGCGGCGAAAGTGCTCACCGAAGTGCCATTGGACAAACTGAGCCCGAGTGCCCAGCGTGGCCGTCAGGAATATTTGAACGTCTGCGCCGGTTGCCATGCGCCGGGCGGCGAGGGCAAGCCGCACATCGCCGTCGCCATGCGCGGCAACACCACGCTGCGCCTGGAAGATCCGCGCAACCTGTTGCGGGTGATCGACGACGGTATCGGTGAGCAGAAGTTCTCCGGGTTCGAGCACATGCAGCCGATGCCGGGCTTCGCCGAGAAGTTGAGCGACGGGCAACTCACGGATCTGCTGAACTACCTGCGTCAGGGATGGGGTGGTCAACCCAATGACCTGGCGGTGAACGACGTGCAGAAGTTGCGGGCCGATGCGCCGCCGCTCGAGCACAAGGCGCACTGATATGCAGCATCTCGATCTGCAAGTGGTGCGCCGGGCGCTGGAGTGGTCGACGGCCGGTCAGCGCATCTGGCTGTGTACGGTGCTGGCCACGTACGGCTCGGCTCCGCGTGCACCGGGTTCGCTGCTGGCGGTGAACGCTGACGGGCACTGGATCGGTTCGCTGTCCGGTGGCTGTGTCGAGGAAGACTTTCTCGAGCGAGTCGCCGAGGGCGCGTTTATGGAGCCGGTCAACGTTGTCCGCTACGGCGAAGGTGACGACCCACGCTCGCGCGTCAGCCTGCCCTGTGGCGGGGTGTTGGATGTGCTGGTCGAGAAGCTTGACGCCGAATGTGACGTGCAGGCGCATTTGCGCGAGCTGGAGTCGGCGCTGTTGGGCCGGCGCCGGCTGATCCGCGAAGTCGATCTGCAAAGCGGTGCGCGCAGCCTGTTCGATGATCGTGAGCAGGGTGTGCGTATCGAGCGTGAAATCGATCGAGTGCGTGTGCGTGTGCGTGTCGGCGCGGCCCAGCGCTTGTTGCTGGCCGGCTATTCCAGTGTGGCTCAGGTCTGCGCGGAGTTTGCCGTGGGCCTGGGTTTCGAGGTGATTCTGTGCGATCCGCGGGACGAAGTGCTGGAAGGCGTCGTGCTGGAAAACGTGGAGATTCGCCGCCAACTGCCGTCGGTGTTCATCGCCGACGGCGGCTGCCACAGCGACACGGCGGTGGTGGCGTTGACCCACGACCCGCGTATCGATGACCTGGCGATGATGGAGGCGGTGCGCACCGAGGCGTTCTATATCGGTGTGATGGGCTCCATGCAGACCTCGCAGAAGCGCTTCGAGCGCTTGCGGCGCATCGGCGGTCTGGGAGAGGTCGAGTTGGGGCGGATTCATGCGCCAATCGGGCTGAACCTGGGCAGCAAGACGCCGGCGGAGATTGCCCTGGCGGTGCTGGCGGATATCCTGCGGATTCGCAGCGGTATTGCGCGGGACCGGCTTTAAGATCAAAAGATCGCAGCCTGCGGCAGCTCCTACAGGGGACCATGTTTTCTGTAGGAGCTGCCGCAGGCTGCGATCTTTTTTGTTTTAAAGGTCAGTACCCGAACCTGTCCCGCAATCCGTAATACCACGCACCCAGTGCCGCAAACGGCGTACGCAGCAACTGTCCGCCGGGGAACGGGTAGT
>NZ_JBYSVW010000006.1:21638-72733 GCF_058986625.1 Pseudomonas sp. GW821-FHT07G06
AAACGCTCGGCCTGGCCGCGCAACGCTTCGGCCAGCACCTTGCCCGCCAGGTGCGTGTAGGTCACGCCATGGCCGCTGCAGCCCTGGGAGTAGTAGATGTTGTCGCCCAGGCGTCCGACCTGAGGCAGGCGCGACAGGGTCAGCAGGAAGTTACCGGTCCACGCATAATCGATCTTCACGTCCTTGAGCTGCGGGAAGGCCTTGAGCATCTTCGGTCGAATGATCGCTTCGATGTTCGCCGGATCCCGCGCGCCGTACACCACGCCGCCGCCGAAGATCAGGCGCTTGTCACCGCTGAGGCGGTAGTAGTCGAGCAGGTAATTGCAGTCTTCGACGCAGTAATCCTGAGGCAGCAGGGTCCTGGCCAGTTCTTCGCCCAGGGGCTCGGTGGTAATCACCTGCGTGCCGCAAGGCATCGACTTGGCCGCCAGTTCCGGCACCAGATTACCCAGATAGGCGTTGCCGGCGACAATGATGAATTTGGCCCGGACCTTACCCTGCGGTGTGTGCACCACCGGATTCGCGCCGCGCTCGATGCGCACGGCCGGCGACTGCTCATAGATCGTCCCGCCCAGGGATTCGACCGCCGCCGCTTCACCCAGCGCCAGGTTGAGCGGATGAATGTGGCCGCCACTCATGTCCAGCATGCCGCCGACATACTGATCACAAGCCACCACTTCGCGAATGCGGCGCTGATCCATCAACTCGAGCTGGGTGTGGCCGAATCGCTCCCACAGGCGCTTCTGCGACTCCAGATGACCCATCTGCTTGGCGGTCATCGCGGCGAACACGCCACCGTCCTTCAGATCGCACTGGATGTTGTACCTGGCGACCCGCTCACGAATGATCCGGCCACCTTCAAACGCCATCTGTCCCAGTAACTGAGCCTGCTTGGGGCCAACCGTGCGCTCGATGACATCGATGTCGCGGCTATAGCTGTTGACGATCTGCCCGCCATTACGCCCGGACGCCCCGAAACCTACCTTGGCGGCCTCAAGCACCGTGACCTTGAAACCGTTCTCCAGCAGAAACAGGGCAGAGGACAGCCCCGTGTAACCGGCGCCAATCACACAGACATCGGTCTCGACGTCATCCTGCAACGCCGGGCGCGGCGGAACCGCATTGGCCGATGCGGCGTAGTAGGACTCTGGGTAGGGAGTGTTAGCCATCCGGCAGCCTCTGTTTAATATATTTTACGAGTGCGTTGATCCTACCCGAGTTGAAAATCGCCCGCCAGCCACCCGGAAAATCTTCTTTGTACCGACAAAATTAAATATTTTGCATATTCATAGGGTTAGCGCGAAAAAAGGTGTTGACACCCCTCCGGAATTCCGTAGAATGCCGCCTCACAGCAGGCACGTAGCTCAGTTGGTTAGAGCACCACCTTGACATGGTGGGGGTCGTTGGTTCGAGTCCAATCGCGCCTACCAAACAAAATCCGCTCTGCTGGGCGGTCTGGAAGGGCTCACCGAAAGGTGGGCCCTTTTTTGTTGTTGCTGTTTACCTGCAGACTCAACGAAAGCGAAGCCAGGTCCGTCGCCGCCTGGCCACGAGCCTCACCCACTGCGTTACGCCTTCGAGATTTTTCGGGGGATTGTGATGCGAGGGGCGGGAGGGAGAAAGGCAACAGGTGGTTGCATCCAGATGGCATGTTCCATTGCCAGTGCTGAATACACTTACCTATTGCCGGGTAAATCGATCAGTGTGTCGCTTGCCCCATAAAAGCTCAGAGCGCGAAACCCGTCGCATGAACCAGATGCACCTCCTGCGCTCCAGCGATCAGGTGCATGGGGACGTTCTGATGTGCATCAATGGACGGTACCTCGAAGCTCCCGACAATCTGGAGGTGTCGCTCGCTCAGTTCGGTCGACTCTGCTGCCTTTTCCTTAGCCATTCTCGCGTGGTTCATTGCGATTTCGTTGAGCGTTGACACGTTACATCTCCCGGTGACTGACCAAGCGTATCGCTGGAGTCCTTAAGCATTGATTGAATGGCTGCTGCGTCAGAATTATGTCGTTCCGGCGCTGCTACGCGCGATCTGTGCAATCCTCAAGCCACGGATGCGGTTGAACTCATCGTCGTGTTTTGGCAGGCGACGAATGGCGGACAACGGTGGATGATGATCCGGATTCTTTGCCATTCAGGCGTAAACTAATGGGGCTGCCTCATTCAAAGGAGCCGCCTATGAACGTCGATCAAATCAGCAAACAGGCACCCGTAGACAAAGCCGTTTGGGATCAATACTTCTGCGCTGCGTTGATTGCCGAAAGCAATCTGACAGCCCCGGTTGTGGGCGGGGCTACGCACGAAGACAGGCAGAACCTGTTGATCGAGAGGGCTAAAACCCTGGCCGACAAAATGATGGAAAACCGGAAGTGACCAGAGCCCAGCCATCGCGCTGGGCTCTTTGCATGCGGGGTGCGCCGATGCTGGCGATGTGCGCGTTGTGGGTCAGGCGATCAACTCTACCTTGCCGCTCGCCAGGCGATAGATGCCTCCCACGATCTTCAGCATGCCTTTGCTCTGTGCATCGGTCAGCAAGGGCGAGGCCTGTTTCAGGCTGTTGACCGAATTTTTGACGTTCTGCGCGGTGGCGTTTTCCATCAGGCTCCCGGGTTGCTTGAGCACGGCCTCGATGGCCGACTTGAGTGCGTCGGTCAGTTTCGGGATATGGCCGGGGAAAACCGTCTGGTCCTTGACGGCCTTGATACCGGCCTCGATGGCGCCGCAGCTCTCATGGCCGAGTACCAGAATCAGCGGGGCGCCCAGTACGGCAACCCCGTATTCAAGACTGGCCAGGCCTTCCGGGGTGACAAAGTTGCCCGCGACACGGATGGAGAAAAGATCGCCGCGTGCAGTGTCAAACGCATACTCCGGGGCGATGCGCGAGTCAGAGCAGCTCAGCACGGCCACGAACGGATTTTGACCCGACACCAGGGCCTCTCGCTCGGCCTTGAAATCATGAGTCGTGGATGTGCCGCTTACATATCGTTCATTGCCCTCCATCAGTCTTTTCAGCGCCATGTCGGGGCTGATCACGTTTTGTGGTTTGGGTGGGGCCGACGCTTTTTCGGCTGCCTGGATGATCCTGCCGGGCAGTGTGCCGGTCAGCAGCAGGGCGCCTGCGCTCAATCCGGCAAATTGAAGAAAACGACGACGGCCTGTTGTGTTTGAAGCAGAGCTTGAATCACATGATTCACACATGATTTTGTTTACTCAGTTCAATGCGGTGAGAGTGAGTTGCTGTTGGGGCCGGGACTGCCACGGTAGCTCAATGCCAGCGCAGTGGAGTCTAGTTGGTCTGCCATATTGTGTTCCGGGCATTGCCAGGGATGCCGTGCAAGCAGCCATTTCATGGGCTACTACTGTCAGGCTTATACAACTTCGACCTGGCAGGAGTTTCTCGATGCTGACTCATTGGTTTCTGGCGGCGGTTCATCTTTTGGCAGTTGCCTTGGGGTTCTGGGCGGTGCTGACGCGAGGCACGGCTTTTCGGCGCTTGGCCGACGGGGCAGGAGAGGTGCGCAGTGTTCTGATAGCGGACAATATCTGGGGTATTTCAGCTGTCGTGTTACTGATCAGCGGGGGGATGCGAGCCTTTGGCGGGTACGAGAAAGGCACGGACTATTACCTGCATCAGCCATTGTTTCATCTGAAGATGACACTGTTCGTGCTGATCTTGCTGCTGGAGATTGCGCCCATGGTGACGTTGATCAAATGGCGGATAGCGCTGGGCCGTAAAGTCGCCTTCGATACCGGCCGTGCGAAGCTGTTTGCACGGATCAGTCATGTCGAGTCGCTGCTGGTGCTGTTGGTGATGGTGGCGGCGACTGGCATGGCGCGCGGGGTGATGTTTGGTTGATCACGCAGCGAACGTGTCCTTCCCCAGGATAAACAAGAAATGTCTGACAGCCAGGGCCTTGAGCTTGTCGCTAGTAACGACCCCTGAAAGCTTGCGTGGGAAAGCATGCGGAAGCGATGCGATGCTGAATCTTTAGCCAGCCGTGGTTGCGCACTGAACGGGCTGGCTACTGACTGCAGCAGAATTCAGGATTGCGGCTTTTCCGGGGCGGTCAGGCCGGCCTGAATGCGCTGATAAATTTCTTCACGGTGCACTGCAACGTCCTTCGGGGCGTTGATGCCGATCCTGACTTGCTGGCCGCTTACGCCCAGGATGGTGATCGTAATGTCATCACCGATATTAATGCTTTCACCGACTTTGCGGGTGAGTATCAGCATGGTCTTCTCCTTGATTGCTTCGTGGGGCACCTGATTCGGACAGTGCAGAGGTCGGTGGTATGTATAGATTAGTGCGAAGTCTCACAGTTTGGGTGCCTCTTTCTGACGCGCAGATGTGGCATTAATTCCCAAGGCGTAACTATACAGAGGCCGCCACCATGATTCTCGTTGTTTTGAGCCCATTTTACGGCACTCGTGAAGTATTCATGGATGTTAAAATCCCCCCTTTAAGCATTTAGAGGGAAACGCCGTGCACAAAATGGTCTTGATATTCGCGATGTTGGCACTGGCGGGATGTGGAGAGGGCGGCAGTGTGGATGCGCCGAAGCCAAAGCCGGCCATGGCTGCCGTACCTGCAGCAGTGTCCGGCCCGCAATGGGATCTTGAAGTGCGAGGTGAAACCCCTCAGGCGGTCAGCGATTTGAGTGGCTGGCTGATCGAGCACAGTTTCATGTCCAGCGTCGTCAAGGAAAATGGCAATACGCGAATCCTGATGGGGCCGTTCAGTTCGAAAGCCGAGGCCGACGCCAAGCAGGATGAAGTCCGTGCGGCGCTCACTCGCGCCAAGAAACAGAACATCGAATTGCTGGTGCTTGAGCGTCCAGCCGCTCAATAACATTCGGCAACGAAGATGTTGGGCAAACAAAAAGGCTGCTCCTACAGTTTCCCGGGATTGCGAACCAATAAAAAGGCCTCGGGGGTTTAGCCTCGAGGCCTTTTTTGTTTCGGGTGCCACCTGGATTCAGCCGCAGGCCTTCATGTCCACCGGGCCGACGAACTCGTTGCCGCGTCCCATGACGCACCCCACGCTCTGGTTGCGTTGACGCTCCCACGCCTGTACGGGATAGGTTTTGTCCCAGGCCTCGTACAGTTGCCGATCCTGTTTCGACAGGCGCAAGCCATACTGCTTGCTCATGTAGAAGTAGGTCCGGGCGATCATGCCGCGAATGGAAGGGCGGGGCATGACTTTCTTGGCCTTGAAGTCGACCTGGGTCAGGCACGAACCATACTGTCCCGACTGTTCGGGCAGCCAGCCGAAACTGAAGTTGCTGCGATCGCCATTGACCTCGCCAATGCTGGGCACCAGGTTGTGCAAATCAGCTTCGGCCTTCTGGTAAACCGGATCGTAGCGGGTGCAGTTCTTGCGACCGCCTTCTTGCCAGCACTGGCGTTGATGGCCGATCTGCCAGGCCGGAACGATATGCTCCCACTCGATGCGGGATGCGCGCTTGGCATTTTTGCGCGGCACATAACCGCAGGCGGCAAGGTTCACCCGGTTGCCGGTGTACTTGCAGCCACAGTAAAACTCGGTGGATTGGGGGGCGTAGAGCTTCCATGCGACCTTTTTCGCTTCGGTAAAGGTGCGCGGAGCGTCGGCTTGCGCCGCCATGGCAAAAAACACAAAAAACAAAGCAAACCAGCGGACACTCATCAACTCAATCTTCCTTCGGCACAACCCAGAAAATCTGCACGCCGCCATCGTCGCGATAGGCGAGGGTGACGTTGTCGTTCTCGTCGATTTCTTCCAGCAAGCGTTCCCATTCATCCACCGGCTCGTCAGGCAGGCGGAAGATCAGGGCTGCCCTGGCTTTTTGTGCGGTGGGGGAGTTGATGATTTTCTGAACGCGCAGGCCCATGCGTACATAGGTGTCAGGAGAGGCAGAGGTAGTGTCCACGGAATTATCCTTATTAAGCTGTACGTGTATACAGTATTTAACTGTAGGCAATTTCGCAACTGCTTAAAAATCAAGAAAATCCTCTGACAGCGGTTTGTTCTATTTGGTGTAAGGCGCAGGGAGTTTTTTTGTCAGATCGAGTGGCGCCAATCGCCAGGACTGGAGAATGGCGCACAGGGTGCCCGACCGGATCGGTCGGGCGAGGGCGAATCAGTATTCCCAGAACATCCGCTGCAGCTCTTTGCTGTCATTGGTCTTGGTCAGCGCGACCATCGCCAGGATCCGGGCCTTTTGCGGGTTCAGGTCGTGGGCCACAACCCAGTCGTATTTGTCGTCAGGCTGTTCGGCGTTGCGCAATACGAAGCCGCCGGCGTTGACATGGGAGGAGCGAATGATCTGCACGCCGTCCTTGCGCAGGGCTTGCAGGGTCGGGACCACGCGAGACGATACCGAGCCATTGCCGGTGCCGGCGTGGATGATGGCTTTGGCGCCTGATTGAGCGAGGGCCTTGTAGGCGGTGTCGCTGACATTGCCGTAGGAATAGGCGATCTCGACGTCAGGCAGGCTCTTGATGGTCTTGATGTCGAATTCGGAATCCATGGTGTGGCGCTTGGCTGGCAAACGGAACCAGTAGGATTTGCCTTCTACCACCATGCCCAGCGGACCCCAGGGGCTTTTGAACGCTTCGGTCTTGATGTTGATCATTTTGCTGACGTCGCGACCCGACTGGATTTCATCGTTCATGGTCACCAGCACGCCTTTGCCTCGTGCATCCTTGCTGCTGGCCACGGCCACTGCGTTGTACAGGTTGAGCATGCCATCGGCGGACATCGCGGTACCCGGGCGCATGGAGCCGACGACAATGATCGGCTTGTCGGTTTTTTCCACCAGGTTCAGGAAGTACGCGGTTTCTTCCAGGGTGTCGGTGCCGTGGGTGATCACGATGCCATCGACGTCTTTGCTGTCGGCCAGTTCGGCTACGCGGCGGCCCAGTTGCAGCAGGTTTTCGTTGGTGATGCTTTCGGAAGCGATTTGCATGACCTGTTCGCCGCGAACGTTGGCCAGTTGGCTCAGTTCTGGGACGCCGGCGATCAGTTGTTCAATACCGACTTTCGCCGCTTGATAGGTCGCGCTGTTGGCGGCGCTGGCGCCGGCGCCGGCAATGGTGCCACCGGTGGCCAGGATCACCACGTTGGCCAGTTTCTGTTGGGTTTCGGCTTCTTTGGCCTGAAGGGCGGTCGGCAGAAGCAGCAGCAGGGCCAAGGCGCCCGGAACAAAGGTCTTGAGTGCAGATGTCATTATTTTTCTCTTCTAGTTGTGAGACGGTGCAGATGCAGGTTCATCTAGATACGCCCCGGGCGAATCTGAACGCCGGAGGTGCGAGGAGAAGAGCAGGATCTGTACCAGTAACACCCTGAATCGAAAAACACGCGTAACTTAATGATTTGTAACGGTATTGCAGTTTGTTTCCGGAGGTGGTTCCGGGGCCGGGCGTCCGGATTGCCGAACATGTTTAACTTTTGCGTTCGGCTCTCCGAAACGGATGGCAGTCCTGTTTAGAATCTAAACGCATCAAATCGTCGTTAACGACTAAAGAAAAGCGCGCGTCGGTCGATGCTCCTTCAAGGGATCTATTTCTGCAGGAGTTCACATGTCGTTATCTATTGGCTTCCCGAATGCCGCGGGCATCACCATCGGGGGAAAGTCTGCGGCGACCATTCGTGCCTTGGGCGATGCAACAGAGGATTCGGCTGCCCAAGCGCTGGGTGTAAAGGAAGGCGACGGCACCCAGGTTAAAACCGGTCCGGTAGGTCTGGGACAAAGTGCCGGCGCACAGGCCGAATCGGAAACCAGCGATAACACCAGTATTGCGGTGAAGGTCCTGCTCAAGCGCTTGAAAGAGTTGCAGGATCAATTGCGTGAGCAACAGCAGCAATTGGCCCAGGCCCAGGCGGCGTCCTATCCGACCCCGGAAGCCAAGACCACCGCGGTAGCGGCCATTCAGGGGCAGGTCGCCGAAACCAGCGGCGCCATCCTGCAGGTGAGTGCGAGTCTGATCAAAGAGTTGGCCAAGGGTTCCGGCACGGGATCGGTGGTCAACACCACGGCATGAGCTGAATGCCGTTTTTCGCCAATCCGCTCTGAAAGCGCTTTTCAGGTCGTTGACAAATACCGGCAGGATTCGCATAGTCTGGGTCACGCAAACGTTTGCGCGCCCCCTGTAATGGCTTTCCACCACAGGGGGTCGTGGAGCTTACGCCAGCGCAAGCGTTGCTCACAATAATCATAAGATCGGAGTGAACCCATGAAGCTGCCATTTGCTGGACGTCTTCTCGCTGTCGCTGTGCTGGCTGCCGCATCCGCTGCACTGCCTGTCTCCTCTGCCTTCGCTGAAACCACAGAAAAACCGAAAGTCGCACTGGTCATGAAATCCCTGGCCAATGAGTTTTTCCTGACCATGGAAGACGGCGCCAAGGCCTATCAGAAAGATCACTCCGGCGAATTCGACCTGATCTCCAACGGCATCAAGGATGAAACCGACACCGCCGGCCAGACGCGGATCGTCGAGCAGATGATCCTGGCCAAGGTCAATGCGCTGGTGATCGCGCCGGCAGATTCCAAGGCCATGGTGCCGGTGATCAAGAAAGCCATCGATGCCGGTATCACCGTGATCAACATCGACAACCAGCTGGACCCTGCCGTCGTCAAAAGCAAAAACATCAGTGTTCCGTTCGTAGGCCCGGACAACCGCAAGGGCGCACGCCTGGTTGGCGATTACCTGGCCAAACAGCTGAAGGCCGGTGACGAAGTCGGCATCATCGAAGGTGTGTCCACCACCACCAATGCCCAGCAGCGCACCGCAGGTTTCAAGGATGCGATGGAGGCGGCGCAGATCAAGGTCGTGTCGTTGCAATCCGGTGACTGGGAAATCGACAAAGGCAACAAGGTGGCCGCCTCGATTCTCAGCGAATACCCGCAAACCAAGGCCCTGTTGGCCGGCAACGACAGCATGGCGGTCGGCGCGGTGTCTGCCGTGCGCGCCGCGGGCAAGGCCGGCAAGGTGCAAGTGGTCGGTTATGACAACATCAACGCCATCCAGCCGATGCTCAAGGATGGTCGGGTGCTCGCCACTGCCGACCAGTTTGCAGCCAGGCAGGCGGTGTTCGGCATCGAGACGGCATTGAAGATTCTCAAGGGCGAGAAGGTCGACGGCGGCGCCAATGGCGTGATCGAAACGCCGGTAGAGTTGGTCACCAAAGAGTCGGTCACCCAGTAACCTTCTGGCGACGCAACGGCGCTCGTCCAGCCGGACGGGCGCGTGGAGAGTTTTTATGTCCGCTTGCGCTACGAACGCTGTCCTCTCGGTCAGCGGTATCGGCAAGACCTACGCCCAACCGGTTCTGGCCGGCATCGACCTGACGCTCATGCGCGGTGAAGTGCTGGCGCTGACCGGCGAGAACGGCGCAGGCAAAAGCACGCTTTCGAAAATCATTGGCGGGCTGGTCGCACCGACCACCGGGCAGATGCAGTTTCAGGGGCAAGCCTATCGTCCGGGCAGCCGGAGCCAGGCAGAAGACCTCGGCATCCGCATGGTCATGCAGGAACTCAATCTGCTGCCGACCCTGTCGGTGGCGGAAAACCTGTTTCTTCACAATCTGCCCAACAACGGCGGCTGGATCAGTCGCAAGCAATTGCGCAAGGCTGCCATCGAGGCCATGGCTCAGGTCGGACTCGACGGCATTGACCCGGATACCCTGGTCGGCGAACTGGGCATCGGTCATCAGCAAATGGTAGAGATCGCCCGTAACCTGATCGGCGATTGTCATGTGCTGATTCTCGATGAGCCCACCGCGATGCTCACGGCACGCGAAGTCGAAATGCTGTTCGAGCAGATCACCCGCCTGCAGGCTCGCGGCGTATCGATCATCTATATCTCTCATCGCCTCGAAGAGCTGGCGCGGGTCGCGCAGCGCATTGCCGTGCTGCGCGACGGCAATCTGGTCTGTGTCGCGCCGATGGCCAACTACAACAGCGAGCAACTGGTCACCTTGATGGTCGGTCGCGAGCTCGGCGAGCACATCGATATGGGCGCGCGCAAGATCGGCGCTCCGATGTTGACGGTCAAGGGCCTGACCCGATCCGACAAGGTTCGCGACGTGTCGTTCGAAGTGCGTGCCGGAGAGATTTTCGGCATTTCCGGTTTGATCGGCGCGGGGCGCACCGAGTTGCTGCGCCTGATCTTCGGTGCCGATATCGCCGACAGCGGCACGATTGCCCTGGGCTCGTCGGCGCAGGTCATCACTGTGCGTTCGCCGGTGGATGCGGTCGGGCATGGCATCGCACTGATCACTGAAGATCGCAAGGGCGAAGGCCTTTTGTTGACGCAGTCGATCGGTGCCAATATCGCCTTGGGCAACATGCCCGGCATCTCCAGCGCCGGCTTTGTCGACAACGATGGCGAAAACGCCCTGGCCCAGCGGCAGATCGATGCCATGCGCATTCGCAGCTCCGGTCCGGCACAGTTGGTGGCCGAGCTGTCCGGCGGTAACCAGCAGAAAGTCGTCATCGGTCGCTGGCTGGAGCGCGATTGCTCGGTGCTGCTGTTCGACGAGCCGACCCGGGGCATCGACGTCGGCGCCAAGTTCGATATCTACAACCTGCTCGGTGAATTGACCCGCAAGGGCAAGGCGCTGGTGGTGGTTTCCAGTGACTTGCGCGAGCTGATGCTGATCTGCGACCGGATTGGCGTGCTGTCGGCAGGAAGACTGATCGATACGTTCGATCGCGACAGCTGGGCCCAGGATGAGTTGCTCGCCGCTGCTTTTGCCGGCTACCAAAAACGTGATGCGCAGCGCTTCGAAGCCGCGCCTAGGGATCTTCCATGAAAACCGCTTCTTTCGCCGGCACACGCAGTGGCAACTTCTATGGCCTGGGCACCTATCTGGGCCTGGCGGGTGCCTTGTTGGCGATGATCGTGCTGTTCTCGGTGCTGAGCAGTCACTTCCTGTCCTACGATACGTTCAGCACCCTGGCCAACCAGATTCCGGACCTGATGGTGCTGGCGGTCGGCATGACCTTTGTGTTGATCATCGGGGGTATCGACCTGTCGGTGGGTTCGGTGCTGGCACTGGCGGCCTCGACCGTGAGCGTGGCGATACTCGGCTGGGGCTGGAGCGTTCTGCCCGCAGCGTTGCTCGGCATGGCCGTCGCGGCGCTCGCTGGCACCATCACTGGTTCGATCACGGTGGCGTGGCGGATACCGTCGTTCATTGTGTCCCTGGGCGTGCTGGAAATGGCACGTGGAGTGGCGTACCAGATGACGGGTTCGCGTACGGCCTACATCGGCGATGCGTTCGCCTGGTTGTCCAATCCGATCGCCTTCGGCATTTCACCCTCGTTCATCATTGCGTTGCTGATCATATTCATCGCCCAGGCCGTATTGACCCGCACGGTATTCGGTCGCTACCTGATCGGTATCGGCACCAACGAAGAGGCTGTGCGGCTGGCGGGGATCAATCCGAAGCCCTACAAAATCCTGGTGTTCAGCCTGATGGGATTGCTGGCCGGCATTGCCGCGTTGTTCCAGATTTCTCGCCTGGAAGCCGCCGACCCGAATGCCGGCTCCGGCCTTGAGTTGCAGGTGATCGCCGCCGTGGTGATCGGCGGGACCAGCCTGATGGGCGGGCGCGGCTCGGTGATCAGCACGTTTTTTGGCGTCCTGATCATTTCCGTGCTGGCCGCGGGGCTGGCGCAGATCGGGGCAACCGAGCCGACCAAACGCATCATTACCGGCGCCGTGATCGTGGTGGCGGTGGTGCTGGACACTTATCGCAGTCAACGCGCAAGCCGGCGGACCTGAGTCATGGCGACTATCAAAGATGTGGCAGCCCTTGCCGGCATTTCCTACACCACGGTTTCCCATGTGGTGAACAAGACCCGCCCGGTCAGCGAAGAAGTCCGGCTCAAGGTCGAGGCCGCGATCGAGACCCTCGACTACGTCCCCAGCGCCGTGGCTCGTTCACTCAAGGCCAAGACCACGGCAACCATCGGCCTGTTGGTCCCCAACAGCCTCAACCCGTACTTCGCCGAGCTGGCCAGGGGGATCGAGGATTACTGCGAGCGAAACGGTTACTGCGTGATCCTGTGCAACTCCGACGACAATCCGGACAAGCAGCGCAGCTACCTGCGTGTGCTGCTGGAAAAGCGCATCGACGGCCTGATCGTAGCCTCGGCCGGCGGCGACAGTGGCCTGGTACAAGGCCTGAAAGGCGTGCGCACGCCCATGGTGATCGTCGACCGCGGACTGGACGGTGTCGATGCCGACCTGGTGCGCATCGACCATGAATACGGCGCGTACCTGGCGACCCGACACCTGTTGGAGTTGGGCCACCGGGATATCGCCACGATCAGCGGGCCGGAAAACACCAGTGTGGCGCAGATGCGTCTGGCGGGTTATCGCAGGGCCTTGAAAGAGGCGGGCGTCGAAGTCTCTCCCGAGCGCATGCTGGCAAGCGATTTCACCAGCACCGGCGGTTACAGCGCTGCCGCGATTTTGCTGGAAAGCCATCCGCCTACCGCCATTTTTGCCGCCAACGACATGATCGGCATCGGTGTGCTGCGGGCCGCCGCCGAGCGCAATATTCGCGTACCGAGCGAGTTGTCGGTGATCGGCTTCGACGATATCCAGATGAGCCGGTATGTCTATCCGTCGTTGACCACGGTGGGGCAGTCGATCCTGCAACTCGGTGAAATGGCTGCCGAAGTGCTGTTACGGCGAATCGCCACGCCGGGCCTGGCGACCGATCAGCGGATCGTGACGCCGAGTATTGTCATCCGTGAATCGACGGCGCCGCTGGCCGGTGTGTTTGCCCAGTGCCGTTGAAACAGAGAGCCGTTGAGAGCCGTTGAAAACAGAAAGCCGCTGACCCAAAAGCGCCGCCGAAACAGAATCGATGAGTAGCAATGTATGCCAGCAAAAGTAGTGGTAATAGGCAGTTTGAACATGGACCTGGTGACCCGGGCCCCGCGCTTGCCCAAGGGCGGTGAAACGCTGATTGGTCAGTCGTTTGCCACCGTCTCCGGCGGCAAGGGCGCCAATCAGGCCGTGGCTGCGGCGCGGCTCGGGGCCCAGGTGTCGATGATCGGCTGCGTGGGCAATGACGCCTATGGTGAGGCGCTGCGCGGGGCGCTGTTGGCCGAGCAGATCGATTGCCAGGCGGTGAGCACGATTGACGGTTCCAGCGGCGTGGCGTTGATCGTGGTCGACGACAGCAGTCAGAACACCATCGTGATCGTTCCCGGTGCCAACGGTGCATTGACCGCTGAAGCCATTGACCGTTTTGATTCGGTGATACAAGCGGCGGACGTGCTCATCTGTCAGCTGGAAGTACCCGATGCCTCCGTTGGTCATGCGCTCAAGCGCGGCCGCGAGCTGGGCAAGACGGTCATCCTCAACCCGGCGCCGGCCAGCCGTCCGTTGCCATCGCACTGGTACGGCTCTATCGATTACCTGATTCCCAACGAGAGCGAAGCGTCGGCCTTGAGCGGAGTGTCTGTGGACTCTCTGGAGACCGCGCAAGCCGCGGCGACCCGGCTGATTGCCCTGGGCGCCGGCAAGGTGATCATCACCCTCGGCGCGCAAGGTTCGCTGTTTGCCGATGGCCAGCGCTTCGAGCATTTCCCCGCGCCGGTCGTAAAGGCTGTCGACACCACGGCGGCGGGCGATACGTTCGTCGGTGGTTTCGCTGCGGCGTTGGCTGCGGGTCAGGATGAAGTGCAGGCGATCCGCTTCGGGCAGGTGGCTGCGGCGCTGTCGGTCACCCGTGCCGGCGCGCAACCGTCGATTCCCGCCTTGAGCGATGTGCAGGCGTTTAAAACTCCATGAAAAAGACACCCTTGCTCAACATCGCTTTGTCGCGGCTGATCGCCTCATTGGGGCATGGCGACATGGTCGTCATCGGCGACGCCGGTTTGCCGGTTCCACCGGGCGTTGAATTGATCGACCTGGCCTTGACCCAGGGCATCCCGGATTTTGTCAGCACCTTGAAAGTGGTGCTCAGTGAGATGCAGGTCGAAAGCCATGTGCTGGCTCAGGAGATTTTCGATAAGAAACCGTCGGCCCTGATCGCGCTGGATGAACTGAACGGCGAAGGCGCACTGGGGCGGCGTGAGGTGCTCAGCCATGAACAATTCAAGGTCCTGAGTCGGCAGGCGAGGGCGATTGTTCGTACCGGCGAGTGCCAGCCGTACTGCAACATCGTGCTGTTCGCCGGGGTTACGTTTTGACGGACTGCCTGCCTTTTGATTTCCCATGCACAAGGAGTGCGCCATGTATCGCTATGCTCAGAAACTGCACCAACTGCTCCGGAGTCTGCTGCTTTTGTCCCTGATTACCGCAACGAACGCCCAGGCGGCACAAAAAATCGACTTGATCATCGACACTGATCCGGGGGCTGACGATGTCGTTGCCCTGTTGTTCGCCCTGGCGTCGCCGGACGAACTGAATGTCCGGGCGCTGACCACCGTTGCGGGCAACGTTCGCCTCGACAAGACCTCGCGCAATGCGCGACTGGCCCGGGAGTGGGCGGGGCGCGAAGAGGTGCCGGTCTATGCGGGAGCGCCGAAGCCCCTGATGCGCACACCCATCTATGCCGAGGACATTCATGGCAAGGAAGGGTTGTCAGGCATTGCCGTGCATGAGCCCAAACAAGGCCTGGCCAAGGGCAGTGCCATCGCTTATCTGATCGACACCCTGAAATCCGCCGAGCCCCACAGCATTACCATCGCCATGCTTGGCCCGCAGACCAACCTGGCCCTGGCACTGATCCAGGAACCGGGTATCGTCCAGGGCATCAAGGAAGTGGTGGTCATGGGCGGTGCGCACTTCAACGGCGGCAACATCACGCCGGTGGCCGAGTTCAACCTGTTCGCCGATCCGCAAGCCGCCGAAGTGGTGCTCAAGAGTGGCGTGAAGCTGACCTACCTGCCGCTGGATGTGACCCACAAGATCCTGACCAGCGAAGCGCGTCTGAAACAGATTGCTGCGCTGAACAACAATGCCAGCCGTTTGGTGGGCGACATTCTCAATGAATACATCAAAGGCGACATGGAGCACTACGGCATTTCGGGTGGCCCGGTGCATGACGCCACGGTGGTCGCTTATCTGCTCAAGCCGCAGTTGTTCAGCGGTCGCTCGGTCAACGTGGTGGTCGACAGCCGCGAGGGGCCGACTTTCGGGCAAACCATCGTTGACTGGTATGACGGTTTGAAAGCGCCGAAGAATGCGTTCTGGGTTGAGAGCGGCGATGCCCAGGGCTTCTTCGATCTGCTGACCGAGCGTCTGGCCCGTCTGAAGTAAGTGTCATCTCCCGCAGGTGCCTGCCTGCGGGGTTCACTCCCGCCCGCTGACAGCGTCGGCCTTCTGGTCCGACAGATGTTTCTCGAAAATCTGCTCGATGAACGATTGGGCGGCTTCGGTTCCCAGGTCCCTGACCAATAGGTCGATACCGATAATGGCAAGCTCTTCCGTGCTGCTTGGACTGTAGGAGCTGTGGCCGTCCTGCCACTTGGCCTTGATGTCGGCGTCGATACTTACGGTGGTCATGATGGCACTCGTGAAGTCGGGGGAAGTCTGAGTGCCGAGTTAACCATTTTGCGGGGCTTTTGACACGTCGACTTAGGCATGAAAGAAGGGCTATGCGACACTTGGTCTCTGTCGAATTTTCAAGGAGCACGCTGTGCAGATCGATTTGAACTCCCCGGATGGCCTGACCCTCGAGGCGGTGCGTCAGTTGCTGGCCGGCGCCAGTGACGATGAGCACACCCAGTTGCGGGTCACCAAGGGAGGTATTGCGTACATCTCCTCGGGTGTCGTGGGCGGAACCGATATCGACGGCTTGTTGTTCCGGCTCGAAACCTGGGCCAAGGGCTCAGGATATGTCGGACGGGTCGCGGCCAGCGATGAAGTCTGGGTCATGCAAATCTTCAATGCCTTGAAAGAGAACTGGCCCAATCCGCCTTACGACTACATCGACGTCTATTGAGCGTTGTTCATATTCAGTCACGATTCAGTGATTAAGGGCAGGGCGGCGCTCAGGCAGAATCGCGGCTCGTGCGGATTGCGGGCAGGGTGCTGGCACTGCCTGTGAAACCAAACGCCAGTCTGGTTGTCGCACGATCTCAGCTTAATCATTGAATAAGGAGGCTTCATGCCTTGGAAGCTCGCGTCATTGGGTACTTTGCTGGCCGTTGCCACGCTGGCCGGTTGCAGCACTGCCTCTACGGAGTCGGCAAACGCGGATGTTGCGACGACTGACACGGGTCACAGCCGCTGTGAGGCGAAGGCTGCCGAGTTCACCATCGGCAAACAGGCATCGCCGCAGCTGCTTGAGCAGGCGCGTACCCGCGCAGGGGCGCAAAGCGCGCGGTTCCTGCTGCCAACCGATATGGTGACGCTGGAGTACCGTTCCGATCGCCTGAACCTGAACACCGATGCCGGCAGGGTGGTCACCCGGGTCAACTGCGGCTGATCCCCAGGCTTTTGTTTCACCCATAAAAAACCCCGTCACATGGACGGGGTTTTTTTAGTGCGCCTGGAAATTACTCTGGGCGAACTTGAGCAGCTTGCATACCCTTTTGGCCTTTCTCAGCCACGAAGGAAACAGTCTGGCCTTCTTTCAGGCTTTTGAAACCGTCGCTTTCGATAGCTTTGAAGTGTACGAACAGGTCGTCACCGCCACCTTGAGGAGTGATGAAGCCGAAGCCTTTTTCATCGTTGAACCATTTAACGGTGCCGGTTTGGCGATTAGACATGGTGTATCTCCAAGAAACATATATTTTCAGTAGTACTGTGCTGCTCAGGCCAACTGGGCACACCCGAGTATCATAGTCGAAATGTTCGGTTTGGGACCCCCCCAGACGCGCTGTTTGCTTTCATATTGCACGTCTTTCACCACCAGAAATGGCTGTGAGCCCCGGTTTCAGGGGGTTTGCGCTGCAAAACAGGGGAGTAAAAAAACCCGTAAAAGCTGCGTAAATTATGTGAATCAGCCGATATTTGGCTGATTTAGGCCCCCGGATCACTCAAAAAACGTCCTGCGCAGCGCTATTTCTGGACTCGGCACACCGAGATTTCTTTCAGTGCGCGTTGGCTCAATTCAGGGCCGGCTGGATTGTTTTTGTCCATCAACTGCGCGATCTCCTGGGTGGTGAATTTCTTCTCCAGAACGTCGGCGCCGCATGAGCAGTGCTTCTTCGCTTCGGCCGGGTTGACAGTTTGGCTGGCAGCTTTTGTGCAATCGCTCATGTACTGGGCTTTCACACCGTTTGGCCAGGCCGCGTGTGCGCTCAGTGGCAGCAACAGGGCAAGCGGCGCGGCAAAGGCAAAAAGACGGATAAGGCGCATGACAGGAACTCCTTGGGGTCGATATCTGTGGCGATTCTCAGTCAGTTTGAGGCATCTCGTATATCTCAAGTTCACTCTGCGCCATAAAAGTGAGGAAATTTTCACCGTCTGATTGCGTGCAGGCCGATAACCGTTCATCTGTGCTAGCATGCCCCGCTCGGGCGTTTGCAGGCTCCGACGGACCTTCAGTCCCGGTGGCGGCAGATGCGCGATTAATCCTGATTTGAATCCCAGTCACTCTGGTTCGGTTTTCCGGTTGGCCGCAAGGCTCCTGCCGCTGTAAGGCAGGCGTTCGTCATTGAATGGCCTGGACCGGATCTTGTACTGGCTCATCCCAACCCACGTGACCTTTGGTAGGGGTCACCACTAGGAGAGGAGGCGCCATGCCAACTATTACTCTTCCCGACGGCAGTCAACGTTCATTCGATCACCCGGTTTCCGTAGCCGAGGTCGCCGCATCCATCGGTGCAGGCCTGGCCAAGGCCACCGTTGCGGGCAAGGTCGATGGCAAGCTGGTCGACGCCAGCGATATCATCGACAGCGACGCGTCGCTGCAAATCATCACGCCAAAGGATGAAGAGGGGCTGGAGATCATTCGCCACTCTTGCGCCCACCTGGTTGGCCATGCGGTCAAGCAGTTGTACCCGACCGCCAAGATGGTCATCGGTCCGGTCATCGACGAAGGTTTCTATTACGACATCGCCTTCGAGCGTCCTTTCACTCCGGACGACCTGGCGGCCATCGAACAGCGCATGCAGCAGCTGATCGAGAAAGATTACGACGTGATCAAGAAAGTCACTCCGCGCGCCGAAGTGATCGAAGTGTTCAAGGCCCGTGGCGAAGACTACAAGTTGCGCCTGGTCGAGGACATGCCGAACGAACAGGCCATGGGCCTGTACTATCACGAAGAATACGTCGACATGTGCCGCGGTCCGCACGTGCCGAACACCCGCTTCCTGAAATCCTTCAAGCTGACCAAGCTGTCCGGCGCCTACTGGCGTGGCGATGCCAAGAACGAGCAATTGCAGCGCGTCTACGGCACCGCATGGGCGGACAAGAAGCAACTGGCGGCTTACATCCAGCGCATCGAAGAGGCCGAAAAACGCGACCACCGCAAGATCGGCAAGCGCCTGGGCCTGTTCCACACCCAGGAAGAGTCGCCGGGCATGGTGTTCTGGCACCCGAACGGCTGGACTCTGTACCAGGTACTCGAGCAGTACATGCGCAAGGTTCAGCGCGACAACGGCTACCTCGAAATCAAGACGCCGCAAGTGGTTGACCGCAGCCTGTGGGAGAAATCCGGGCACTGGGCCAACTACGCCGACAACATGTTCACCACCCAGTCGGAAAACCGCGACTACGCGATCAAGCCAATGAACTGCCCTTGCCACGTGCAGGTGTTCAACCAGGGCCTGAAGAGCTACCGCGAGCTGCCGATGCGCCTGGCCGAGTTCGGTGCATGCCACCGTAACGAGCCATCGGGTGCCTTGCACGGCATCATGCGTGTGCGCGCATTCACCCAGGACGACGCCCACATCTTCTGCACCGAAGAGCAGATGCAGGCCGAGTCCGCCGCGTTCATCAAGCTGACCATGGATGTCTACGCCGATTTCGGCTTTAAAGATGTCGAGATGAAGCTGTCCACTCGTCCGGAAAAACGCGTCGGTTCCGACGAGCTTTGGGATCGTGCCGAAGCGGCACTGGCCGCAGCCCTTGACAGCGCGGGCCTGCCGTACGATCTGCAGCCGGGCGAAGGTGCGTTCTACGGTCCGAAGATCGAGTTCTCGCTGAAAGATTGCCTCGGTCGCGTCTGGCAATGTGGTACCCTGCAGCTCGATTTTAACCTGCCTGTGCGTCTGGGAGCCGAATACGTCTCCGAAGACAACAGCCGCAAGCACCCGGTGATGTTGCACCGGGCGATCCTGGGGTCCTTCGAGCGGTTCGTCGGAATCCTGATCGAGCACTACGAGGGCGCGTTCCCTGCGTGGCTGGCTCCGACCCAGGCAGTGGTGATGAATATCACTGATAAACAGGCTGATTTTGCCGCCGAAGTGGAAAAAACTCTCAACGAAAGCGGGTTTCGTGCCAAGTCTGACTTGAGAAATGAAAAGATCGGCTTTAAAATCCGCGAGCATACTTTGCTCAAGGTTCCTTATCTCTTGGTTATCGGAGATCGGGAAGTCGAGATGCAGACTGTCGCTGTGCGTACTCGTGAAGGTGCTGACCTGGGCTCGATGCCCGTCGCCCAGTTCGCTGAGTTCCTCGCCCAAGCGGTTTCCCGGCGTGGTCGCCAAGATTCGGAGTAATTATTATTAAGCGTGAAATGAGACAAGATAAACGAACTGCACCGAAAGCCCCGATCAACGAGAATATCTCGGCACGCGAGGTTCGGTTAATTGGGGCTGAAGGTGAACAGCTCGGGATTGTGTCAATCGAAGACGCGCTTCTTAAGGCTGAAGAGGCCAAGCTGGATCTGGTGGAGATTTCCGCCGATGCAGTACCACCTGTTTGCAAACTGATGGACTACGGCAAATCGATCTTCGAAAAGAAGAAGCAGATTGCTGCGGCCAAGAAAAACCAGAAGCAGATCCAGGTTAAAGAAATCAAGTTTCGTCCAGGGACGGAGGAAGGGGATTACCAGGTAAAACTGCGCAACCTGGTACGTTTCCTGAGTGACGGGGACAGGGCCAAGGTATCCTTGCGATTCCGCGGCCGTGAGATGGCCCACCAGGAGCTGGGGATGGAACTCCTCAAGCGAGTTGAAGGTGACTTGCTCGAGTACGGTTCGGTCGAACAGCATCCTAAGATGGAAGGACGCCAGCTGATCATGGTCATCGCCCCGAAAAAGAAGAAGTAATCAACAGGGCACGGCAGGCCTTCTGATTATGTTTATCAACTGAATGCGGAGTATCCGAACATGCCAAAAATGAAGACCAAAAGTGGTGCTGCTAAGCGGTTTCTGAAAACTGCTAACGGTATCAAGCACAAGCACGCTTTCAAGAGCCACATCCTGACCAAAATGTCGACCAAGCGTAAGCGTCAACTGCGCGGTAGCAGCTTGCTGCATCCGTCTGACGTGGCAAAAGTCGAGCGCATGCTGCGCCTTCGTTAATTTTAGTCAAGAATAGAGGAAGTAACTCATGGCTCGTGTAAAGCGTGGCGTCATTGCCCGTAAGCGTCACAAAAAAATTCTGAAACTTGCTAAAGGCTACTACGGCGCACGCTCCCGCGTATTCCGTGTTGCCAAGCAAGCGGTAATCAAGGCAGGCCAATACGCCTACCGTGACCGTCGTCAGAAAAAACGTCAGTTCCGCGCTCTGTGGATCGCTCGTATCAACGCTGGTGCTCGTATCAACGGTCTGTCCTACAGCCGTTTCATCGCCGGCCTGAAAAAAGCGTCCATCGAGATCGACCGTAAGGTTCTGGCTGATCTGGCAGTGAACGAAAAAGCGGCGTTTGCTGCGATTGTCGAGAAAGCTAAAGCCACCTTGGCTTAAGTACCCCCGACAGTCACCCGGCCTCGCATCTGTGGGGTCAGGTGTTAAACGTCATAAATAGGGGAAGAGCCTTCAAGCTCTTCCCCTATTTTGTATCTGGAGTCTGTACATGGAAAACCTGGATGCGCTCGTCTCTCAAGCACTAGAGGCTGTGCAAAGCGCTGAAGATATCAATGCCCTGGAGCAAATCCGGGTTCACTACCTTGGCAAGAAGGGTGAATTGACTCAGGTGATGAAGACCCTGGGGAATTTGCCGGCAGAAGAGCGTCCGCAGGTCGGTGCGCTGATCAACGTTGCCAAGGAGCGTGTCACAGAGGTCCTTAATGCGCGCAAGGCATTGTTTGAAGAAGCCGATCTGGCTGCCAAACTCTCTGCCGAGTCCATTGACGTGACCCTGCCTGGCCGTGGTCAGACCTCCGGTGGTCTGCATCCGGTTACCCGCACTCTGGAACGCGTCGAACAATTCTTCACCCGTATCGGCTACGGCATCGCCGAAGGCCCTGAGGTCGAAGACGACTATCACAACTTCGAAGCGCTCAACATCCCAGGCCATCACCCGGCCCGGTCGATGCATGACACCTTCTATTTCAATGCGAACATGCTGTTGCGCACCCATACCTCGCCGGTACAGGTCCGCACCATGGAGTCCAAGCAGCCGCCGATCCGCATCGTCTGCCCGGGCCGCGTCTACCGCAGCGACTCCGATATCACCCACTCGCCGATGTTCCACCAGGTCGAAGGCCTGCTGATCGATCGCGACATCAATTTCGCTGACCTCAAAGGCACCATCGAAGAGTTCCTGCGGGTGTTCTTCGAAAAGGAACTGGCGGTGCGTTTCCGTCCTTCGTACTTCCCGTTCACCGAGCCATCCGCTGAAGTCGACATGGAATGCGTGATGTGCAGCGGTAAAGGCTGCCGCGTCTGCAAGCAGACCGGCTGGCTGGAAGTGATGGGCTGCGGCATGGTTCACCCGAACGTGCTGCGCATGTCCGGGATCGACCCGGAAGAGTTCTCGGGCTTTGCCTTCGGCATGGGCGTTGAGCGTCTGGCCATGCTGCGTTACGGCGTGAACGACTTGCGTCTGTTCTTCGACAACGACTTGCGGTTCCTCGCGCAATTTCGCTAGTCGTAACGAATTCTTAGGAGAGCAGGATGAAATTCAGTGAACAATGGCTGCGTGGCTGGGTTAGCCCGCAGGTAAGTCGCGACGAGCTGGTTGCTCGTCTGTCGATGGCCGGTCTTGAGGTCGATAGCGTTACGCCGGCCGCCGGTGTTTTCAGTGGCGTGGTGGTTGGCGAGGTGCTGAGCACCGAGCAGCACCCGGACGCCGACAAGCTGCGTGTGTGCCAGGTCAGCAACGGTTCTGAAACCTTCCAGGTGGTTTGCGGTGCGCCCAACGTGCGCCCGGGCCTGAAGATTCCTTTCGCCATGATCGGCGCCGAGTTGCCTGGCGACTTCAAGATCAAGAAGGCCAAGCTGCGTGGCGTTGAATCCAACGGCATGCTGTGCTCGCAATCCGAGCTGCAGGTCGGTGAAGGTAACGACGGTCTGATGGAGCTGCCGGCCGATGCGCCGGTGGGCGAAGATTTCCGTGTTTACCTGGACCTGGAAGACGCCAGCATCGAGGTCGACCTGACCCCGAACCGTGGCGACTGCCTGTCCCTGGCCGGCCTGGCCCGTGAAGTGGGTGCTTTGTACGCCGCTCCGGTCAGCCGTCCGGTAGTGGCTTCGGTGCCTGCCGCGCATGACGAAGTGCGTTCGGTAGAAGTGTTGGCGCCCGCCGCGTGCCCGCGCTACCTGGGTCGTGTGATCCGTAACGTTGACCTGTCCAGGCCTACGCCGCTGTGGATGGTAGAGCGCCTGCGTCGTGCCGACGTGCGCAGCATCGATGCTGCCGTCGACATCACCAACTACGTGATGCTGGAGCTGGGTCAGCCGCTGCACGCCTTCGATCTCGCCGAAATCAACGGCGGCATCCGTGTGCGCATGGCCGAAGACGGCGAGAAGCTGGTGCTGCTCGACGGTCAGGAAGTCAGCCTGCGCAGCGATACGCTGGTGATTGCCGACCACTCCCGCGCACTGGCAATCGCCGGTGTCATGGGTGGCGAGCACAGCGGTGTGTCCGCGACCACGCGTGACGTGTTCTTGGAAAGTGCCTTCTTCGACCAGATCGCCGTGGCAGGCAAGGCCCGTTCCTATGGCCTGCACACCGATGCATCCCATCGCTATGAGCGTGGCGTGGACTGGCAGCTGGCCCGCGAGGCCATGGAGCGCGCGACTGGCCTGCTGCTGGAAATCACCGGCGGTGAAGCGGGTCCGATCATCGAGACCGTCAGCGAACAGCACCTGCCGAAAATTGCTCCGGTCACCCTGCGTGCCCAGCGCATTACCCAGATGCTGGGTATGGAAATGGATTCGGCTGAAGTGGAGCGTCTGCTCAATGCCTTGGGCCTGGCCATTACTGCCGACGGGGCAGGGCAGTGGCGCGTAGAAGTGCCAAGCCATCGCTTCGATATCAGCCTGGAAGTCGACCTGATCGAAGAGCTGGCACGCCTGTACGGCTACAACCGTCTGCCGGTTCGTTATCCGCAAGCGCGTCTGGCGCCGCAAGCCAAGGCCGAAGCCCGTAGCGACCTGCCTGAACTGCGCCGCCTGCTGGTTGCCCGTGGCTATCAGGAAGCAATTACCTACAGCTTCATCGATCCGAAACAATTCGAACTGTTTAATCCGGGTGTTGAGCCGTTGCTGCTCGCCAATCCGATCTCCAATGACATGGCCGCCATGCGTTCGTCCTTGTGGCCAGGTCTGGTCAAGGCGCTTCAGCACAACCTGAACCGTCAACAGGATCGCGTACGCCTGTTCGAAAGCGGCCTGCGTTTCGTTGGTCAGCTCGAAGGCCTGAAGCAAGAGCCGATGCTCGCCGGTGTGGTTTGCGGCAGTCGCCTGCCGGAAGGCTGGGCGCAGGGTCGCGATACCGTCGACTTCTTTGACGTCAAGGCTGACGTGGAAGCGGTGCTCGGCTTCGCCGGTGCCCTGGATGCGTTCACTTTCGTGCCAGGCAAGCACCCGGCATTGCACCCGGGCCAAACCGCACGCATCGAACGCGATGGTCGTCTGGTCGGCTTCATTGGCGCGATCCACCCCGAATTATCGAAAACCCTCGGCCTCGACCGTCCGGTCTTCGTCTTCGAGTTGGTTCTGGCGGAAGTCGCGTCGGGAAAAATGCCTAAGTTCCACGAGTTATCGCGCTTTCCTGAAGTGCGTCGTGACCTTGCACTGATTGCGCACAAAGATGTTGCAGCCACGGCTGTACTGGACGTAATCCGTGAAAATGCAGGCGAATGGCTGACAGACCTCAGGCTATTTGACGTGTATCAAGGTAAAGGCATTGATCCTGATAGAAAAAGCCTCGCAGTCGGCTTGACCTGGCAGCATCCATCGCGCACTCTTAATGACGATGAGGTGAATACCGCAACGCAAAACATCCTCACCTCGCTCGAACAAAGGTTGAACGCCACGTTAAGGAAGTGACGTATGGGGGCTCTGACGAAAGCTGAGATGGCGGAACGTCTGTATGAAGAGCTGGGCCTGAATAAACGGGAGGCCAAGGAATTGGTCGAACTGTTTTTTGAAGAAATCAGGCACGCTCTTGAAGACAACGAACAAGTCAAATTGTCCGGTTTCGGCAATTTCGACCTTCGGGACAAACGCCAGCGGCCTGGCCGCAATCCGAAAACGGGGGAAGAAATCCCGATCACGGCTCGCCGTGTGGTCACCTTTCGTCCAGGGCAGAAGTTGAAGGCCCGAGTTGAGGCTTATGCTGGAACCAAGTCATAACGACGAGCTCCCCGTCATCCCGGGCAAACGCTACTTCACCATTGGTGAAGTCAGCGAGCTGTGTGCGGTAAAACCACACGTGCTGCGCTACTGGGAGCAGGAGTTTCCTCAACTCAACCCGGTCAAACGCCGCGGAAACCGCCGGTATTATCAGCGCCAGGACGTGCTGATGATCCGGCAGATCCGCGCGCTTCTTTATGATCAGGGGTTCACCATCGGCGGAGCGCGTTTGCGTTTGTCCGGTGATGAAGCCAAAGACGACACCACCCAATACAAGCAAATGATCCGCCAGATGATCGCCGAGCTCGAAGATGTTCTGGTGGTACTCAAGAAATAAATTCCTGCTTTTAAATACTTCCAGTTTTCAAAAGCTTGCGATATATTCTTGAGCGTTCCTCGAGGTGAGGGATGAGTAACACGCCTAGTCGGGGCGTAGCGCAGTCCGGTAGCGCACTAGCATGGGGTGCTAGGGGTCGAGTGTTCGAATCACTCCGTCCCGACCATATTTTTCAATGACTTAGGCCAATGTTCACAGCATTGGCCTTTTTCATGTGCGTGACTTTTGCGTGACTTCTCTATTTTTCACGCCTGCTTCCTCTTCAAGATTGTCAGGACCGGTCCACGCGAATCGGTTGCTGATACCATGTTTGCAGCTTCAATCAGATGCCCAAGCTCAGCGCCCGAGTAGTGACTGGTGATGCTGCCGTTCTTGTGGCCCAGAAGTGCCTTGCGGTCGTCCTCGGTGACGCCTGCCGCGCGTAGCCGACGGCCAAATGTGTGTTTGAGGTCATGGATCCTGATGGATGCATAACCTGGGTGAGCGGGGCGAAGGTTTTCCTCCTGCCAGAGTTTCGCCGCTGGCTCGCCCGCTTTTCGCCTGGAGTGATCAACTTTCCAGGCAAACTGACCAGTCAGAGGATCGTAGGAAATCATTTCCCTGAGTAGCCGTGTGCGCTGCTCTGAGTACATATCAGGCATGTCGTCACCTAAAGGATGGTGGCACTTGGGGTTGAAGTGGGGTATTTGTGTTCGCCCGGCATGGGGCTGGGTCAAGGAGAGAGCAATGCGATTGGCAAGAACGGACTACTACCATCGATTTATCTATGGACAGCCGGGTGTTGAAGTAATGGAGATGACTCACCAGAATGGTGACCTTTCCGAAATCTACGTGACTGATCCACAAGGCGGCTTTAGGACGATCTATGCGATGGTTTTCAGACCGGATGGCTCGTTCGTCAACGAACTACACATCACCGTCGATTCGCTTACCCCATCCCAGGTCAATAGTTGGGATGATCCAAACAATCCATTCCGGCTAGGTTGCGAATGGGCTGAAGCAACATCAGGTAGTCCCATGCTCGAGGATTAATCAATCAGGCGCGCCCTCCCGTGACCGGATGCGCAGCACAATGTATCGTATGGTTTGTGCATTCAGGGAGGATTGTGATGTTTTGGTACGGCAGCGAAAAAAGCAGGTTCCGGGCTCAGCGCTGGATATCATTTATCGTGCTGTTCTTCGCGCTAATTTTTCTGAGCTCAAAAATATACCTGTTCGTTGTAGGCGACGGGTCCGGGTATGACATATTTAAGGGCTTCGTCGCCACCGGAGTTGGATGCCTCATGCTTTACTTTTCCAATAAGTGGTGAGAGTAGGCGCCGCCCTCCGTGACCGGACGCGACAGCGGGGATGCGAATAGGAGTGCGCGAAGGTGCGTCACAAAACTGGTTTGGTTCGTTGAAGTGGGGTATTTGTGTTGGGTCCGGCATGGAGCCGGATCAAGGGGAAAAAATGACTATCGCCACAAAAATGCAGAACCAGTTGGAAGAGTTGCTTTCCGCTGGCGCAGCTCTTGAAGTTTCAGCCAAGGGCAAAATGGCAAATCAGCTTGTTGATTTGGCAGTTTGTGCCAAGCGTGGAGGCTCCCACTTGACCATCAATGATCTTGGGCTTTTGATGCAGAACCAGCTGATTGATATTGCCAGGGCGGGAAGCGGGCACGTCACATTCAAGGATTAACTGGGTCGATGATCTCGTCGCCCGGTTCTCGCTTTATCTCAGCGATGCTCTTTTCGTAAAATGCTCGCGACACCTTTTCTGTAAGCTCATAAGGTGTCGTGAAATTCCGCAGCATCCAAGCCTGAGTCTCGAAGTCGGCGCCGACCAGGTTCTTCAGAAGCCGCTAGTGAATATCCTGCTGGTTGTTGATGCCGTGGGCGGCCATGGCCTGCCTCTTCAATTTCGTGGGCCGGTAGATCCAGCCATGTCTGTCGTCGGCGCTGGCGCACCTGGTTGCTGATGCGCTTCATGCTGCGACCTTCACCTGATGCCAGGCGCCGGCGGCGCAGAACAGCTTGGCGGCCTGAGCCTCTTCGAGCGAAACCTCTGCAGGGATGGCGACCCATCCGGATGCAACCAGTTGATAATGACCGCATCCGAGAGAGACCGCGACATCCTCGCCCGCACGTTGTGGGGCGAGGCCCGCGGCGAATCCCTGGCCGGCCGGATCGCCGTGGCCTGGACCATCCGCAACCGCGTGAACGACGGCAAGGACAAGTCGTGGTGGGGGGAGGGCTATGCGGGCGTGTGCCAGAAACCCTACCAGTTCAGTTGCTGGAACCGGAGCGACCCGAACTTTGCCTACCTGAGCGGCGCAAAACAGATACCGTTCCGCGAACTGGCCCAGGCGCGGATTGCCGCTGACCAGGTGATCGATGGAAAGGTGTCGGATCCCGCCGGCGGTGCCACGCACTATTACGCGATCGCCATGAAGGCGCCTCCGGCCTGGGCGGCGAAGGCGAAGCAGACCCTCAAGCTGGATGGGCACGTCTTCTTCAAGGACGTGCCATGAAACCGATCTGGCTGCGGATCCTTCCTTACATCGCTGCACTGACTCTGGCGGCCGGGGCGCTGTTCGGCGCCTATCACCACGGCGTAACGGTAACGGATGAACAGTGGCAGTCGGCATGGAATGCCCGCGACGCCGGTGCCATGAGGCTATCGTGGCGCCATCCTGTACCGACCCTCAACGAAAGATAGCAGCATGGAAGGTTTAGAACTGAGCCTAACGATAGGCCGAAAAGCTTCTCGCTCAAATCGCCCGAGCGGATTCGATGATCATTGCGGCGAAGGCGGGCGCTTGTGCTGAGGGGGGGCTTGGCTTGGAGTCGGCCCGCGCGTTGAATGGCGCGATCATATATCGGCTATTTTTAAGGATTCAAATCATTTAGGGTTCCGCGTCAAAAAAATTAGAGACAGCGGTGTCATGCTTTTTACCTCATTCGAATTCATTTTTTGCTTTCTCCCTGTCGTCTTCGTGGGATTTTTCCTGCTGGCGCGCATATTGGGCAAAAATGCGGCGGCCATTTGGCTGGCTGCTACGTCAGTTTTTTTCTACGGGTGGTGGAGTACTACCTACATCCCACTCCTTTTGGCGTCGATAGTATTCAACTACACGGTCGGGTACATCATTGCGATGAACCAGGAACGTGCCCGCCACAGGGCCAAAGCAGCCCTGTTCGTCGGCGTAATCAGCAACCTGATGCTGCTCTGCTATTACAAATACTCTAATTTCTTTCTGGGCGAGATCGCAAGGTCGACTGGCGTGCACATGCCAATGTTGGAGTTGGTGCTGCCTCTCGGTATTTCTTTCTTCACATTTACCCAGATCGCTTTTCTGGTAGACGCTTGGAAAGGCAAAGCGAAGGAATACAATTTCTGGCACTACCTGCTGTTTGTGACTTGGTTCCCCCACCTCATCGCCGGCCCGATCTTGCATCACGGACAGATGATGCCGCAGTTTCGCGACCCATCTATCTATAAAGTTCGCTCTAAAAACATCGCAATTGGTCTCGCACTCTTCGCCATTGGCCTCGGTAAAAAGCTTTTGCTAGCTGACCCGATCAGCGCCTACGCCGATCCGGTTTTTCATGCCGCAGCGGCGGGTCAGGCCATTGGGCCGATGATCGCCTGGACCGGCGCAATGGCGTACACGTTGCAAATATACTTCGATTTCTCTGGCTACTCCGATATGGCCATAGGCCTGTCGATGCTGTTCGGAATCAAACTGCCCATCAACTTCAACTCCCCTTATAAAGCACAGAGTATCATTGAGTTCTGGCGACGCTGGCATATGACGCTGTCTCAGTTTCTGAGGGACTACCTCTACATTCCACTCGGTGGAAATCGAAATGGCGAGGCCCGTCGCCTGACCAACCTGATGTTGACCATGCTGCTCGGCGGCCTATGGCATGGTGCAAACTGGACCTTTGTAGTTTGGGGCGCACTTCACGGCACATACCTCTGCGTAAACCACTTGTTCCAAAAATTACCACCAGCTCTTCGTCTATCTGGAGTACTGCCAAAGGCCCTGACTGCCCCGCTCGGCGTGCTACTGACCTTCAGCGTTGTCGTGATTGCCTGGGTGTTCTTTCGTGCTGACACCATTCATTCTGCAGAGGCAATAATTGTTGCGATGGCGGGCCTACAGGATGCAGTTGTTTGGGAGTCCGTATTCGACAAGCTCAGTACCCTGACATTCATCTTCTACCTGATTGTCTCGATGGTAATAATTTGGGTATTCCCGAACGCTTACGAACTACTGAATCTTTTAGAAGAAAGCAAAGGCGAAGGTGGTCACGAAAAACAGCGAGTTAGTTCAATGGTGAGTGTAGGCGCGGGGATGATTACCGCTGCACTAATAGGCGTCAGCCTAACATCGACCTTTGGGACATCTGTCATCAGCCCATTCTTATATTTTCAATTCTAACTATGAACCTATATAGAACTTACGCTTTATCTGTGATCTGCGCATCAGTGGTGGCTTTTGGTGCATACTACTCAGCATTCGTTTACCAGCTTGGCGCACCAATCCCGGCATCCTACGACCTGCTGAACTGGATATACCTAAAAGAGAACGCCGCCCAAAATACGGCTGGGCGCCGCGTTCTTCTCATCGGTGATTCAAGTTCACTTTTCGGGGTAGATAGCCCGCAACTGGAAAAGGAACTTGGGCGCCCTGTCGTTAACATGTCGCTGCATGGCGGGCTACCGCTAGATTGGCTAACAGATTTTGCTGAACGTAACGTAAGAGCTGGCGATATTGTAGTTATGCCTCTGAATTGGGCCTACTACGCTCGTGATTTCAATAAACCAGAAGATTGGATGATTGATCAAATCGTAGCTTGGGACAGGGCTTACTTTGAGTCACTTAGTCCGCTGAAAAAGCTTAGTTATTTAGCAGCTGTTAAACCTCAAGTGCTTTATAACAACCTATTAACAAAGGATAGCGCCGCGCAAGCACTGACAAACTTTCCACTACGAAAAGTTCTATCAAAGCAAGAAGCGATGGAGCAATATCAAGCTCAGAATGGTGGGGCTACGACTTCTTTTTCGTGGAGTTACATAAATATAAATAAATATGGAGATATGTTAAATGCCTGTGGAAACGTCAACCCGGCGACAAGTTATTCAATAGGGGTAGCCCCTAATGTAAATGAAAATGTGCTGAAGTTACTTAAGAAAACATCGGAGAAAATTTCTAAGCTTGGCGGAGTTTTATTCGTTGTTCCGTCTATCACCGTGGCGGACTCTCAGTCGCAACAGCCTGATTACGAGAAGGCTCTCAACGGTCTTTTAAGTCAAGTCAGGGCAACGGGCGTAAACGTACTGGGAGATGCAAAGGAATTTTATTTCCCTCCGGAAGCGTTCTTCGATTCGATTTGGCACTTAAATTGCGCGTATAGCGGTGCGCGAACCACTGTCCTCGCGAACATACTAAAGCCTGCGTTGAAAGAGGATTCAGAGGCTAACGCCTCAGCTGGACTGTAAGGTCTAGCCTCAAAAAATCCAGAGATGGTTTCTTGTCGTCCGTGTCGAAATAGCACCACGCAAGAAGAACAAGCGAATGGACTACCCTTCCATAACTCCAGGATGTAGTGAGCTGGCTGCCCCATTCATCAATTCGAGCCGCATCATTTATTGAGTTTTAATGATGATGTGATGGGGGGCAGAGAGGTCAATCAAGCCGGCTCCTAGGGGAAGGCTCGACAATGGTGCCAACTCACTGAAGCATACGTTCAGAAAGATTCAACGACAGCTTTGGAGTGCTTCCTTGAAGGGCCGAAGGTGGCCGATAGCGGTCATTGGGGAGCCATCATCACCGCGAGCGTCATCCTGATGAACTCTTCGTTCTTGTCGATGGTGTCCAGGGCGCCGCACACGTTGTCGGCGACGTCGGCTGATCCGCGCTGCTCGACCCAGTTGGACAGCTCCATGATGGCTGCATCCAGGGCGAGCTGGTTTTCGTTGAGCTTGTAAAGCAGGGAAGGGAGTAGATCAGAATTTGGCATCGTGAATCCTCCGTGGAGATTTCAGCGTAGCACCGGGAAGTAGCGCATAAAGGGAATGGTGTTCGTCGGCAGGACGCCGGGGGAGGGGAATAAAGGCGTGCGTGACTTTCTCACGCGCCTGTAAGCACTTCTGGGCATTCGGTTGCAGCGAGCGCCAATGATTACGGCCAAAACAAAGGGTCTTGCATGGGTCCTGCGTGCATGGAGTGCCAGGGTTCGAGTGTTCGAATCACTCCATCCCGACCCTATAATTCAAGGGGTCGCGAGATTTAATCTCGCGACCCTTTTTTATTTCAGGTCGTTTTTACCCATACAAAACAGCTGGCTCTGGATGGAATCTTCGTCTGAATTTCTGTCGCTCCACATCCGAAGCCCACGAACTCAAACCGCCTGCCTCACCTCCCGATGCACCCACTGGGCTTCACTTTGCAGTTCCAGGACTTGCCAGTGAAAGCGCTCCAGCGAGGCATTGTGGCCGACGCTGATCATGATCGTCTCCGGCAGGGTTTGCTTGAGCAGCTGATAGCAGCGCGCTTCGTTCGCCGCATCCAGCGCCGAACTGCTTTCGTCCAGGAACAGCACGGTCGGGCGGGCCATCAGTGCCCGCACGAAGGCACAGCGTTGCTGTTCGCCGATGCTCAGGGTCTGGGTCCAGTCGCGATCCTCATCCAGTTGATCGCTCAGGTGCTGCAGGCCGACTTGCTGCATTGCCAGGCACAGGTCGGCATCTTCTTCGTGGCGGGGCGGGTTGGGGTACCACAGCGCCTCGCGCAGGCTGCCCAGCGGCAGATAAGGTTTTTGCGACAGCGTCAGTGCGCGCTCACGGTCGTAGGAGGTCGAGCCGGACGCATGGTGCCAAAGCCCGGTGACGGTACGTATCAGCGTCGATTTGCCATAGCCCGATGGCGCGCTGATCAGCAGGCTGTCGCCGGGCGCGAGTGAAAGGTTGAAGCCTTTGAGCAGGCGTCGGCCATTCGGCAGCCAGATATCCAGATCCTTGATATGAAGTCCGCTGGACTGCTGCTCGAGCGTGACCTTCGACTTGACCTCGACGTTGTCCAGGCGCTCCTGGAATCCGATCAACCGGTCGATCACCGATTTCCACGCCGACAGCTCCGGGAACACCTCCACCAGGTAGGCGATGGCCGCGTGCACTTCGCCGAAGGCGGCGCTTATCTGGGTCAGGCGACCAAGTGGAAATGCGCCGGCGAAGAACTGCGGCGCCATGATGAACATCGGGATGACCGTGGCACTGCGCAGGTAGAAGGTCGAGTAACCCATGATCAGCTTCTGCTTTTTCACCAGTGCCCAGAAGTTCTCCAGCGCTGCCTCCAGGCGTTGGTTGAAACGGGTGTTTTCCACCGCTTCACCACGGTACTGGGCCACCGAGTCGGCATTTTCCCGCAGGCGCATCAGCGCGAAACGGAAGTCGGCTTCGCGCCGCTGTTGCATGAAGTTGAGCCGTGGCAGTGCGCGCCCCAGCCAGAAGGCCAGGCCCGTGCCCAACAGCGCGTAGACCAGGGCAATCCACACCAGCAACCCCGGGATGACCAGGGACTCACCGGCGAACGGCACGCTGACCAGACTGGAGGCCTGCCAGAGGATATGCAGAAAGGAAAACAGCGACACCACCGACGTCAACAGCCCCAGGCTCAATTTGAGCGATTTGACGATGAACAGGTCGATGTCTTCGGCGATCCGCTGATCAGGGTTGTCGATATCGGTTTCGGTCAGTTTCAGCTTCTGGTAACGCTGGCTGTCCAGCCATTGACCGAGCAGGTTGTGGGTGGCCCAACGACGCCAGCGCAGCGTCAGTTTTTGCTGGAAGTGAAACGCGCCCACGGTAAAGGCCGCGGTGCCGATCTGCAGCAGCAGGAACTGCAGGCCACCGAGCAGAAACCCGGCGTAGTCCTTGTCCTGCAAGGCGTTGTAGAAGTGCAGGTTCCAGAAGTTGGTGAGGATATTGACGCCCACCAGGCACAGGGTCATCAGCACGGTGGCCACAAGCAGCAGCAAAGCCGGGTACTTCTGTTCGGATGCCCAGAACGGCCCTGCGAGACGCCAGAAATTGCGGAGAGTTTGCATGTGGTCTTGATAGGCCTGGTCGCTAGCGACGTTGAGTTTGCAAGGGAGGGAGGATAGGATCAGCCAATGCTAATCGTTTGCATTAATTAGGGAAAGTCACGGGAGAGCCGTTATCGAATTTCCAGAATGGCTCAGCCAGGCCTGGCCACCGATCCAGCGGGTCATACGGCGTGAACCGGGTGATCAGCCTTCGATCCCGTTGAGCCAGGTTGCCGACCCCGCCGTACTGAAACCCTTGCTGACACGCTTCGCCTTGCTCTATCCGGGAGTGAACCGCGCTGCCGTGGTGTCGCAGTGGTCGATGAACTATATGAGCATCGCCCTGCCGGCCGCCCTGGCCTGTGGCCTCACACGGCATGGCACGATCGATTTCTGGGGCAAGGAGGGCGTGTTGTTTCACGATGACGGTGAACCCAAGGCGCTGGGACTGGCCGACCGATTGCCATTTCTCGCGCCTGAAGACCGTGCTGCCTACTGGTCACGCTTGATCCACGAGCACCTGACACCCTTGTTCGCCACGCTGGCCGCCGCCGGTGGCCTGGCGCCGAAAATATTGTGGGGCAACATGGTTGCCATCTGGGACGGTGCCTTCGCGAGAATGGATGCCGACCTGTCCCGGGACGGGTTCGCCGAGGCGCACCGGTGGCTGGAGCAGGTCACGGTGAACGACGGGCGCCTGAAGCTGCGCGGGCTGCAGCGCATGGTGGAATCACCCGCGCCGCAGATTTGTCCCCGTCTGCCATTGCGTCGGCATTGCTGCCTGCATTACCAGTTGCACGAGCCGGTCGAAGGCGAACCGCCCGTGCTTTGCGAGTCCTGCCCCAAGCTGCATCGACTGCCGGTGGAAGCGCAGGTGAGTTACCTGCACTACATCTACCAGGACAGTTGAGCGGCGGTACCGGCCCGCCGTCAGGCATAAGCCGCGTGGGCTTCGACCTGGGTGAGACGGCCATTCTCGACTTTCAGCACCCGATCGGCCTGTTGGAAATACGCGTCGTCGTGGGTGATCACGATCACGGTTTTGCCCCGGGCCTTCAGCTCCGGCAATAGCTCCATGTAGAACACGCGCTTGAAAGTCGGGTCCTGGTCGGCGGCCCATTCATCGAACAGATAAAACGGCTTGTCATCCAGGTACGCCGACACCAGCGCCAGACGCTTGCGCTGTCCGGTGGACAGGTCGACGGTGGAAAAACGGTCGTCGACGATGCTGACCTTGTGCCCCAGACCCAGGGCTTTCACATAGCGGGTCGCTTCGGCGGTGCGGTGTTCGGCACCCGGCCCGTCGTCGCCCAGCAGATGTTCGAACAGATGGAAATCGGCGAATACAGCGGCAAAGTGCTGACGGTATTGCTCGCGATTGTCGTCGTCCACTTCCACGCCGTTGAGCACCACGCAGCCGGTTTCCGGGGCGTAGAGCCCGAGCAGCAGCATGGACAGGGTGGTCTTGCCGCTGCCGTTGCCGCCGACCACGAACACCAGTTCGCCCTGGTCCAGGGTCAGGTCCACCGGGCCGAGCATGAACGGATGATCTTCATGTTCACCCGGGTAGCGATGGCACACACCGTTGAGCAACAGGCGCATTGGCCCTTCAGTGGCGAACAGGTTGCCGGCCGGGGCGGCGGCCTGGGCTTCGCTGCTCAGTTCGGCGTCCAGTTGGCGAATGCGGTTCAGGGCGATGCTGGCCTGACGTAGCGAGGGCAGGGCGATCATCAGGTCGGAAATCGGCCGCACCAGATACAGCAAGGTCACGGTGAAGCTGGTCAGTACGGTGATCGATTGCGGTAACCAGAACGGCACGACAAACAGCAGCACGCCGAGGTTGAGGTAGAACAGCAATGTGCCGAGGTTGGCCACCACCGAATACCCGGCCATGCCACGCAGGAAACGCACGCGAAATTCATCGGCACCCGGTCGGATGACCCGCTCGACGAAGGCTTCGCCACGGGCATTGTTCAGTTGCAGTTCCTTGCTGCCTTCGATCAGGCTGCGAAAGTGCTGGTAGAGCACGTCCTTTTGTTGCCGCACCCGCTCCAGATGACTCAACGGCCCGCGTTCGGCCAGGTGAAACGCCACCAGTCCGACCAGCAGAAACAGCGCCAGAATCGCCAGCAACGACCACGACAGCCACGCCAGGTAGGCGAAGCACGCCAGGGTCACCACGGCGTTGACGAACAGCAGGGGTACCCATTCGAACGCGGCGGTAAAGGTATGCACGTCTTCGGTGAGGATCACCAGCAAACGGTGCTTGCCCATGCCTTGCAGGCGCTTGAGCGGCGTGGCCAGCAGCTTGCGCGAGAGGTCGATGCGCATCTGGAAAATCGCGCTTTGGGTCAGGTGCAGCAACGAGATTTCCGAGCAGAGCTTGCTCAGCAGCATGCCGGCGCACAGCCCGAAAAAGGCCAGGGCCAACTCCGGTAACTGCTGCGGGTTGGCCAGCCCGCGGTTGATCAGGATCACCAGCCCGGCACTGGCCAGACCGCCCAGTGCACCGGTGATGGACGCCAGCGCCAGCAGGCGGGCCGATTGGCGGTAGAGATAGAGAATCAGGTTCATGCGACGGTTTCCGTCGAGGCCATGGCCAGCGACTTGTTCAGTTGTTCATGGAAGGCGGATTGCCCGAGGATCGATTCGTGATCGGCGGCGACCTGATGATGACAGGTTAGCCGGCTGATCGCGTCCCACTGTGCGGGGAGGTCCGGGCGTTCGACCAGGGTTTGGCCGGCCCACCACAGTTGCAGGGTGGCGGCCACGGTCGGCACGGAGTAACCGTTGACCCAGCGACGGGCGTCGGCCATGACGTTCAGGGTCTGCTCGACATAAGCCTGGGGTGCCTGGAGGCTCAGGCCGTTGGCGCTTGCCCATTGCAGCAGGGCAAAGCGCAACTGCTCGACGCGATTTCGTCCGACCGTGGCCGTGCGCAATTCGCTCAGGCTTTCCGGGGCGAGGGTCGCCAGGCGCTGGCGACTGTCGCTGCTTAGCTCCTGGCGCACAATGCCGTACAACGCATCCCATTCCAGCGCCTGGTCCTCGGCGTGGAAGGTGCTGTCGAACAGGCCCAGCCATTCCACCGTTTGCCCCTGCGCCTCCAGTTGCCGGGTCAGCTCCAGGGCGAGCAGACCGCCCATGGACCAGCCGCCCAGACGATAAGGCCCCTGGTGCTGAACCTGGCGGATCTGCGGCAGGTAGTGGCTGGCCAGGGCGACGAGGTCCCGGTCACGCAACGACTCCGGCAGCGCGATGCCATGCACCGGTGTCTGCTCGGGCAATCCGGCGACCATCGATGCATAGTGATGAACCCCGCCCGCCGGCTGGTGCAGGCAGAACAACGGCGTCTGTCCCGGGGCGCCGGCCTGCAAGGTGATCAGGGTTTCACGGTCGTCGGGCCGAGTGATCTGCCCGGCGAGGCGGATCAGCGTCGGGTGCTGGAAAATGACATTGACCGGCACTTCGATGCCGAGAGCGGCACGCAGCCTGGCGGTCATGCGCACCACCAGCAACGAGTGACCACCGAGGGCGAAAAAGTCGTCATGGCGACCGATCACTTCGACTTCCAGCAGCTCTTGCCATATCGCCGCGAGCATCTGTTCCACGTGGCCTTCGGGCGCGACGTAAGCCGCGAGGCTGCGGTTCGGCACGCGGGCCAGCAGCGCCCGGTGATCGACCTTGCCGTTGGCGGTGCGGGGCAGCTGCGCCAGCCACTGGATGTCGACGGGGATCATGTGTGCCGGCAACAGGGGCGCCAGGGATTCGCGCAGCGCGTCGGCCTGCAACGTCGTGGCCGACTCGACGAAGGCGCGCAAGCCCGGTTCGGCCTGGGTGGTATCGAGCAATACGGTCGCCAGTCTGGCACCGCTGACCTTGCACAGCGCGGTCTCGATTTCGCCTAGCTCGATGCGGTAGCCGCGCAGCTTGATCTGCGAGTCGGTACGCCCGAGGAAGCGCAATTGCCCGTCCAGGTCCTGCCAGGCGAAATCGCCGGTGCGATACAGGCGCTGGCCGTCGAGGGCGGGATGAGTGGCGAGGATGAATTTTTCGGCGGTCATCTGTGCCAGGCCCAGATAGCCTGCGGACAGGCCCGGCCCGGCGATGTGAATTTCCCCTTTGAGGCCCCGGGCCACGGGCGCGCCCTCGCTGTCGAGCAGGTACACGCGGGTGTGGGCGATGGCGCGGCCGATGGGCACGCTGCCCGCGTCCTGGTCCGCCTGGCAGAGGGCGACGGTGCTCCAAACCGAGGCTTCCGTCGGGCCGTATTCGTTGTACAGCTGCGCGCCGGGTTGACGGCGATAATGCTGGGCGACCAGTGCCGGCGGGCAGCTTTCACCGGCGACAATCGCGGTGTTGAGCGGGCTCGGCGTGTCGCCCAATTCATCGAGCAACAGGGCATACAGCGAAGGCAACGCCAGCAAGTGCGAGACGCCGTGGTCGCGGATCAGGCGCGCCAGTTGCAGCGGGTCTTTCTGTTCGGTTTCGCTGGCCAGGTGCAGGCAGCCGCCCTGGGCCAGGCTCCAGAAGAGCCCGGCGATGGAGCTGTCGAAGGCGAACGACGACAGCAACAGGAAACGCTCCACCGGCTGCGGATACCCCGCCAGCCGCGCCGCCAGCGAATGCAAGGCATTGGCATGGCTGATGACTACGCCTTTGGGCTGGCCGGTGCTGCCGGAGGTGTAGATCAGGTAGGCCGGCTGGTCCCGCGCGACAGGGGGCTCGTCACACAACGGCACCGCCGGCAGGTCCTGGTCGATTGCCAGCGCGTTGGCTTGCCAGTCGGCCGGCAGGTCCTGCACGCGGGCGCGGTGGGTCAGCACCAGACATGCCTGGCTGTCACGCAGAATATGTTCGATGCGCTCGGCAGGGTAGGACGGATCAACCGGCACGTAGCAGGCACCGGCGCGCAAAATGGCGACCAGAGCCACCACGGCATCGATGTCCCGTGGCAGGAAATGTGCGATCCGCGCACCTGGCTCCAGGCCATGGGCGAGCAATTGTTGGGTGAGGGCGGTGACGCGCCGGTCCAGCTCGGCATGGCTCAGGGTACCGCTCGGTCCGGTTACTGCCGGACGCCCGGCATCGCTGGCCGATGCTTTGGCGAAGCACGCGGCCAGGTGGGGCAGGGCGAACGTCCTTGCGTACAGCTGTTCCTGCGCCGCAGTCAGGGCCGGCGCCGAGGCCAGTTCGCCGGTGACGCGTAGTTGCTCGGCGGCGTTGCAGGTCGCCAGTTGGCCGAGAGCGGTCGAAGGCTCGCGCAGGCTGTGTTCGATCACGCTCAGCAGTTGCCCGGCGAGGAGGTCGACATGGGCCGGGGTATAGAGCACGGCGTCAAAATGCAGCGACAAGGCGTGGGTCGAGTGCGGTTGATACTGCAACAGCAGCGCACAACCGGCGCTGACGCTGTCGGCCAGTTCAATCTGCCAGCCGGCATCGTTCAAGGCGCTGTGCGGGGTCATGGCGAGTTCACGAAAGCCCACGCCCGACAGCGCCGGCACGTTGCTCAGGTGGCTCGGGTAACTGTCCCGCGCATCGTTGAGCAGGCCGACGCGTTCCCTCAGTTGCTGGCACAGCGCGGCAAACGACTGCTCCGGCGCCGTGTCGAGGGTCAGCGGCAAGGGCTCGGAAAACAGGCCCAGTGCGTCGCCGAGCACATCCGGACGTGCCTGATGTTCGTAGGCCAGGGTCAGGCGTTCGGCTTCGCTGTAGCGTTGCCACAGCGCTACCCAGGCGCCCAGCACCAGCGTGCCGCTGCTGACACCGAGGCTGGCGGCTTGCCGGTCGAGACGCTGCAAGATGGCTTCGTCGAGCGCCAGTTGCACCCGGCCCGGCTCCAGCAGGGCGGATGACGCGCCGCGCTGGCGCTGCCAGGGTAACGGTACGTCATCGATCATTGCGCCGAGCTGTTCATTCCAGAACTGGCGGCCCTGTTCGTCGTCCGCCGATTCCTGGCGCCACGCGGCATAGTCGGCGTATTGCAACGGCGGGTCTTGAGGTGCCGCTTGCAGGTAACCCGAGGCCCATTCTTCACCCAGGTAACCCAGGCTGGTGCTGTCCAGATGCAGCGCCGGCAACCCCAGCGTCGCCGAACGGCCATCGGCCGCCAGTTGCAGCTCGATGCCCGGCGCTTGCCCATCGGCGACCGAATCGTCGATCACCTGCATCGGCAACGACAGGCCCGGCAATTGCTGGTAACGGGTGCGCAGGATCTCGTGGCGTTGCACCAGCGCCCACAGACTGCTTTGCAGCCGTGCGCCGTCCAGTGCCTGTTCGCTGCGAATGCGCAGCGTGGCCCGGTGTGCCGTCGGGGCCAGGCGGGTCTGTTGCAGGCGCCACAGATGAGCCTGCTGCGGCGACAGTTCGAAACCTTCGAACGGTGTGTCTTCGTGAGTCTGAGTCATGCTGAGACCTGTACAAAAAAGTGGGACATGGGCGCGAGGTTCACCGCAACAAGGGCAGTCATTGTTGGGCATCCTTCACGACACTGCGGCGGCGGGCCTGGCCCAGGGTGCTCTGGCGGGCATTGCCGGCCTCGCGCAGGGCGGCCTGCGCCTGGTCACGGCGGGCCTGTTGCAGTTGATTGACGGGCAGCAGCAGTTGCGCGACGCGGGTGTCGGGATTCGCCACGAGCTGTTCGAGCAGGCAGACGAACAGAGTGTCGAGCAGTTCGATGCTGGCGCTGGCGTAACGGCGGGTGTCGTAGTCGTACACCACCAGCAAGCCTTCGCCGTCATCCACCACATTGATCAGCAGGTCGACATCCGCGGCTTGCGGTTCCAGTTCCCGTTCGCTGATCGCCAGTCCCGGCAATTGCAGGTCTTGCTGGCGCGTGTTCTGCACCACCAGTTTGACCTGGAAGAACGGCGTGTACCGCGCGTCCCGCTGCGGCAACAGGTCGGCCACCAGCGCATCGAACGGCAAGTCCTGATGGGCAAAGGCATCCAGCGCCACGCGGCGGGCATCGCCGAGCAACTCGGCAAAGGTCAGTTCTGGCGTCACGCGACAGCGCAGCACCAACTGGTTGACGAAGAAGCCGACCATGTCTTCGGTCTGTTGCTGATGACGGTTGGCGATGTCGGTGCCGACCAGCAGGTCTTCGCGTCCGGTCTGCTGATGCAACAGTACGTTCAGCGCACTGTGCAGCAGCATGAACGGCGACGCATCACGAGCGGTGGCCAGTTCACCGATGGCCTGGGTCAGCGCCATCGACAGGCGACTGCGATGGCGCGCACAGCCGCCATGCTCGTGGCCCGGCTGCGCGGTTTTAGCGCCCGGCAACAGCAGTGGCGCGGGCACTGCCTGCAACTGCTGGCGCCAGTAGGCCAATTGCGTTTGCCAGACCGGCCCCGGCAGGTGCGTGCGTTGCCACACGGCGAAGTCGGCGTATTGCAGGGCCGGAGTGTCGATCGGGTCAGCGGCGGTACCGAAAGTGGCGTAGTCCGTGGCCAGTTGTTCCACCAGTTGCGCGATGGACCAGGCGTCCACGGCAATGTGGTGCAGGGCGATGGCCAGCACGTGGGTGTGGCTGTCGAGTTGCAGCAGGCGTGCACGGATCAGCGGTGCCCGGGTCAGGTCGAACGGCTCGCCGAACACATCGGCCAGATGCGCCTCGATGGCCGGTTCCTGATCGGCGACCTGTTGCAGATCGGTGACTGGCAAGGCAAATGCCTGCGGCGCTTCGATTCGCTGCCAGGGTTCGCCGTGATCGCTGTGCACGGTGCTGCGCAGCACTTCATGGCGAGCGACCAGTTGCTCGAAGGCCGAACGCAAGGCTTCGACATTCAGGGCACCGGTCAAGGTCAGGGCAAACGGAATGTTGAAACCGCTGGAGCCCGGGTTCAGTTGTTCCAGGAACCACAGGCGTTGCTGGGCAAACGACAACGGCAACGCGTGTTCACGGGAAGCCCGGGTGATCGCGGGCAGGCTCGCCGGGGCGGTCTGCAAACGTGCGCTGTCAATGGCGCGGGCGAGGTTTTCCAGCACCGGGTGATCGAACACCGCGCGCAACGGCAGGTCCACCGCGAGCTGGCTGCGGATCCGCGAGACCACCAGGGTCGCCAGCAACGAATGGCCACCGAGGGCAAAGAAGTTGTCGTCGGCACCGATGGTCGTCACGTTGAGGATCTGCGTCCAGATCGCCGCCAGTCGCTGCTCGGTTTCGCTGGCGGGCAGCCGTTGCTCGGTCAGGTCGCTGTTGTCCAGCGCCCTTGCGCTCAGCAGTTTGCGGTCGACCTTGCCATTGGCGTTCTGCGGCAGCGCCTCCAGGCGTTGCCAATGGGCCGGCACCATGTACGACGGCAGGCGTTGACCCAGCCATTCGCGCAACACGGCGACCGGCGTGTCGTCACCGACCCGGTAGGCGACCAGTTGCAGGTCGCCGCGCTGGTCGGCATTGACGATCACCGCCACCGCTTGCACCGCCGGATGACGACCGAGGTGATCTTCGATTTCCCCCAGTTCGATACGGTGGCCGCGGATCTTCACCTGCTGGTCGCGGCGGCCGAGGAACTCGATCACCCCGTCCGCACGCCAGCGCCCCAGGTCACCGGTGCGGTAGAAACGCGCACCGGGCTCGAAAGGATGCGCGACAAACGCGCTGCGGGTTTTTTCCGGATCGTTGAGGTAGCCACGACCGACGCCGACACCACCGACGCAGATTTCTCCCGGCACACCCACCGGTACCGGACGCAGGGCCGCATCCACCAGGTACAGGTGGTTGTTGGCGGTCGGCCGGCCAATCGGCATGGCATTGCCACCTTCGCTCGGCACCTCGGTCAGTGGGTGGAAGGCCACGTCGTCCGAGCACTCCGCCGGACCGTAGGCGTTCATCAGGGGCACATGGGCGAAGCGGCTCAGCCACGCCTGGGCCAGGGCCGGTGGCAGGGCTTCGCCGGTCGGCAGCAACCAGCGCAGGGCTGACAGTCGGGTGTCGGCATCGGCCAGGTCGAGCAGGGCGCGGATCATCGTCGGCACGGCTTCGAGCACCGACAGTTGCTCCTGCTCCAGCGCTTGCAGCAGACGCTCGGGGTCGTGGGCGATCACGTCCGGCAGAATGTGCACGGTGGCGCCGAGGATCGGTGCGGCGAGGAACTGCCAGACCGAAATGTCGAACGCCGGGGACGCGGTCTGGGCAATCCGGTCCGCGCTCGACAGGCCCAGGGTCGGGACCTTGCCGAAGATGTTGTTGAGCATGCCCCGTTGCTCGACCATCGCGCCTTTGGGCGTGCCGGTGGAGCCGGAGGTGAAGATCACGTACGCCAGGTCATCCGGGCTGCCGGTCACCGGCAGTGGCGTGGCGTCGCCGCTCAGCCACAGGGTTTCGGTGCGCAGGCGGCAAGGCGTCGCGCTGCACGCCGCCAGGGCCGGGTCGATGACCGCGTCGGCGCTTGCGCTGGTCATCAGCAGTGTCGCGCCGGACAGTTCGAGAATCTCGCCCAGGCGTTGGGGCGGATGCTTGATGTCCAGCGGCAGGTAGGCGGCACCCGCCTTGAGCACGGCAATCATCATGCACAGCAACGGCAGACCGCGTTCGCCGGCCAGGGCCACCAGGGTGTCGCGACCGGCGCCGCTTTCCACCAGCGCACGGGCCAGGCGATTGGCGCGTTGGTCCAGCTCGGTGTAGCTCAGGCTGTCGGCGCCACACACGGCGGCGATGCGTTGCGGATTCGCCGCCACTTGCCCGGCGAACAGTTGCGCATAGGTCTGATCCAGCGGGAAGTCCAATTCGCTGCGGTTCCAGTCCACCAGCAAAGTCTGGCGCTCGTCCGGGGTCAGCAGCGACAGGGTCGCCAGCGGCGCATCGGGTTGCGCGACCATTTGCGTGAGCAACTGACGCAGGTGGCCGAGCATGCGCTGCACGGTGTCGGCATCGAAACGCGCGGCATCGTAGGTCAGGCGAATGCCCAGTCGATCGCCGGGGTACAGCACGACGGTCATCGGGTAGTTGGTGTGCACGCGGTCTTCGTAGATGTCGACGTTGAAGTCCACCTGACGATCCGACAGGCCGGCATCGAACGGCGCGTTTTCAAACACCACCAGGCTGTCGAACAGCGACCGGCCGTGCTCGATTTCACTCCAGCGCTGGATATCCACCAGCGGCGCATGCTCGTAGGCTCGCAACTCGAAGTTGTGCGCGAACAGCGCTTGCAGCCATGGCAGTACCCTTTGCGAATCATCCACCTTGACCCGCAGCGGCAGGCTGTTGATGAACAAGCCGACGATGTCTTCCACACCGGGCAACTCGGTCGGGCGACCCGACACGGTCACACCGAACAGCACGTCATCGCTGCCGCTGTAACGGGACAGCAGCAGGGCCCAGGCGCCCTGGATCCAGGTGTTGGGCGTGAGTGAGTGCTGTTGGCACAAGGAGGTCAAGGCACGGGTTTCGGCAATCGACAGGGTGACGTCCAGGTTGGCCACCGCTTCGACCGCTTGCTCGGTCACCGTCGGGCGATCCACCACCAACGGCGTCGGCGCGCTGAAGCCCGCCAGTTCGCGGGTCCAGAACTGCTCGGTGATGCGGCTGTCCTGGCATTGCAACCAGTGGATGTAGTTGCTGAACGACGGCAGCAACGGGCGTGCGGCGGGCTGGCCGAGCACGCGGGCCTGATAGTGGGCGAACAGGTCGGCCATCAACAGGCCGAAGCACCAGGCGTCGGTGAGGATGTGGTGGAAACTGCGCACGATCAGGAACTCCTGGTCGGCGACCTGGAACACCCGCAGGAACGTCAGCGGCGGGCGGCGCATGTCGAAGCCCTGACGGCACTCGGCATCCAGCACGGCGTCCAGTTGACGCTGGCGGCTGGCTTCGTCGAGACCGCGCCAGTCGTACCAGGCGAAGGCCGGGTCGGTGTCGTGGTAGACGCATTGCAGCGCGGCCTTGCCGTCCTGCCACCAGAAACCGGTGCGCAGCATCGGGTGCCGTGCCAGTTGCTGCGCCCAGGCGTATTCGATGGCGCTGCGGTCGAGTTCGCCGTCCCAGCGATAACGTTGCTGCATCAGGTAAATGCCGCTGTTGGGGCGCAGCAGGGTATGCAACAGCATGCCTTCCTGCATCGGCGACAGCGGCAGCAAGTCATCGATGCCGGCCCAGTCGAAGTTCGCGCCCAGGGCGCTGAGGTCGTGTCCGGCGGCGCGGCACAGCGGGAACGCGTGGGCACCCGGAAGGGCGTTTTCGGCGTCGGCGGCCAGCAGGTTCAGCCGCTGCTCCAGCGCCTGGGCCCAATGATCGGCACCCGGGCCACGGCAATCAATGTGCAACTGACCCTGTTGCAGGCTGACGCACAGGGTCAGCCCGGCGCCATCGGTGGGCGCGCTGGCGGCAATGACATCGCCCAGGGGGCCTTCATGGGCCTGCCATTCACCGGCCATGACGATATGCACGCTCGGCTGTGGCAGGCTCAACAGCGGATCGCGCAGGTAGTCGTTGTCGGTCAGGTAACGCAGCACACCGTAATCGTCACCGGTGTGCGGTGCGGCGGCCAGTTGCGCGTCGACCTGGGCGAGCATCTGCGCGGCGCCGCCGGTCTGAGTCACGCTCAGTCGCAGGGGAACGGGGTGGCTCAGGGCGCCGATAACCGTGGCCGGATTGAAATCGGTGCGAGTCAGGGCACTGTCGAGCGACAGGCGTGCGCGCTCGCAGCGGCCGCGATCCAGGGTCAGCCAGATGTCTTGAGTCGCGCTTTGCTGAGCCAGCTCCGCCGCGACTGCGGCGGTCACCAGCGACGCCCAAGGGGCGTGGCTGCGGCGTTGCAGCAGATTCAGGCGGGCATTGAGAGATGCGTCGATCTGCACCCGGCGCGCAGTGGCCGGACCATGGGTTTGTGCGCTGGCTGGCAGGGTTTCACCGGCGTACTGCAGCCAGTATTCCCAGGCCGGTTCCAGTGCGTCTTCGTCACGGGCACGGTTGTGTTGATGCTCGGCCCATTCATCCAGATGGCCGCCGTGATGGGGCAGCTCGATGGCACGCTCGAATTGCGCTTGAGCCAGCGCCAGCGCCAGGTCGGTCATCAGCAAGGCCCAGGACGCCGCGTCCAGCCGCAGGGCGTGGGTGACCAGCAGCACGGCATCGCCCTGTTGCGAAAGGACGGCGTGCCAGCCTTCGCCCGCCGCGTGATCGAGGGTGGCCAGAACGTGTTCGGCCTGTTCGGCCAAGGCCTTGGCGTCGTCAATGTTCAATGGCTGACAGCTGGCGCTGACCGGTTTCGGCGTCGTTGGCAGGTTCTGTGACCAACCGCCGTCCGCCTGCTGCACCAGTCCCAGTTGCAAGGCGCGGTGCTGCTGTTGCAGGGCCAGCACGGCGCGGTTCAGCACCTCGACACTGATCGGCGTGTTCAGCGCCACGCAACGCCAGTCCGCCGCCAACGGGCCGGCTTCGATCCGCGCATGTTGGCCCGGGGTCAGCGGTACATTGCGCGCGGCACTGGAAGTGTCGCGGCTGTAATTCGCGCCCTGGCTGATCACCGCGGAGATTTCGCCGATGGTGCGGTTTTCGAACAACTGCTTGGGCGTCAGCTTCATGCCGCGCTGGTGAGCGCGAGCGATGATTTGCAGGTTGAGAATCGAATCGCCGCCGAGGGCGAAGAAGTTGTCGTGAATGCCCACGCGCTCGACTTGCAGCACATCCTGCCAGATCTCGGCAAAGGCGATTTCCACCGCGTCGCGGGGGGCTACGTAGTTGTCCTGGGAGGTCGGTGCGTCCGGCAGGGGCAGGCGGGCAATGTCCGGCTTGCCGTTGGCATTGAGCGGGATCGCGTCGAGGGCGATGAAATCCGCCGGCACCATGTAATCCGGCACCCGCAGTGCCAGGTCGGAGCGCAGCTTGTCGGTCGAGAGCGAGGTGCTGGCGACCAGCCATGCGATCAGGCGCGGGGTCTCGTTGGCCGGCTGCACCACCCGTACCAGCACGTGTTCGATGTTACCCGACAGGCGTTTGATCTGGGCTTCGACTTCACCCAGTTCAATGCGGTAGCCACGCAGTTTGATCTGATTGTCGACGCGACCCAGGAACGCCAGTTCGCCGGATTCCAGCCAGCGCACACGGTCGCCGGTGCGGTAGGCACGGGGCAGGTCGGCGACGGCGGCGAAGCGTGCGGCGGTTTGTGCCGGATCGCCCAGGTAATCGATGGCCAGGCCTTCGCCACCGACCCACAGTTCACCCGGTACACCCACGGGCACCGCATGGCCCTGGCTGTCGAGTACCCGCAGTTGGCGGTTCGGTTGCGGATGGCCCAGCGGCTGGACTCCGGCCAGCGGCTGGTCGATGCGCGACAGGCAAATCCCCACGGCGCTTTCGGTCGGGCCGTAGTGGTTGTAGACCGCAAGGTCTGGACGCAGCCCGCGCAGGGTGTCCAGCAAAGTGCCTTGCAAGGCTTCGCCGCCGAGCAACAGGGCCTGGCGCGGCAAGAGGCTGGCGTCAGGGTGCGCGGCGAGCAGGCCGTGCAAGTGATTGGGCGTGAGCTTGACCAGGTCCGGGGTGAATTCGGCAAAACATTGCGCCAGGGCGTTCGGGTCGGCGCGGGTGTCGTCGTCCACCAGCAGCAGGCTGCCTCCGCTGACCAGCGCCCCGAACAACTGGGTGTAGCCGAGGTCGGCCGCCAGGGTCGAGAGCAGTGCATGGCGCCATGGCTGTTCGGCGTCGGCGCACCCCAGTTCGGCGAGGATGCCGCTGACATAGGCAACGATGGCGCGATGGGACAGGCGCACGCCTTTTGGTGTACCGGTGGAACCGGAGGTGTAGATCACATAGGCGCAGGCCTGTTGATCCACCGCCGGCAGGTCGATGCCGGCAGCGCGGGCTGTGGCGTCGATCACCTGGGCCGACGCGGTGTCGAAGGTCGGCGTGCCGATGATGAAGTCAACGTCGGCACTGGTCATCAGCGCCCCCAGGCGCGAGGCCGGCTGACCGAGGTCCAGCGGCAGGAAGCAGCCGCCGGCCTGCATCACCGCCAGCAGCGAGACCACCGCGTCGTTGCCGCGGGGCAGGGCCAGCGCCACGCGATCACCCGTTTGCAGGCCGCGTTGGCGCAAGGCACTGGCGAGACCGGTCGAGGCTTGCAGCAGTTCGCCATAGCTCAAGGCACCCTGGGCGTCGCGCACCGCTTCGCGCTGGGGATGGCGGCGTGCCTGGTCGGCGATCAGTTCGTGCAGCGGCGCATCCGGCAATTGGAGCGTCGCACCGTTACCCCAGGCGCGGGTCAGGTTCAGTTCCTGCGCCGGGCACAGCGGCACGTCAGCCAGTGGCCGGGAGGCATCGCGGCTCAGTTCGTCGATCAGCGTGACCAGTTGCTGCAACAGGCGTGCGCCGGCGGCATCGGACAGGCGTTTGCGCTGGTGCACCAGGTGCAGTTGCAAGCAGTCGCCTTCCATCGAAGCGATCAACGACATCGGGTAGTTGTTGCGTCCGCCGGTGTGGCGCAGCGCTGCGCTGTGTTCGGCATCGGGCAGGCCGAAGAGGCCGTCGTCGATCTGGTCCAGTTCGCGGGGGAACGGGAAGTTTTCGAACACCATGATCGCTTCGAACAGCTCGCCGCCGGGCGGCAGCGCGGTCAAGGCGCGCAGGCTGGCCAGCGGCGTGTGTTCATGCTCGCGCATCTCGGCGTTCCAGTCCTGAATGCCCGCCAGCCACTGGCCCACGGTCGGTGCATCGTCCCAGCGCACGCGCAGCGGCAAGGTGTTGATGAACAGGCCGACCATGCGTTCGACACCGCTCAGGCGCTGCGGACGCCCGGCCACGGTGACGCCGATCAGGGCTTCGTCAGTGCCGTTGTGGCGGCCCAGCAGGTAGGCGTAGGCCGCTTGCAGCAAGGTGTTGACGGTCAGGTTGTTGTCCCGGGCGAAACCGCTCAGGCGGGCGGTGGCCCCGGCATCCAGTACCAACAGGTGTTCGGTGCACGGCAGGTGCGCCTCGACCGGGTCGGCGAGCAGGCCACGGGGATCGGACTCCGGCACGCGAGTGGTGTTGGCGAAATCCGCCAGGCGAGGGCGCCAGAATTCGTCCGCCGAAGGACGTTCGCCCAGCCACGCCACGTAGTCCTGGAACGGCCGCACGCTGTCCAGCGCCGCGTGTTGACCACGGCGTGCCGCACGGTACAGGTCGCGCCAGTCCGCCAGCAGCGAACCGACGCTCCAGCCATCGAGCAGCAGGTGATGGTGCGTCCACAGCAGCGACCAGTGCGCCAGACCGTCCTTATCGTCCAGTCGCGCCAGGGTCAGGCGCATCAGCGGCGCGGCACCCAGGTCGAAGGCCTGGCCATGATCCTGCGCCGCCAGCGCCGCAAGACCCTGCGGGTTGCCGCGCAAGTCGACTTCGCGCAGCGGCAGGTCAACCTCCTTGAGGATGACTTGATAGGCATCGTCCAGCTCTTCCCAGAGGAACGCCGTGCGCAATACCGCGTGGCGTTGCATCAACGACAGCCAGGCCTGGCGGAAAGCGCCGAGGTCGAGTTCGCCGGCCAGGGCGATGTTCATCTGCTGGTAGTAAACCCGAGACTCGGGGGCATAGGCCTCGTGGTACAGCAGGCCTTTTTGCAGCGGAGTCAGCGAATAGATGTTTTCGATTTGGTCATGCATGGCAGCAGTGTTCAATCCAGAAAAACCAAGGGGCACGTGCGCCGCGAACGGCGCACTCCGAAATCAGATCCAGGGCGATGGCGGGGCTCACTTCTTCGGCCCCAGGCGTTTGAGCAGGGTGTCGAGGGTGGCCTGGTTCATGCCTTTGGCCAGCGGGAAGTCCGATGGCATCAGTGTCCCGGCCTGCGGGTCGAGGCAATGCCCGACCAGCGCTTGCAGGTGCTCCAGCAGGCGGGCGGGCAGGCGGCTGTCGGCGTTCGGCGTGACGCTGTGCCAGTCGACATGCAGCACACCGTCCTCCAGCCAGGCCACCACTTCGCGGCCATGGCTCACGCGGTTGGCCAGGGCCACTTCCGACGGCGGCGTCAGCTGGCTGGCGCGCAACCAGCCACCGGCCGATTGCTCATGCCCCAGGTAGTTGAACAGCACATCGCCACGACCCGCCGGCAAGGCGCCGCGCTGGCGTAGCAAGGCGTGACCCAGACCCTGGCCCGGCACGGCGCGCAAGGCCTCCTTGGCGTTGCGCACCCGGTCGCCGGGGGCTCCACTGGACGTCACGCGCAACGGGTAGAGGGTGGTGAACCAGCCGACGGTGCGGCTGACATCCAGGCCTTCGAACGGGGCATCGCGACCATGACGCTCCAGATCCACCACGATGTCGGCGCGGCTTTCGGCTTCCGCCAGCGTCGCGGCGAGGGCGGCGATCAGCAGCTCTTCCGGTTGTGTGCGGTAGGCGGCGTGGGACTCGGTCAGCCATTGGTGGGTGCGCGCAGCATCCCAGCGGGCCGACAGGGTCCGGCGCTCGGCGACCGTGGCCAGCGGTGCCGCGTTGAGGGTCGTCTGGTTGCTCCAGTAGCGCTGTTCGGCGCCGACCTTGTCGCCGTGGGCGCGCATGTGCTCGGCCCATTGGCGGTAGGACGTGGTTTTCGCCGGCAGGCTCGGGTTCTCGCCACGCTCCAGGCCTTGATACAGCTGCTGGAAATCCTCCAGCAACGGCGTCCAGGACACGGCGTCGATCGCCAGGTGATGGGCCACCAGGTACAGGCGTTGCGGCTGGCCTTCCAGCAGGGCGGCGGCGAACAGCGGACCGTGTTGCAGGTCCAGGCTCTGTGCAACGTCTTGCAGTTGTTCCGGGTGGTCGCAGCAGGTCAGTTGCGCTGGCGCTACCGGTGCGATGTGCGCCTGCCATTGCCCTTCGACTTTGGCAAAACGCAGGCGCAGGGCGTCGTGATGGGCCACCAGACGATCCAGCGTGGCCTGCACAAGGGCCGGCTCCAGGCGACGGTCGCTGTCGGCCAGCACCGACTGGTTCCAGTACGCCGCTTGCGGTTGCTGCTGATCGAAGAACCATTGATGCAACGGCATCAGCGGCATGGCGCCGGTCACGTCGTCCTGTTCGGCCAGGGTCAGCAGTGGGCTCGCCACCTGCGCCAGCGCCGCCGGTGTCGGTGAACGGAACAGATCCCTCGGGGTGAGCGAGTAGCCGTTTTCACGCAGGCGCGAGATCAGCTTCAAGCCGAGAATCGAATCACCGCCCAGGGCGAAGAAACTGTCCGTGGTGCCGACTTCGCGGTCGCTGCTCATCATTTCACCCAACAACTCGTCGAACAGCTGGCACAGCAGCGTTTCCAGCTCGTTGCGCGGTGCCGCGTAGGCTTCCTGGCTTTGTGGCAATGGCAGGGCCGCCAGGGCCTTGCGGTCGATCTTGCCGTTGCTGGTCAGGGGCAGGGCCGCGACTTCGACCCAGACCGCCGGCACCATGTACGCCGGCAATTCGGCAGCGAGCACTGTGCCCAGCTCCGATTGCGGCGCGCTGCTGCTGTAGAAGGCGATCAGTCGGTTATCGATCACCAGCGTGCAAGCGCCGGTGATTGCCGGCTGGTTCAGCAGGGCGGCGTCGATTTCCCCCAGCTCGATGCGCTGGCCACGCAGTTTCACCTGATGGTCCAGACGCCCGAGGTATTCGATGTTGCCGTCGGCGAGGAAGCGGCAACGGTCGCCGGTGCGGTACAGGCGATCACCGTCAATGAACGGGCTGGCGAGGAAACGCTCCTCGGTCAGCTCCGCACGTTTCAGGTAGCCCCGGGCCACGCCGACGCCGCCGATGTACAGCTCGCCGATGCTGCCGATCGGCAGCGGCCGCATGGCCTCGTCGAGGATGTACAGGTGCAGGTTGGCGATCGGTTTGCCGATCGGCACGATCACATCGTCCGCCGAGCAGCGCCACACCGAGACGTCGATGGCCGCTTCGGTCGGGCCATACAGGTTGACCAGCGCCGCCGGGTGCTGGCCCATGAAGCGCCGCACCAGATCCACCGGCAGCGCTTCGCCGCTGGCGAACACCTGACGCAGGCTGTGGCAGTTCTTCAGGCTCGGTTCTTCGACAAAGGCGCGCAGCATCGATGGCACGAAGTGCAGGGTGGTGACCTGTTCCTGCTGGATCAACTGGCTCAG